>DCFT01000215.1:0-48317 GCA_002319885.1 Bacteroidales bacterium UBA1797
ACATTTTGACTTTTTCTATACTGATAATATTTTAGCTAATTCCACAAGATCGCGGTTCACATCTTTATGAAGCTTTACGGCTTTACGGAAAGGCACAAGAGTTATCTCTCCGTTCATAATACCAACCATAACGCTCTTCTGGTCATCTATAAGGGCTTCTACTGCAGCCTGTCCAAGCCTGCTGGCATTTACCCTGTCGATGGCTGAAGGTGATCCACCTCTCTGAAGATGTCCCAGAACGGATACCCTTACATCATAATCCTTGAAGTCATTCTTCACTTTCTCAGCCATTGCAAATGCGCCACCTTCCTTATGTCCTTCTGCAACAATTATAATATTACTGGATTTTTTCCGGGTATTACCGGCTGCTATCATTGCTTTCAGATCCTGTTCGGTTTCCTTTATCTCAGGAATAATAATTGCTTCGGCACCCGTTGCAATTCCACTATAAAGAGCAATAAATCCTGCCTCTGCACCCATTACCTCAACAAAAAACATTCTGTTATGAGCGCTGGCTGTATCCCTGATCTTATCAACAGCCTCCACAACAGTATTAAGAGCCGTATCATAACCTATTGTGTAATCAGTACCATAAATATCATTGTCAATTGTACCCGGTATCCCTACAAAAGGAATATCATATTCTTCGTTAAAAATTCTTCCTCCTGTAAATGATCCGTCTCCGCCTATCACAACTACTCCGTCAATCTGAGCTTCTTTAAGATTATTAAAAGCCTTGAGCCTCCCTTCCGGAGTTCTGAACTCCTCGCATCTGGCTGTTTTAAGTATAGTTCCGCCTCTTTGAATAATGTCGCTGACACTGGCTGACTGCAACGGTGTGAAATTTGAATCTATAAGACCCTGGTAACCCTGATGGATCCCCATTACTTCCAACCCGTTATAGACTGCAGTTCGAACAACACCTCGAATTGCCGCATTCATTCCTGGGGCGTCTCCTCCTGATGTCAGTACCCCGATTCTCTTGATCTTTGCCATAAATAAATTGTCTAAAATAAGCCAACAAAGGTAATACAATTTTTTAAGCCTTACAAGTGCCGGAACACTGCTATAGTCAGATATTTGAAATGATATCCCTTATGTTTTCTATAAGCCATTTGGGTGTTGAGGTAGCGCCGCATATACCTACTGAGTTTTTACCGGCAAACCAGGATTTGTCGAGTTCTTCATGACTTGAAACAAAATGAGTATCAGGGTTTACATTTTTACAGACGGAATACAGCATTTTCCCATTGGAGCTTTGCCGTCCGCTTACAAAAATTATTATGTCGTGCTTCTTTGCAAAAGTCTTGAGATGTGGCTCGCGGTTTGAAACCTGACCGCAAATCGTTTTATTTATGATCAGGTTTTGTGATGGATCGGCAATTCCTCCTGCTTCCATCATTGAGTGCAGTATATCAGTAAGCCTGCTGTATTCTTTTACACTCATAGTTGTCTGAGAAAAAAGATAAACAGGTTTTGAAATGTCAATTTTCCTGAAATCATCCGGACCTGATACAAGAATACCTTCATTATTAATCTGCCCGAGTAATCCAACTACTTCAGCATGTCCGGGTTTCCCAAAGATCACAACCTGACCGTCACCCGTTTTGGTTCTTTCCCATGTTTCCCTGATTTTAGACTGTAGCCTTTTTACGATCGGACATGTGGCTTCAATTATTGTTAAATTGTTCTTTTTTGCAGTTAAATATGTTTCAGGTGGTTCCCCGTGGGCCCTGATAAGAACCTTACAGTCTTTCAGCTTTCTGAATTCTTCGTGGTCTATTGACACCAGTCCGAGTGATGAGAGGCGATCCACCTCCTTATCGTTATGAACAATAGGACCAAGAGAAAAAACCCTTTCGCCTTTCAGAAGGGCTTTTTCTGCTATTTCAACTGCATTTTGAACACCAAAGCAGAATCCCGACTGTTTATCAATCTCAACTACCATTTCTTTTCTTTTCAATAATTGCATTTATCCATACCATTTGCTCATCTACAGTCATTCTGCTGTTATCAAGAATAATGGCATCATCTGCTCTCCTGAGGGGGCTGATATCCCTGTTTTCATCTGCTATATCACGCGCGATTATAGTTCTTTTTATCTCTTCAAAATCAACATTTATTCCTTTGTTCTTCAATTCATCATGTCTTCTTCTGGCCCTGATATCAACCGAGGCAGTCATGAAGATTTTTATATCAGCATCGGGAAAAACGACGGTTCCGATATCCCTGCCATCCATTACAATTCCTTTAGATATTCCTATCTGTCGCTGTAATTCAACCATACGTGAACGAATTTCAAAAATCTGGCTTATTCTGCTAACATAGGCCGTCACTTCCATGCTTCTTATCTCTTTTTCCACATTTTCGGAGTTCAGGAAAGTTTCATATACATCTAAATCGGGATTAAAAACAAAATCGATATGTATATCATTTAGTTCAGAGATAATAGCTGATAAATTCAACCCTGTACTGCCTATATATTTTCTTCTCATGTAAAAGAGAGTTACGGCACGGTACATTGCACCGCTATCAATAAAAATATATTTCAGCTCTTTTGCGATTAATCTTGCAAATGTGCTTTTCCCGCAGGATGAATATCCATCAATTGCTATAATAAGTTTCTTATCCATATCTGATTATTACCTTGTTTTTTACCACCTGCCCCTTAAAGGAGGTTTTATTCCAACAGCCCTGTTGGGGGGCCAATTACATAAAGAATTCACAAAGGTGAGAAATAAAGTGTTATCAGGCAAGTCTGACAAGAATCATAACACTGGTTTCACTAAGGAAGGATTGATCTTCACCCTGGGGTCTGTGCTGAGAACACAAACTAATCAGAGTGCTTTTTATAAAATTGATCCGGTCTTAATATTAAAGAAATACTATTTGAAGAGCCGGCAAGATGGTATGTAGCTCTTCCAAACTCAATATTCATGAATGAGGTATTTATCCCGAACCCCCACGAGAATCCCACGGTTGAAACTTTTGATTCGATCTCAAGCTCTCTTCTTCGCTGATAATTATAACCTGCACTTATATAGAAGTTTTTATGGGGAATAAGCTCAATGCCCACAATAGCATGTCTTAGTGAATTCTCAAGAAAACCCGATGACTTCATATTAGTCCCTGTTGCAACTGTTTCAGGATACTGATAAGTAAGATCGAATTTCTCAAGATGTCTGAGAGTTAATGAGAAACGGAATGGTGCATGCACAAGTCTTTGCGAAATACCGGCCTGTATCTCAAAAGGTAGTTGCTCCCGGTTTTCGCCGGTATAAGTAGTGACCTGATAGCCTGCGTTTTTAATTACTAATCCGGCTGAAAAATTATTTGAGGTATTATGCCACGATGCACCAATATCAAAAGCAAATCCGAATGAGGTATATTTTTCGAGCTGGGATAATACAGGTTTAAAGTTAACACCTATTGTAATAAGAGAATCAATTTCACGCGAATAGATTAAAGATAATGCGTATTCCGCAGCGCTGAAATTACCTGTTATAATTCCTGAAGCATCAGTCTCAGTGAATGAGCCGTAATTGAGGTAGGTCAGACCTGCTGCAAAATTCCCTGTTCCAGGGAAAGATCTTGAATACATAGCCAGACCGTAATTTATGCCTGCAAAATAATTGACATAGTTCAATGCCAGGCTATTATTCATACCCGGGTTAAGAAGAGCCGGGTTGTGATAAGTAAGGTTGAGATCATTTCCCTGGATTGAAACATTTGTACCTCCAAGGGAGGAAACCAGTCCGGAATGTGTAAGATTTAAGAACTCATAGATATTATCACCCCCGGTTTGAGAAAATGAGGATAATGCAATTGCGGTGAAAAAGATAAAGATCAGGACCTTTTTTTTCATAATCTGAGCTACTTCCCAAATATAGCATGATTTATCTAAACGGTGCAATTGTGTAAAATAGTATTAATGAACAGGATATAACTTTCAGCAATGATTCAGGCAGTCTTTCCGGTAAGGGCAAGGGCTTCGTCAATATTCCTTCGGTGTCCGTTCATCTGCGACATAAAAAGACCTGCAATAACAATTGCCATCCCGATTACATTCTGAAAAGTCATCTTCTCACCCATCAGGATAAAGGAGAAGAGAGCTGTGAACAGAGGTATACAATTTGAAAATACATTCGCCTTTGTAATACCCATGATTCGGACAGAATATGCGAACAGAATGAAAGCACCACATGACGCAAAAATAGAAAGTTCAATTATTGGCTTGAATATATTAAATGTAACAGGGACTGAGATAAAATGGTTAAAATCAAAAATTAAAAAGAGTGGCAGAAAAAGAACTGCTCCTATAATATTCTGAACATTAACAATATAAACAGGAGAGTATGTTCCAACCAGTCGGCTTAATGTCAGATTATAACCGACAGCGGATAAGACGGCAAGAGTAAGAAAGCCTAATCCTCTGATATTAAATGAAATACTTCCATCGCTATTTAGAATAAACACAAGCACACCTATAAAAGATATGATTATTCCTGCATAATTTATTGCTTTAAGCTTCTCCTTAAAGATAAGCCAGGCGCCGATCGTTGCAAAAACCGGTATCGTAGAAATTAATACTGAACATACAGTAGCCGAAACATAGGTAAGTCCGAAACTCTCACCCAGAAAGTAAAAGAACGGTTCAAATAATGCAAGCATAAGGAATAGTTTCCTGTCTGATCGTTTAATCTTCATATAGTTCTTTGTAATGATCAGAAAAACAGTCATCAGGACTGTTGAAAACAGCAGCCTGATAAATACTATCGTAATAGGATGGAATGTTTTGTTTGCAACTTTGAACCATATAAACGAGAAAGCCCAGAAGACCATTGCCAACATAACCGCTCCGTATGTTTTTATCTGTTTGTTCACTTTGTATATTCTTGAAATATTTATGATTCAGGCGCTGCGAATTTAAATCTTATATTATAATCGATTGTTATAATTCTTAAATTTTTTTCGGTTCTTTTCCCTGACCTGTGAGCGGGTAGCGGTTTTAACTTTTTCAAGAGCCGCAAATCGGCAAAGGATGTACCCTGATAATATTGGCAGAGTATTCCACACTAATGTTCATCCGTTGTATAGCATTGATTTGCAAGCAAATAAAAATTCTTACTGAAGGATATACAAAAGAGTTATATTTACAAAGTAAATATTTAGAAATTATTCTGTAAACCCAAACACTAATATATTTCGACCGTATAAAAATTACAGCTTTAATATATGGAATAATTATCAGTGATCTAATTGCTTAAGACGGAATCTTCTTTCGAATACGCTAAAAATATGATTTTTATGCGGTTTGATTGTGACTCATAAATTATTATATTTGCCGCCTCAAAGGTTGAAAAACCAAAAGTTGATTCTATTAAACAATTTATTATAAGTTAATTAACTAATATAATTTTAGATGAAAATTCTGGTTTGTATCAGTAATGTCCCCGACACTACGACAAAAATCAAATTTGCCGAAGGAAATACTTCAATTGACACTACCGGTATTCAGTGGGTAATTAACCCATGGGACGAATTGTCTCTTACACGAGCTCTTGAGCTAAAGGATGATGCCACAAGTGGAGTAAAATCCGTCACTGTTATCCATGTGGGCCCGGCTGCTTCTGAACCGACTATCCGAAAAGCTCTGGCTATCGGGGCCGATGATGCAATCCGTGTAGATGCAATTTCATCTGATGCCTGGTTTGTAGCAGCGCAAATTGCCGAAGTAGTTAAAAAAGAGCAATTTGATGTAATAATGTGTGGTATCGAATCGAGCGATTATAATGGTTCTATTGTGGGCGGTATGATATCTGAATTCCTTGGGATTCCTTCGGTTTCCGCCGTTTCATCACTTAAATTTGAGAATGGACAACCCCTTATGGTCAGGGAAATTGATGGTGGAAAAGAAATCGTTACAGTTCCTGTCCCATTCGTTGCTGTTGTCCAGAAAGGAATAGCCAAAGAGCCCAGGATCGCTGCCATGCGTGGCATTATGATGGCTAGGTCAAAACCAGTAAAACTTGTTGAACCGGTCGCAATAGATCCGCTAACCGAGGTTGTTGAATTTGAGAAACCCACACCTCGTGCAGCATGTAAATTTGTTGACGCTGATAACCCGTCGCAGCTTCTTGATCTCTTGCAGAATGAAGCAAAAGTTATCTGATAATTAGTTAAAAAAACAGTAAAAACAAAAGATATGTCAGTATTAGTATTTACCGAGAATTGGGACGGAAAATTCAAGAAACTTTCATTTGAACTTGTTTCATATGCGAGCGGCGTTGGGAAAATGCTTAATTTATCAGTTACAGCTGTCTCTATCGGAAAGGTTGATGAAGGGGAATTGATGAAACTTGGAAATTACGGAGCGAACAAGATCATCAGTGTTAATAATGAAAAACTAGCAGTTCTTGATAACCAGGCCTATGCAAATGTTATCTCAGAGATTTCAAAGAAAGAAAACGCTTCAGTAATAATAATATCAAATAATAACACAGGAAAGGCAATTGCTCCGAGACTATCAGTGCATCTCAGGGCCGGAGTTGGGTCAGGTGTGAGCAAACTGCCTCTGAGTCTGAACCCTTTCACTGTTTACAAAAGGACTTATTCGGGGAATGCCTTTGCTCATCTTGTTATAAAATCAGATGTTAAGATACTCACCCTTGCACAGAACTCATTCGATGTGGTTGAGACACCTGGCAATGCCACAATAGAGAATCTGAACCCGGAAGTCGACGGGACCTTATTAAAAACTGTTGTGAAAGATATTCATAAACAATCGGGAAAGATCCTGTTGACTGATGCAGATATAGTTGTGTCGGGGGGAAGAGGAATGAAGTCGCCCGATAACTGGCCGCCACTGGTTGAACTTGCAACACTTCTTGGTGCAGCAACGGCTTGTTCCCGTCCGGTGTCGGATGAAGGCTGGAGACCTCACGAAGAACATACCGGACAGACGGGCAAGATAATTGCTCCGAATCTGTATATTGCTGTAGGGATCTCTGGTGCAACACAGCATCTGGCTGGTATCAGTTCATCAAAATTTATAGTAGCTATAAACAACGATAAAGATGCCCCGATTTTTGAAGCTGCCCAATACGGAATTGTAGGTGATGCAATGAAGGTACTCCCTAAACTTGTTGAGGCAGTCAAAGAGATCAGAAAATAATTTTTGCCACAAAGACGCTAAGAACTCCGGCATGGAAAAACTTCTTTCTGTTGAAGAGGAAAAAATCGGGAAACAGATTGTTAATTATTAAAGAAGGAATTCGAAGATATGTTAACACGAAATAATACTTTGCGTCTTAGCGCCTTTGTGGCAAAAAATAAAAAAGAAAATTTAGAGTCATGACAAAACAAATAATATTTGCATTAACTCTCTTAATTACTCTTGGGGTATTTTTTTACACTATCAGAAGGTTTATCAGCTTTTTTAAATTCACCAGGCCTGCATTTCCGGTAAAAGACTTTGGAAAAAGAATAAATGTCATGCTTAAGGTTGCTTTCGGGCAGACAAAAATCTTCCGTCGTCCTGTCATAGGCTTTTTTCATGCTTTGGTCTTCTGGGGATTTTGTGTGATCATATTCGGGAGCATTGAGATGGTTATTGATGGACTGACCGGTACAGAAAGAGTGTTAAAATTCCTGGGTCCTGTTTATAATATTATTATGGCGTCCGGCGATATTTTTGGACTTCTTGTCGCCATTTCAATTATTATCTTCCTTAGCCGGAGAATCTTCTTTCATATTAAGAGATTTGACGGCATTGAAATGAATAAAATTACTCATATCGATGCAAATATTGCCCTCTCAATAATCCTGTTATTAATGCTTTCACTTCTTAGTATGAATACAGGGTACATTGAATATAAGACAATTACAGGCGAAGCAGTTGTTGGTTTGTTTCCGGTAAGCACATTTATTGCAGGTTTAATAACTAACGGACATGCTGAGAATTACAAATTAATTTACGAAGCATCGTGGTGGACCCATATACTTTTGATTTTTCTGTTTGCCAATCTCTTGCCCTATTCAAAGCATTTTCATGTTTTCATGTCAATACCAAATGTTTTTCTTTCGAGACTCGATCCGTTAGGGAAGCTTCCGAATATGGATAATATTACCAGGGAAGTTAAACTCATGCTCAACCCTGACACAGCCTTCACTGCATCTGGTTCAGATGCTCCTCCTGAAAGATTTGGTGTAAAAGATGCGGAAGATGCTTCATGGAAAAACTATTTTGATTCGCTGGCCTGTACGCAATGCGGCAGATGCACAGCAGTCTGCCCGGCTAATATTACAGGTAAAAAATTATCTCCAAGGAAAGTGATGATGGACCTTAGGGCAAGAATGAAAGAGAAAGGTCCTTTAATGGTTAAAAACGGCCGCGATTTCAATGACAACCGTTCTCTTTTGCGTGATTATATTTCGGAGGAAGAATTGTGGGCCTGTACAACCTGCAACGCATGTGCAAAAGAGTGTCCTATAAATATTAATCATCCTACCCTGATTGTTGATATGCGGAGATATCTTGTTATGGAAGAAGCATCTGCCCCCGGGGAGATAAAAGCACTTTTTAATAATATTGAAAATAACGGGGCCCCGTGGCAATATTCTGCTGAAGACAGGATGCTATGGGCAAAAGATCTTGAGATGAATTTCAGGTAGATCTGAAGGATCCTATGTGAACCTTAGAGATACCTTAGAGTACCTTCGTGGACAAAATTTAAACACAAAAGGCACGAAGTATTGCACAAAGTAACACAAGGGAAAAGAGATAAAACAATTTATCTCCCTACTAATAAACTGGTTAAAGATAAAGTTTGAAAATATGGAAACCCGGAAAATTGAAATACCAGTTATGGCTGACCTTTTTGCAAGAGGTGAGAAACCTGAATACCTGTTCTGGGTAGGATGTGCCGGAGCATTCGATGACCGGTACAAAAAGGTTGTAAGAGCTTTTGCAAAAATCCTGACACACCTGAATGTAAGCTATGCAGTACTGGGAAAAGAAGAGACATGCAATGGTGATCCGGCACGACGTGCAGGAAATGAAATGCTGTACCAGATGCAGGCGCTACAGCTTATTGAGATTTTCAGAATGTATGAAGTAAAGAAAATAATAACCATTTGTCCGCATTGTTTCAATATATTTAAAAACGAATACCCCGATCTTGGCGGCAAATATGAGGTCATCAATTACCTGCAATTCCTGAACAGAAATATTGAAGATGGGAAATTGAGTATCGACCAGGCTTCATTAAACAATATATCAGTAACCTATCACGATCCTTGTTATCTCGGAAGGGCAAATGACATTTATGAAGAACCCAGGAACATTCTTAAAAAGCTTACCGGCAATTTAGTAGAGATGCACAGGAATAAGAGCTATTCATTATGTTGTGGAGCGGGCGGAGCTCAAATGTTTAAAGAAGCTGAAAAAGGCGACAAGGAAGTTTTTATGGAGAGAACAGAAGATGCTCTTAAAACCAATGCTGAAGTAATTGCTACGGCCTGTCCATTTTGTATGACAATGCTTACCGATGGCCTTAAGTATAAAAACAAAGAAAAGGAGATCAGGAACCTTGATATTGCTGAGCTGATTGCACAATCGATTGATTTATAGAATTGTCCAAATAATTATCTGAAAACAATGGAAAATATTAAACTCTTAAAAAGCGGCGAATTTCTTGTTAATGAAGTTGAATCGAAAGACATTTTTATTCCTGAGGAATTCAACGAGGAACAGAGAATGATTGCCCAGACATGCAGCGACTTTCTTGAAGCTGAAGTTTATCCCAATCTCGAAAATGTTGAGAAAAGCGACAGGGAACTGATGAAGACGATACTTAAAAAGTCAGGCGAGCTTGGATTAATGGGAATATCGATTCCTGAGGAATTTGGTGGTTTCGGTCAATCATTTGTAACGCAAATGCTTGTAGCTGAAACAACCGGCGCCGGCTATTCATTTTCGGTGGCATACATGGCACATTGTGGTATTGGTACATTGCCTATTATGTATTATGGAAACAAAGATCAGAGGGAACGATATGTAACAAAGCTTGCCACAGGTGAGTTTATAGGAGCTTATTGTCTTACGGAACCAGGTGCGGGCAGCGATGCAAACTCCGGGAAGACAAATGCCAGATTAAGTGAGGACGGGAAACATTATATCCTGAACGGACAGAAGATGTGGATTACAAATGCAGGGTTCGCCGATACACTGGTAGTCTTTGCAAAAATTGATACTGACAGGGTACTCAGTGCATTTATTGTCGAAAGTAAATATCCGGGTGTCGTTATTGGTCCCGATGAACATAAAATGGGAATAAAGGGATCGTCAACAGCGCAGATTTATTTTAATGATGTTAAGGTTCCGGTAGAGAATCTTCTCGGTAAAAGAGGAGAGGGTTTCAGAATTGCGCTCAGTATCCTTCACATGGGACGTTTAAAACTTGGGGCAAACGTTATTGGCGCTGCCAAGAAAGCTATCAACGATTCTGTGAAATATGCTAATGAAAGAAAACAATTCGGTGTTCTGATTTCAACATTCGGAGCACTCAAGCACAAGATGGCGGAACAGGTCATCCGTCTTTTTGCGTCAGAATCGGCTGTGTACAGAGTTAGCGCTGATGTTGATAGCTTTATGAAAAAGCTCACGGTTGATTGCGGTGATTATGGGAGAGCATCAATTGAGGCTATCAGCCATTATGCTGTTGAAGCTGCCATCCTGAAAGTTGTTGGTTCTGAGATGCTTGATTTTGTTGCTGATGAGGCGGTTCAGATACATGGTGGTATGGGATACTCGGCAGAGATGGCAGTGGAAAGAGGTTATCGCGATTCGAGGATCAACAGGATCTTCGAAGGAACAAACGAAATAAACCGTCTGCTGGTTGTGGATACAGCAATGAAACGTGCAATGAAAGGTGAATTCGACCTGTTTGGTGAGGCTGAGAAACTATATTCAGATTTGAATAATATAGCATATAATAAAGTAGAAGGAGAGAGTTTTTTCCAGGAAAAATCAAGATCTATTAAAAATTTCAAGAAAGCCATTCTTATCTGTATACACGGAGCTTCAAAAACATTCGGGAAAGGGCTGATCAATGAGCAGGAAGTGCTTAATAATATTGCAGAAATGATGATGGAAACCTATGTATCAGAATCACTTGCACTCAGAGTCGAGAAAATGGCTTCACTGAAAGGAGACGTGTCACTTTATAAGGATATGCTCGACGTAAATGTATTCGATACTGCTGCTATTGTTAGAAAATCGGCTCTTGAGGCGATCGGTTCATTCTCAACTCCTGAATCGTGTCAGGCACTTGTTAAAGCGATTGAAAATCTTTCAAGAGTGGAATGTGTTAATGTAAAAGAGGCAAGAAGACGTATTGCTGACAAATTGATAGAAGATAATGCGTACAGGTTTTGATAATCAATATAAGTGAATATTTGAAGGGGCGTTGCTTGCAACGTCCCTTCTTGTTTATTCGACAGTCATTACAATATCCTAAGGGTAGATTCAGACAATAAATAAATATCATCGCGACGAGTGATAAAGATCAATTCTTTATATGATAAAGAGCACTCGTTAATGAAAAAAAACTGGCATATAATAAACTATTAATCAGGATAATCTGATATCTTTGTGAATAAATTAACAATATTGAAAATATGAATCAGAAATTGAAAAGGATCAGACAGATATGTTTTGCACTTATTCTGATTGCAACTGTCGCAGGATTTTCTTCATGTGAAAAGTATGCATATGCCCCTCCCGCAGTTGACCCGAATCAAACATGGCATTTTCAAACTGATATTCAGCCGATCTTCAATGCTAAATGTGTTGAATGCCATAATGGAACGAAACAATTTCCCGATTTAAGGTCCGGTAAATCATATGACGCGCTTACACAGGGAGGATATCTGACTCTCCCGGGGGAAACAAGTAAGCTGTATCACCAGATTACTACCAATTCGGATCATATACCGAGAACCACTGATGCGGAAAAGCTTAAAGTACTCTACTGGATCAACCAGGGAGCTCTTAATAATTAAAATATCTTAACCTGATAAAACCTATCAACATGAAAAAATTCTTAATCCTTTTAACTTTATCATTAAGCATAACTTCATTGTTTGCTCAGGTAGATTCTCTTAAGCAGGTATCAAAACCTGTGAGATTTACTTTTGGAACGACCACTCTTATTGATAATAATACAGTTGAGACTCCATATAAAGGTGGTCTGGAACTTGAAATATCACACAGATTCAGTGTGATTGAGAATTATCACAATCTTTTTGGTATATACGGATCGGCAAATACCAGGATTGGTCTGAATTATGGCATAACCGACAGGTTAATGATAGGAGCGGGAACAACAAAGGATTATCAGTTACAGGATATTCAATGGAAGTATCTCATCCTTCGGCAGACAGAAGATAATAAAATGCCTGTTTCTCTCTCTTATTATGGAAATTTTGTAATTGATTTACGAAGCAAAGATGCATTTGGACCTTCCGAAAGCTACAGAGAAATTCACAGGTTATCCTATTTTACCCAGCTGATTGTGGCCCGGAAATTAAATGACAGATTTTCGGTTCAGTTAGCTCCCTCAGTAACATATTTTAATTCGGTACCTCAAAATGTCGATTCAACAGCAGGATATAAAAATCTTAATTTAGGTTTGTCAGCAGGGGCACGTGCAAATTTATTCGGATCACATTCACTGATACTTGAATATGACCAGCTACTTACCAGGCAGGATATTGCTGTACAACCAAAACCAAATCTTTCTTTAGGATGGGAAATAGGTACTGCAACCCATTCTTTCCAGATGTTTGTTTCCAATTATAATCAGATTATTAATCAGAGGAATCTAGTATTTAACACAAATGATTTCAAAAGTGGTGAATATCTAGTTGGGTTTAATATTCACGTACGATTCTAGTTTAATCAGGTAATCAGAAGTATCTCCACCTATGTTCCGGATATTCAGTTTGGTGAGTTTATTAACTTTATTATCTCTTTCTTCAGCAGGTAGTTCTACTGTTAAATCTGAGAATTTTGTTGGTAAGGATACAGCAACCTTCGTTTCCAGTTTTGAGGCCGATAATAACCGATGTTTCAAATGTCATGGTCAGGAGAAATACCAATATGCAAATGCAACTCTCGGGACCCAGGTTACAGATATGATGTGTGTGGAACGTATTATTCATAAAAATGAATTTTATTCCTCTAATCATAAAAGTTTTAGCTGTACCGACTGCCATTCCGAAGAGTACACAAAATTTCCTCATCCCGGGCAACTCAGAATGGAGCAAATGTATACGTGTCTCGATTGTCATGGAGGTGACGTAAAATTTGCAAAATATCATTTTGAGGAGATTGATTCAGAGTACAGGAAGAGCATTCACTTCAAGATGGAGAACGAGGGATTCACGTGCTGGAAATGTCATAACCCACACACATATAAAATATCTGTACGAACTGCTACCAATCTTAAGGAAACGATTGCCTATGACAACGCTATCTGTCTTAATTGTCACTCCGATTACAGTCGCTTTCAGCTTCTGACTGATAGAGCTGAAATTAATATTATTAAAGAACACGATTGGCTGCCTAACCAGGCCTCTCACTTTGCTAGTGTGCGATGTATCGAATGCCATACAAAAATTAATAATAATATTCCTGTTTCTCATTTGATCTTACCAAAGGAACAAGCTGTACGGCGATGCAATGAATGTCACTCACAAAACTCAATACTTATGGCTTCCCTTTATAAATTTGAATCAAAAGCACAACGTCACGACGGATTTTTTAACGGCATAATTTTAAATTCATCCTACGTTATCGGAGCTAACAGGAATGAATATCTGAACTATATTAGTCTGGTGATATTTTTTGTTGTTATGCTTGTTATCATTGTCCATATTGCATTCAGGTTGAAAAACAGATCTAAAAACATTAAAGAATAATTATATGTATCTCTATCCAAAATGGATCAGATTGTGGCATTTAATAAATGCTGCTATGTTCCTGATCCTTATTGTTACAGGTTTAAGCATGCAGTATACTGATAAAGAAAATGCTTCTTATGTTGTTGGCTTTGCAAAAGCTGTCAGATTGCACAACTTTGCCGCTATTATACTGATATTGAACTATATATTGTTCGTTACAGGAAATCTTCTGACAAATAACGGAAGATATTACAGAATAGGCAGAAAAAATTTTATATCGAATCTTAAGAAGCAATTTGTATATTATTCAATTGGCATGTTCAAAGGAGAGAAGCATCCTTTTCCTGTAAGCGAAGAACGTAAATTTAATCCTTTACAAAAGATAACTTATGTGCTCGCAATGTATGTGGCTTTTCCTTTGCTTATAATTTCAGGTATTGGGTTACTGTTACCTGAAATTACCATTACAACCGTATTCGGCATCAGTGGGCTCATTCTTACTGATATATTGCATATCACAATGGGTTTTTGTCTCACAATATTTATGATAATCCACATATACACCTGTACGCTTGGGTCGAAACCGACTTCTCTCTTCAGAGGGATCATAACGGGTTATCATGTATCAGATGAGGATTAAATAAACGATTTTAACAATTAAGGTCTGAGCAAATATTTGTATATTTAGTCATAATTAAAAATCTATAAGTATGAAGAGGTTTAAATTATTTATTGCATGTTCATTGATAATTTTCAGTGGGGTTTCTTTAATGGCACAACCAAAACCATGGGTCGTTCCTGCTAATTTCAAATCGATGAAAAACACTGTTGTTTTTGGCGATGCCAGCACAAAGGCAGGACAGGCACTCTATACACGAAACTGTGCATCATGTCATGGAAGAGCCGGATTAGGCGATGGTGTAAAGGCAAGAGCTCTTAAAACTTTCCCTGGTGATTTTTCAAAAGCCGATTTTCAGGCACAGACCGATGGGGACTTGTTCTATAAAACCAAAATAGGAAGAGATGAAATGCCAAAGTATGAGGGCAAATTGTCAGATGAGGATATTTGGAATGTTGTAAATTACATGAGATCATTTAAGAAATAAATTTTTTTAAGAATTTATTCATAATAGGTATACCAGTAACTTTCGGTCTTTTTTTTCAACTTATTTAAAAATGAATTCACCTTTGCATGATTATTGCTGAATTATAGATAAATTAAAATGAACGATTATGAGAACGATGAAACTATTATTTGCAAGTGCCCTTGTTTTTCTCGGGAGTGCATCACTGATTGCACAACCTAAACCCTGGGTTGCTCCTGCTAATTTCAAATCGATGACAAACCCGGTTGCAAAAAGCGAGGCAAGCACCAAAGCAGGGATGGCTCTTTTTAACAGGAACTGTGCCGCCTGTCATGGAAAAACCGGTCTTGGCGATGGAGTAAAAGCCAGAACTCTCAAAGATTTTCCGGGGGATTTCTCCAAAGCTGAATTTCAGGGACTGGCTGATGGGGAAATTTTCTACAAGACCAGAACAGGTAGAGGCGAGATGCCGAAATATGAAGGCAAACTGGCAGATGATGATATCTGGAATATAGTTAATTACCTGAGAACGTTTAAGAAATAATTACTTTTAACGATTATCCGAAATAGAGGGCTGGACTAAAATGTTCAGCCTTTTTTATGTCTGCTTCCAAAAAGAAAACCCCCAAAGAATTTACTTTGGGGGTTTAAAATAATTATAATTTATCTGGATGAGATTACGGCAGAACAGCTATTGAGTTAGCCAGAAGGGTTGTTGTATATGCTTTATTATGGATACCCAGACTGAAATCTCTGAGGCATAACTGGAAGTTAATGATAGCTCCCATCTGAGCGTTTGTCAGAGTAAGTTTTGGTAATGCACTATTAGTTGTAATCTGATCAGCCGTAAAGCCCGAAGTACTTGGATTCTGAAACATAGTAGTATTGTATAATGAGCCGGCAGGATTGTTTACCGGATCATACAGATTCAGATTCCCATCATAGTTATTGGTAGTGAGTCCGGCCCATAGATTAGCTGATGCATCGCCATTTCTGCCAAGGATCTCAACACCACCCTCTACTAATTTTGCAGCTAAAGCGTCAAGTTGAGCTTTAACACCATCCCTGGTTTGTTTCCAGTATACAGATGTTGTTGATGAAGAAATTGGGTTTGTTGCATGACAACCTGCTACATTGCAACCGTTGAAATTACTTTGTGCTGAAAATGTATGTCCCCCTGCTTTTCCGGTCATTGGTGCCATATGGCAGTCCTGACATGAAGCAACGGTGGTGTGCTGTGAATTTGAGTAACCAGTTCCGAATTCCACTCCACCTACACCAGCAAATATTACAGCAATGGTACCATTATGTGTACTTGTTCTGTAACTTGGTTTAAGAACATTCAGACTATTGGATTGTGCGGCATCGTAGAACACTGCATTTGGATTACTGACAAGCCCTGCATAATTAAGGACATTCTTGTCGGTATTTGAATTGGTGAATGGGCGGGGCTGATGGCATTTAATGCATAAATTACTCTTGCTGTCATCCTGTGTAAGATTGACGGTTTTTGCACCGCCTAAGAATGTCAAAGGTACTGGTGCAGTGGTAGTAAGTGGCATGAAATCAGCAAATGTATATGAAGTATGCAGCTTACTATGACACATATTACACCTCATCGCGCCGTACGATTTATCGGGTGAGGAGGCATAGGGATTGGAATAAGTAGTTGCCGGGGGCACGATTGTGAAGACTGTCGACACATTGTTTTCAACAACATATTTAAAAGCTTCAGATTCGTGGCAAGGAGAACATCCGGTACTTCCTGCTTCTTCAAAAGCCGTTTCGCCATAAGCATGTTTTGATAATTCAAACTGGAGACTAACGGAATCTACTCCGGTTGAATTATGGCATTGCGTGCAGGTCGCATTTGCATCTTTTCCATCAATACCTGCAGTTCCTGCGGGGCCCATTGGTCCCTCACAGCCTGTTATAACAGATCCGGTAGTGAGTACAACTGCTAAAAGTTTGATTAGGGTTTTCATATCTGGTTAATTGGTTAAAATTTCGTACTGCAATTTAAGAAAAACCTATGTTATTTAAATAACAATTAATATGTTATTTATGATATATATTATTGACAGATATATCGTTTACCGGTGATATATATCAATTATTAGGGTGATATTTGTTAGTTTTGTACACTGGAGTATTTATAAAACTACTTTTAAACCCGCTAAAAACGAAGTTATGTCGGTGGTCAATTTCATCAATAATTGTGAGATTTGCACCCATGGGTGGAAAAATTTTCATAACCTGACAAAAGAGGAGTTAAGACTCGTAAACGAAAATAGATATGAAGCTATCTTTAAACCTGGTGAAATAATTTTGAAACAAGGTTCTCCAACATCAAATGCTTTATTTCTGTCAACAGGAATGGCAAAGACCTATATTGAGGGATTAAACGGGAGAAACTTCATAATTAGTATTGCCCTGCCCGGGAGATTGATATTGGGACCCGGGGCATATGTAGATTCCCGTCATACATATACTGTTGCAGCTATAACAACCGTTCAGGCCTGCTTTATTAATTTTGAAATCCTGAAACAGCTTGTCAGAGTAAATGGTGCATTTGCGGAAGGGCTGCTTAAAGATATAAGCTCAAAATCGGTGGGAAATCTAACAAGGATGGTCACTCTTTCACAAAAGAAAATGGTCGGAAGACTGGCTGAGACCTTATTATATTTTTCAGATGTCGTATTTAAAAATGATGAGTATGAAATGATCCTGTCGCGTCAGGAACTTGGAGAAATGACAAATATGGCTAAAGAATGTGTCGTACGGATCCTTAAGGAGCTTGAGAATTCGGGAGTCATATATTCCGATTCGTCAAAAATCAAAATACTCGACAGGGAAAAA
The DNA here is from genome assembly GCA_002319885.1 of Bacteroidales bacterium UBA1797. Lineage (GTDB taxonomy): Bacteria > Bacteroidota > Bacteroidia > Bacteroidales > VadinHA17 > LD21. The sequence continues at coordinate 17,910 of DCFT01000215.1, forward strand.
CTTATTGAGATATCAGAAAAGGGGTAGTTAGAAAGAAGTAAGAAGTAAGAAGTAAGAAGTAAAAAGTAAGAAGTAAATAGTTAGTAGTTCTGTATTCAATCTTAAAATTAAGAATTATTCAATTTAGATTTTTAACAATTTCATTCTATGAAGTATCTAAAATTTCTTTTGTCCCCTCTTTTCATGGGAATATTATTTGTAGTTTTTGCCATGGCAATGGCGATTGCTACTTTTATTGAAAATGATTTAGGCAGCGCTGCAGCTTATGGAATGGTTTATAATACAAAATGGTTTGAGCTGATTTTGTTCTTGCTTGCCCTTAACCTGGTCGGTCAGATAATTAATTTAAAACTCCTAAGGAAAGAAAAGCTGACAGTTGCACTCTTTCATCTTTCATTCATTCTTATGATTCTTGGAGCCGGCATAACACGATATTTTGGATGGGAGGGTTCAATTCATATCCGCGATGGAGAAACACAAAATACATGCTATTCAACTGAGAAGTATATGGGATTTTCCGTTAAAGATAAAAACGGAACTCTGATAGCAAGCCATTACCAGAAGTATTCAATGACCTCAGTTTCAGCCCAAAACTTCAAAAAATCAATGAAAATTGACGGTAAGACATATGAACTGTTACTTGCTAGGATAATCCCAAATGCTTCTGAGATCGTAGCCGACAGCCCTGATGGAGAGCCGGTTATTTCTCTTCTTGTTACAAAAAACATGATGGACAAAGTAACTTTTATCCTGAAGAAAGGAGAAACAAAAGTTCCATATGGAATGTCTATCGGTTTTGATGCACCTCAACAGGTGGATGTAAACATTAAACTTGACTCAGGAAAATTCTTTATTATATCCAGATTTGAATTAGGTGAAATGAGTATGATGACTCATTCACAGACAACTACAGTAGTGGGGAAGCCTATTGAATTAAAAAAAATGCAGATAATAACTTTTGGTGATATTAAAATTGTTCCTCAATCGATGTCAGCTGCCGGTGTCGTAAAAGCGGTTGCGGTAAAACCCGATGAAGAGACAACAGGTTTAAATGCTTTCATTTTTCATTTCATGAGTGGCAAAAAATCAGCTACAGTTTATCTATGGGACAAGGGATCAGAAAATGTTGCTTCATCTTCCTGCGAATTAGATGGGAACTCTGTGGAAATAACATATGGACCGAAGGCTACAATTCTGCCTTTTAAGATAAAACTGAACAAATTTATACTCGACAGATATCCGGGTTCTTCAAGCCCGTCAGGTTATAAAAGCGATGTTGTTCTTCTTGATAAGAAAGCAAACGTAGAGAGACCGTTTATAATATTCATGAATAATATCCTTAAATATAAGGGATATCGTTTTTATCAGTCCTCCTACGACCGTGATGAAAAGGGCACAATACTCTCAGTCAACCACGATAAGGCAGGGATGCTTGTCACTTATACAGGTTATGCATTGTTATTCTTCTTTATTATACTTTCATTATTCAATAAGAACTCACTGTTTCATAAAGTAAATGCAGGCAACTGGAACTCTTTAATCAGAAGAAGTGCACCTGTTCTGCTTTTGCTTTTGCTTCTTTCAGGTTCGGCAAATATCAATGCCCAGAAACTTGTTCCTGAAAAATCTGTTGCCACGGAGTTTGGTAAAATACTTGTTCAGGATCAGAAAGGCAGGACCAAGCCTCTGTATACATTAAGCAATGATATTCTGAGGAAGGTGACAAGTGAAAATAAATTTGAAGGACTTACGTCAATGCAGGTCTTTCTTGGTTTGTATTTTGATTTTAATAACTGGAAAGATGTTCCGTTGATAAGTGTTTCTAATAGTGAGATCAGGAAGAAGTTGGGGATCAATGGAAAGTTTGCTTCCTTTTCCGACCTTGTCAACATTGAAGGTAACGGAAGTTATAAAATTTCTGAAGAGGTAAATAATGCCTATTCGAAAGCTGCATCAGAAAGGAGCAAAACCGACAAAGAACTTATGAAAGTTGATGAGCGGGTGAATATTGTCTACATGATCTATAAAGGAGATTTTTTAAAGATGTTTCCATTGAAGGACGGGACACATGATTGGGGATCACCGGTTGAAGCTTCTCAAAAAGCAACGAATAAAGAAGATTCTATTTTCATCAGGGGGGTAATGTCAGCTTTCTCAGATGCTTTGCAGACAAATAATTTAGCCAGTGCACGCCAGGTTTCTGAATCAATTGCAGGATACCAGAAAAAATACTCCCAATATGCGCTTCCTTCAGAATCAAAAACAAATGCAGAACTATTGTATTATAGACTTGGCATTTTTGAAAAGCTTTTTCCTTATTATGCCACAATCGGACTGGTAATGCTTATAGGGCTTATTACCATGGTTATAAAAGGAAGAAAAGAAACATCCCTTCTCTTCAGGATTCTCGGATGGTTATTATTCGCAGGCTTTATGGTTCACACTTTTGGTCTTGCGCTGAGATGGTATATTGCGGGACACTCACCGATGAGTAATGGTTATGAATCGATGATATTTATTTCGTGGGCCACTTTACTGGCAGGATTTATATTCAGCCGGAAATCGGCTTTCGCTCTGTCGGCTGCAGCAGTCCTCTCTTCAATGACGCTAATGGTAGCGCATATGAGTTTTATGGATCCGGAAATTACGAATCTTGTCCCGGTACTAAAATCCTATTGGCTTACTCTTCACGTGTCAGTTATTATAAGCAGCTACGGTTTTCTGGGAGTTGGCGCCATTCTGGGACTTATTTCACTAATACTTCTTGCCTTATCAAATGATAAAAACCGCGACAGGATATCTGAAACAATTGATGAGCTCACCGTAATTAATTTTAAGGCACTTACACTGGGACTTTATTTCGTTACGATAGGGACCTTCCTGGGAGCTGTTTGGGCAAACGAATCATGGGGGAGATACTGGGGCTGGGATCCGAAAGAAACCTGGTCGTTGATAACCATAATCGTTTACAGCTTCGTTATACATAGCCGCAGGATACCCGGAATGAAAGATATTTTTACCTTCAACCTGCTTTCACTTTTTGCCTTCTCATCTGTTTTAATGACATATTTTGGTGTTAATTATTATCTATCGGGAATGCACTCATATGCTGCCGGAGAAGCTGTTCCGGTTCCGTCATTTGTTTATATATCAGTTATCGCGCTTGCAGTTCTTTCTTTCGTGGCATACTCGAAATATAAAACCCCTGAAAAGAATGAAAATATATAAAAAGGGTTGTTATTAATTTTTTACGCTTATCAGAAGGTTATTCATTAATACTTTACGCATATCCTGAGCCAGCTTTTCCTTTACCAGATGATAAAAAGGAGAATATGGAACCAACATTTTCTGACAAAGGGCAAGTTCGTGAGAAAGATAAGTAAGGGTATAGTAACCTCTTTGAGGATTCCTGCATTCTGTCAGATAATAAATAAAAGGATGATCAAGGTTGAGGCCTATCAGAATTTCAATCCGTTTATTCTTCTTTGCAGGCTTATTATCGTCTGTTGAACAAAGGATGTTTGAAAGGTAATCTTCACTTATTGGTTTCCCTTGAATGTCAAATAATCCGGTTGATAGATAAATACCTTCATCCTTCACAGAAAAAAATATGGGTTTAATTGAGTTTATTGAAATATGAAGGTTATTTCCGATCATCCTGATTATCTCTTCCTGTTTTAAAATCTTTTGCAGTTCTGCTAATAACTCATTTTGTTTATCGGAAAGTTGCCTGTTACCAATTATTTTGCAGTAAGGAGAAAGAGCAGATTTATTTATAAGTCCGCGGGTAACAAGATCCTGTATTTTCTTTTGATTTCCGGTAATTGAATCAAGATTTACAACATCCAGGTAAACAGCTTCAAAAATATAATCATAAAGCATTGGTGCTCCTGATACGATCTTGCATTCATCAGGGATAACCACAAAGTCGTGTTTAAACGAACCACCAAGCCACCTGAGATTTGCGCGGTTTGGCGAATAATAGAAAGGTAAACCCTGTCGGAGCATGGTTTTTAATTGTAATAAAGAATATAGCCCTTGGCGGCCATTTATGCGATAAACCGGTGTTTCAGCCAGCAATTTGATAAGTTTGTTTTCCTCTCGGTGATAATATTCTTTCGGTTCAGGATCAGAAATATAATCTCTTATTTCACAGCGGAAGATATATTGGTTTGCTATAACAACCGGTATGTTTTTACTTTTCTGTAATTCCATGAATAAAAAGCTCCGTAATTTTTTATTTAGCAGGTTTTTTGCATGCTCATAGACCCGGTCGAGATAATAGTTATCGCGGCTTATCGTTAATCTGAGATCATCAACATTTAACAAAACTTCCACATCTCCCAGGTAAGGTGTACTGTTGGAATTATAATCCTCAAGGTTATATTTCATATTTCGGCAACCAGTTATAAAGCCGGCTAAAGTGGTATTGGTTATAAGTTCATATTTGCATAACAATTTAAAATTTAACCAGGTATTACTTATACTGATAAGGCCCTTGCATCCGTTCTCTTCAAATTCCGAAGATGGGCCGGGATTGTCTTTCAGCCATATGGATTTTAGTAACTTTCCATTTATAAACATTGTACAAGGGTAATAAGTAAGACTCTCCTTTGCATGCTCAATGCATTGAAATACAGAATTATAATTACTAAATTTAATTGTTATTTTTGTGCTGAATGTTATTGTTTCTTCCAGTAGCCTGAGCTTTATCTCCGGTCTTTTTTCCGGATCAGTCACCTCAAAGACCAGTTCAACCGTATAACCATCACATTTGGTTATGACAACCACCTGTTCAGTTTGTAACTTAGGATTAAATATGCTTATGAAACCCAGACCAAACTGACCGATTTTATTATCACCTGCAGATTTATCAGTACCACCGGCTGTTGCCAGGAGGGAGAGACGGTTTGAACTCATTCCTTCACCCCAGTCGGTAATGCTGATTGAATTGAAAGTAGTATTAATTTCTCCTTTTCTATCCTGCCAGGGCGTTCCTTTGGGATAACTGTCAATAGCATTTTGAATAAGTTCTGAAAATGCCCTGCCGGGAGTACCTCCAAACTGACTGTTCGTAAGCTTGTTCCACCCTTCATCAATGTCGATCTCGAATCCATTTTCAAGTATTTTTTCCGCAATTATTCTTTCGTTTGTTTCCATTATTTCGATTTTAATATTTGCAAATAGTCAGGAGCCAAAAAAACCTCCGGTATTACCTTTATTTTTGATATCTCTTAGAAAATCCATAAATGATTTATTTGATGATATCGCTTCCCGGTTCTCAATGAAGTCTCCATCGGAACTGATTCTGCTCATAGCATCGATCAGCAAAATATCCTCGCGCGCATCGGGTGTAATATGTGGCAATAATTTCGGATCGGAAAGGCACATTGCCATAGCCCAATGAGCGGCGAGTCTCGCATTGATGCTGCTTAATTCTATAAATTGCCGTATTTCAGGATGAAACAGGTTCAATATTATTTTCTTGTCGCTTATAAGGAACTTACGCGAATAGCACGAAGTCTTACCATCGCGTTCTACCAGATAATTGACTTTCCATTTGAGAGAAGTAATATCCTGCTCAACGATTCTTGCTTCTTCACAAATACCAAGACTATTTTCCAGTTCTTTCTGAATGTCAAAGAATTTATCGGAATGATAACCGGAATTTATATTTCCGTTATTTAAAATTCTGTCGATCACCTCCTGTTTGGGTTGAAAGACCAGGAATTTTTCAAATTCTTTTTCTTCGCTGCTTAATATTATTTCATTGTTATTCAGAATTTCAATTACAGTATCATTCAGATCGAGATTTATTACTTTTTTCCCAAATACTTTTTGTACCAGCTCCAGTCCATGTTCAGGTTGATGCTGTTTCAAAACATTAGCATTAAACATAGAATAGTCAATACCTTCATTTTCACTTGCTTCAATATACACAATGTCGTTTTTTATAATATCATCGCTCAGCTTCTGAAAAGAAATTCTGCTGCTGCCATGTACATTAAAAAGTGGGAAGGTGCTCCATGCTTTATTGTTTTGATTCAGTGATAAAAGACCAATTACCATCTCGTCTACTCTGGCAATAATTTCAGGAGAATTCGTTATAAGGTCTTCATTATAAGAGGTTGTCAGGTAGTTAAAGTATTGAGGTAAAACTGATTCCCTGAGTTCCCTGACAAGTCCGATAAGAATTGATTCATTACTCAGACAGTGCCTTCCGAATGTTAATTCGAAAACTTCGCTGTTTATCCTTATCATCAGATTAGGAACTATTATTTCTTTTTCCAGACCGAAAGACAACAGGTTATATTTTGATGTTATAAATACCTTATTCTGATAAAGCTCATGTTCATAACTGCCAATACCCATAACCACCTCAACCGGAGTTTCGTTAATAAAAATAGTGTATTCTCTGCCCAGTGATTTAGGACCATATTCCCATACTCCTTTTGAAAGTTTTTTTCTGATTGGGTTTTGTGCTTTATCAACTACAGGGAGGTCAAAAAAAACGTTGATCTTAAGATATCTTACATACTTATAAAGAATCTCATAGATTTTTGAAAGCATATCAGATAACGACATTGTTTTCAGGATAGTAATCTCGAATTTTGTTCCCATAGGTGGCACCGGTTCGATACATTCCAGTTTAACAGGACGGTCGTCTATGAGAGTGTCGGTTTCAAAACGCCAGCATTCTTTCCCTGTGGAGGTAATTCCACTGAAAAGAAGAAGTCCCGGCATTGCGGCCACACTCATTTTTCCGACCCCGAACCGTCCTATTGCTTTAACATCAGGATCGTCTTTCCGGGAGCGGAATATTTTAAAATAGTCCTGTATTCTCTGGTAGTTCATACCTTTCCCATTGTCGCGTATTATTATGGTGACTGTTTCTGCAGTTTCGCGGCCGGAAATATAGCATTCAGTTGCCTTGGCATCATAACTGTTTACAACGTATTCGCGGGCAAATTCAAACGGGTCTGCAAACTGCGTATGCATGTTATGTTTCATGTTTTTACGGTCGGCCTGTATTCCGTTTTCCTGAATTTTCTTAAGCTCAGTTTCGAGTAACTCTTTAGATTTGCTTGTGAGGTTCATATAACCATTGATTTTGTTTCTGCTCAAAATTATAGAGCCATTAGTATGCCAAACTATGTAACATTCTGATATGATGGAATATAGTAATTGGTATTAAGTTGACTTGTTTTAAGTAAACGGGTTGATGGTTGTTTGAATGAGTAAAGCATTTGACCAGAAGGCAATTCTTGTACTCATTATTATGGAGTTATTAAGTCTTAATTTTGCAATTATTTGTCTACTTTTAATAGTTCAATGACCAAAACAGTATAAATTCCATCGCTGATATGCAAGCAGAAATTATCGTGTTTTCGAGTAAATCTCAGACAAAATCTGAAAAAGCTGAGCTGAATCCATTTCCCAGAGAGTCAATAATAGCAAGTGAAGAGAACAACTCTGCTTCCATATGCCTGATTGAAGATAAATGGTTAACTGAGATACAGAAAAATAAAGATGATTTTGAATATCTGGGAGTGAAACATCCTAAGAAGCCGTTGACTTATTATTTCAGGAAGAGCAGTAATAAAATCTTAGTTATTAACGGATGTAATTATTCAGAGTTCAGTCAGCTCAGGAGAAGCATTAATGATTTTCTTAAAAATGCCTCCCGGTATAAATTATATTCATTATTTTTTCTGGTAGTTTCTCAGGAATTTTCTGCACTCGCAACTGAAGAAGCTTCACATCAATACTCTGAGAAGGCAGCTAAGAAAGGAAAGTACCTGAATCCTTTACTCAATATGATTCATGGTGTCAAAACCCGGGTAGATCTGAAGGAAAGATATATTGGAAATTCTGAACCATGTTTACTGGTAAGGCAGATGATCGGTGTAGCTTCACAAAACGATTTCCCAGTATTAATTCTTGGTGAAACAGGTACCGGGAAAGAAGTAGTTGCCAGAAATATTCACGAATGCAGCGACAGGTGCAGGAATCCATTTATCTCTATCAATTGTGGAGCCATACCTTCAGAATTGTTTGAATCGGAACTATTTGGATTTAAAAAGGGTTCACATAGCACAGCACATTATGACAAAAAAGGTTTATGGGAACTGGCCAATAACAGTACTTTGTTTTTAGATGAAATAGGTGATCTTGCACCAAATCATCAATCTAAAATTTTAAAGGCACTGGAGGACAATCAGATAATTCCGGTAGGGGGACTTAAACCCGTTAAGGTAAATGTCAGGATTATTGCCGCTACAAATAAAAATATAGAGACTCTTGCAAGTGAAAAATCAAACAGTTTTCGCGAGGATCTTTATTATCGTATAAGTACATTTATCATTCATACACCTTCGTTAATCAATCACACTGAAGATATACCGGAACTTGCAGCGAAGATATGGGAAGGAATATGCGGCAAAAAATTATCGGCAGGAGTTCTGAACCAGCTCCGCTATATGAACTGGCCCGGGAATGTGCGGTCTCTTAAACATTTTCTGCAACGTCTTTATGCTTTATTCGCGACCGGACCAATAACTGAAGCACATATACAGGTACTACAGCATCAGGATCTCGATAATTATTTGAAATCGGCAATGGACTCCAGGAATAGCGGTAAAGTGTTAGGTGAGAGGGATTTTGAAAAGGCAATAATGAAGATTGAGTATCTTCTAAAAGCATCATTATATACTGAAAATGAAGAAAAGCGGAAGGAGTTACTGGAGAATGTTAAGGAGTGCCTGGGAGAAATAAATTGATACTTTGTGGTTCTGTTATTGTCAGGTAATTTTATATTTCAATTTTTAACTTTTGTTTATCATACTTGCTGAGAAGATGAACTTTGATGACGCACTCAAAAAGATATTAACTCATCTTAAGGAATATCATGGAGCAACTAACAGGGAACTTATCGATTTAGTTGAAGGCGACAATGATCTCTTTGAAAAAGTCAGGGAACATTTGATCTTCAAGGACATGGCCGAAGATAAAAAAGGTGTTGGCCTGCTTTATCTTCAACATGATGATTCATTAGAAAATAATACTGAAGTAAATAAAAAACAACAGATTTTATCCGCGACTGAAGTTGCAGAATCACCTTTCAGATCATTTACAATCTTTATCAGTTATGGCAGGAAAGATTCCGGGGAGCTGGCACATAAGATTGCTAATGATTTGAAAGAGAAGGGCCACAATATATGGCTCGACAAGGAACAAATAAAAACAGGACTCTCATGGGAAGAACAGATTGAAGAGGCTATTCTTTCTCACGATATATTTATCTGTTTACTTTCACCACATGCTGTCAGAAGACCTGACGGCGTTTGTCTCGATGAGATAAGCATGGCCCGGTTCCATAATAGAAAGATTGTTCCCGTTATGGTACTCCAGTGTCGTCCTCCTTTATCGATATACAGACTTGACTGGGTAGATTTTCAGGAATGGCCGGAGGAGAAAAATTATAAACGCGCTTTTTCCAGGATTCTTAATGCCTTACAGGACAAAGGCAGTGTAGAAGGATCATATGCTGATGTATTTTCAAAACTGAAACCTCTTGATTTTGGTGTCGACATATCGCACATGGTAAAGGATTTTACAGGGAGGCAATGGCTATTTGATGAAGTTGAATATTGGTTAAACCACTCTTCCGGAAAGGTTTTCATTATCTCAGGTGACCCGGGCATAGGAAAGTCTTCAATTATGGCACAACTGGCAAGTAAACATCCGCAGGTGATGGCTTTTCACTTTTGTATTTCCAGCCTTGCCGATTCCATAAACCCCGATGTTTTTGTAAGGTCAGTAGCATCGCAACTGGCTACTCAGATTAAAGAATACCATGAGGCTATAAAGCAAATAGATTTTGAACTGTTAACCCGGCTGGATTCAGGAACTCTTTTTCGAAGATTAATAGCTGATCCTCTTAAAAGCATTGAGCTGAATGAACAGGTTGTCATTATTATCGATGCCCTTGATGAATCGTGGTCCGGGTCCAATAATAATATTGTAAGAGTGTTGCACGAACGGATTGAAGACCTGCCTGAGAAAGTGAAAGTAGTAGTCAGTTCAAGAAAGATCCCCGAGATTTTTGACCTCCTTAGTAAATACAAACCTCATGAAATTGACTCGGGACGTATTGAAAACATCCGTGATATTTCTGCATACCTCGACAGAAAGTTCAATGAACAAAAGATCATTGAAAAGCTTCCTGACAGGAAATCAGATATTCAACATACAAAGGATATGATTATCAGTAAAAGCGAGGGGAATTTCCTTTATATAAAGCAGTTTATTTATGGAATTGAAACTGACCGGATCGATATTAATGATGTAGATTCCTATCCTGATGGTTTGGTTGGTATCTATCTTTCTAATTTCGACAGGATATTCTCTAAATGTGAAAACTTTGATGATTTTCGTCCAATCCTTGAAGTTATTACATGTCTCAAAATACCTTTCAGTGCAAAAGAACTATCCCCGATACTCCTGATCTCAGAGTTTGAGATTTGCAGAAAGATGCAGACCCTTTATGCTTTTTTCCCGGAGAGGAAAGGCTGTTATTATCCATATCATAAATCAATTACCGACTGGTTAACCGGTGCCGCCGGAAGTGGAAGGAAGTACCTTATTGATATGGACAGAGGGAGAAAACGGACTTGTGAATACCTTTTAAACCGATATTTAGCGGGAGATTACGATACTTATCTGTTAACCTACCTGCCTTATCATCTGATTGAGGCAAGGAAATTCACAGAACTTATCGAACTCCTGCTTGATTTTACTTTCATTATTCAAAAATGCAGTCATAAAATGGTTTATGAGCTTATTAAAGATTACAATGCTGCATTTGCTGTTTTACCTGAGGTTAGTGATATAAAAAAGGACGAAAGGGAGTATGTAGAAAGAATGTCTCAGTATACCAGTCAGTTAATATTGAATCCGGAATTAATTCAGAATAAGGAAATATCAATTGAATCTTTCACTCCCTGGAGCGACAGGCAAATCAATGACGAGATTGAAAGAATCAAATCAGCGCCCAACAAAAGAGATATACTTATTCTTTTCCTACAGTTCCTGAATGCACAGGCGCACCTTTTATTCAGGTATGGAAACAAGGCTGGTTATCTGATTCAGCAGGCATATAACTATGCAGGAACTGGTCCTTTTGCCGGATATGTGGATATTTATATCAAAAAGTGTAAAAATTTGAAAATGCTATTCGAAAAGGAACAATGTGATGAGTTTAATCCGTTTAATCCTTGTCTGCGGGTACTTCAGGAACATACTGAAAGAGTCCTTGGGGTTTCGCTTACCTGCGATGGCAAATATGCAGTATCAGGGAGTAATGATAACAGTCTGAAACTTTGGGATCTCCAAAGTGGTGAATGTCTGAAAACTGTCATACCCCATCTTGATTATCTGAAAATCCTTGACGCAACACCCGATTTAAATTTAGTGGCAACTTCAGGGGGCAGTCAGGATCCTGTGATCAGGTTATGGAATTACAGGGATCTTGAACTCATCGGCGAACTTACCGGGCATACAAACAGAATAAATGATCTGAGAATGACACCTGAAGGAAGATTTATTATTTCCTGCAGCAATGATGATACTGTAAAAGTATGGGATACTACTAAAATGGAATGTATAGCTGATTTTAGGATGCATACGGCAGATGTGGTTTGTGTGGATATATCACTTGACGGAAAAACAGGTGTTTCAGGAGGATATGATAATGTTATTTATGTGTGGGATATTCCTGGTAAAAAGTGCATTCGCGAATTCAGAGATATAGATGATCTGGGTTATGCGGTCAAAATGAGTGTCGATAAGAAATATCTTTTTTCCTGTTGTGGCTATGATGGTCGGGATATTAAAGTAGCTATTAAAGTATGGGACCTTGGTTCCGGGGAATGTATTAAAACACTATATGGTCATGAATATGCAATAAATTGCCTCGATATAACACATGATGGGAAATTCCTGGTATCAGGAAGCATGGATAAAACTATAAAGATCTGGAACTTAAATACATATAGCTGCATTAAAACCATCGAAGGCCACGTTGGTCCGATCCGTCGTCTGAAGATCACTCCTGATATGAAGTATATTATTTCAGGAGGAGGAGGGAAGTATGATATTACTGTGAGGCTATGGGATATTTTCAAAAGCAAATTAACTACAGGTGATTCAGGAATATACAGAAATATAAACCATATACATTTTATTGCTTCCGGGAAATATATTCTTAATACAAGCAGGAAAGTAATTCAGATACGTGATCAGGAAACAGGCAGGATCACTTCTGAATTAGCGGGTCATAAGGACTCTGTAAAACAAGTCGATGTGAACCGGGAAGGAAACCGGATAATTACGGCAAGTCTTGATAAGACTTTGAGGATATGGGATATTGAGTCAGGAAAATGTTCGGATATTCTGGAGGGACATACAGATGGCATTATAGACATGTCCGTATCAAAGGATGAGAAAAGACTGATTTCGTGTGGATGGGATAAACAGATCATTGAGTGGGATCTTGAACATAAAGAGAAAACCAGAATCTACCAGGGGCATGATAATTCGATTGTACATTTAGCTTTTATAAATAATGACAAACACATACTCAGTATTGGTTCCGATGACACAATGAAGATATGGGATACGGCTTCAGGTGAATGTAAGAATACTATTCAGAATCAGTTTCAGATAACAACCGGAATAGCTCCTGACAGTAACGATAACCTCTATCTAGGATACATGGATGGATCCATCCGGTATTGGGATCTGAAAAAAGGGGAATCCGTTCTTAGATTTGAAGCGCATAAAGGCCTTGTAAGTTGTCTGGAACTTGTGGAGGAAGAGAGTACTCTGTTCTCAGGTTCAATTGACTATAAAATCTGTCAGTGGGATATAACGAACGGAGAATGTATCAGGGAGTTTAAGGGACATGACGGGGAGATATTATTTATAAGGAAGGTGTTGGGCAAAAATCTCATTTTATCAGCTTCCAGGGATTATACGCTCAGAGTTTGGGATCTATATTCCGGTGAAAATATTGCAGTGCTCTCTTCAAACCTGCTTGTAACAAGTATTAGTCCTGTGCAGCAGAATGGCCGGTTTGCATATGGCACTCTCCAGGGAGAATTTAAAATTGTTAATTTACATGGTGTTTTGTAGTGCAGGATAAAATATTTCCCATAAGGATGTGTACATCATCCACACACCATTAATAGCCAGTAATTTGTGTTTGTTATTTTTTATGATGACTTATTTATAATGCCATCTAACATTGAAATGATTTTTTTCGAAGCTTCTATCATTTTTGGATCATTTGAACCTAATTTACAGAATTCTTCAAGATGAAATTTTGCTTTTTTTGCGTATTCATTATTATGACCCATATGTCCCATCATTAACGAGACTAATTTCATTCTGTCATTTTGATTAACATGATCTATTTTCATCGCCAGATACATTGGAATCTGATATGTTTTACTGATTTCCAAATGCCCTTCAGAATCTTTTGGATTCTTGTCAAGGTACTCCTGTAAAGACGGTCTGGCAGCTTCAAGTTCAGATATACCTAGAGAGATACTATCGAAATCAGATTGACTTATTAAAGTCATCGCATCCTTTATTCTTTCTTTCAAATTTTGTAATTCCATTTTTATACTCTTTTTATATTAAAACTATTTGTTAATGATAAGTTCGATGGTTGGATGGACGAATCTGTATGCACAAACCACAGATTTGGAAATCCATCTTTGGTACCTGATAATTTAAATCCATTATTTGTCTGTACTAAACAGGCCGTATTATTGTTTTGCACTATTTTCATTAAAAATGAAATGTTATCAATCTTTACTATGCTTCCTCCAAATCTTAAATCGTAAAAGACAAATAATTCAGATGAATCATTGACATTAAAATCACATAATACATTGTTACCTTTCTCAAATCCATCCTGTAATAAAGCCTGATTAAAACTGAAACCTGTTCCGTTTACTAAATACCCTTTGCTAATAATACCATCAATTTCTCCTTCGAAATATATATTTGATTTGACAGACGGAAACCTCTCTTCATTATTTAATAATTTCTGCACAGAACAATTCTCATTAAGAAGATTAAATAACATCTCATTCCTCCCTGCCTGGCCATAGATATTTACAAGCATGTCGCGTGTATCTAACCAATTGTGGCAATAAACATGTTTTGAATATTCTTCAAATGCATTTTTTAAAAGAGTTTCAGCCTTATCAAATTCATTTTGCCTCAAATAGATTTTGCTTAACTGACGCAATGATGGACCAAAAAACGGAGATATTTCACTTGCCTTTTGTAGATTTTCTAATTCCTGATCATAATCTTTAAGCGTATTAAATAATCTGGATTGTAGTAAGTATAGTCCGGCTAATTGATTTTTATTTTCAATGATTTTACTATTTATAAGTTTATATAAAATAGATTTTGCCTCCTCAACATTATTATTCAAATATAAATAGATCAGAAAGGAGCCAATGATATGTTGATTGTTTGATTCAAACCCAGTTATGCAATAATTAATTGCATCACTATTCTTATTGGCTGTTGGATATAACCATGACATTAATGCCAATTTCAAATAAGCTTCCAGAAATTTTGAATCTTCTTCAATTGTTCGTTTATAAAATCTGGTAGCTTCTTCAATTTTTAAATTGTAAAACATTTTTTCTGCTTGTAAAAACCAATTATTGGCATTGTTATTTTGGCTTTTAAATGGCTGAAAGATTATTGGAAGCTCCTCCTCTCTGTATTTTATATAATACGGTTCTTCTTCCTGTACGATAAAGTAATATCCGTTTTTAAGTTTATTAATAGAATTAGGTATGGGCTTAGGATAAGGAACCTTAGGTGTTGGTATCTGTATTTGAGTTTTTAGACTGAGTGGTAGAGTTTTAATGATTTTTCTCAAGAATGTTTCATCCGGCATGTTATATTTTAGAATTGCCTGGATACTACCCATTTGGAGTCCTAATCCACTTGGCAATTGTGTTTCATTAATATGAATCGCAAGGAATGGTTTGTTGTTGCTTAGTGCAAAGTTGATTTCATTTCTAACATTTCTGGAGCTTACGGCTCCAGGTGATATAAATACAATAAAATATGCAGCATTTTCTAAAGCTCGTGCTACTTCCTCAGTCCATTCATTCCCGGGTTCAATCCCTTCATCGTACCAAATACGAAAACCCAGTTCATGCAAGATCATTAATTCCGGGAATACAATCATTCCATCTATATGTGCATAGCTTATAAATATATATGGTTCTTCGCCCGTGTATGATTCAAAAGGAGCCTTTAAAGAAATATCAGACATTTATTTTGCTTTTTATGAAATATACAAACAATTTTATAACATATTGTTAGAAGAGGTAACATTTTAATTTAGTACATAAAATATAATAGCTTCATTGAAAAATAATGAGAAAAACAGAATTCCTTTCACAAATATTTCTAGTCATTGAGTGGCCTTTATTCATGTATAAGAATTCTATCTTCTATAAAGTTATGCAAAATGTATCCTTCATATAGGTAAAACTATGTTGATTATAAGTGGATTAAATTTAATGATAATATCTTAAACACTTTATAGAGTTGGCAACTCTTTTTTCTTATACTCTTTATTCCGGGGAAGTATGTATGATTATTATTGGGTGATCTGGTAAAACCCTTTATTATTGCTGAGGAACGTTGGCTGATCATTGTTTTCCGGATTGAATAAGTCTTTTAATACACTGAGGTTACATTCTGTATGAAGTAAATATTCACTTAACTGATCATCAGGGAGTGTTCCGTCAATATCTTTTCTGACCTGCATTATCGATTGGTCGTTTGTAAAGAATGAATGGGTACTATTGGTTATAATTGCATATGATTCATCGCTAAATATCAGCATTCCTTTCAGTTTAAAATGCATATTTTTAATATCATAGATACATGTCAATGTTTCATCTCCGCCGGCGATTAACAGATCATTCGCTGCAGTTGCAGTCCACAGCCTGTCGCCATTTACTTTAGCTGAATCGAGCAACTCCAAACCCGGGATCTTCCACATTTTCATTGTTCCGTCAAAACTTATGCTTATCATGATTTCCGGTTGATCAGGAAGTACAAACATTTGGGAAATATCATGTAGATGTGCTTTTCTTCGGCTGAGAATTAATCGACCTGAAAAGTCGCATAAGTATATAGTACCAAGACTTCCTGCCATTGCCAGCATATTTAAAGCCGGAAACAGACACAGGGATTGTAACTGATCATAACAGAAGTACTCTGCAAAAAGTGATCCGGTAAGCCAGTTATAAATATGCAGATGCCCGGTATTGGACACCACAAAAAGGTGGTCATCATAAACCATGCAATAGCCGCATCTTCTTTTTGACAAATGAGTTCCCGGCAATTGAATTGTCCGTTTCAATCTGCCGTCAGAAAGATTCCATTCACGAATAGCATTTGATGTAAGATCAGGATTTTTATCCGAATCGTATGAATAGCTGAAAACGGATTTATTATCAGGTGAGATTGCTGCATCGGGAGATCTTCCCATCCCTTTCTCCGTCAGGATTAACCTTCGTTCCAATGTATCAAATCCTGTCACGCCGACAGTTCCATCCCAGCTTGTAGTTATTATTTCATGATTACAGACACCTGTGCTTCTTACCGTACTTCCATGATGATCAAACCATCTGAGTTTCCCGGTTTCAAGATTCAACACATGAACCCGGCTGCAGAAGAAATGGGATATAAGAAGTGAATGCCCCTCTTTATAATAATATATAGATCTTGACCCCATTCTTTTTATATCATTTTTGACCTCAAAATGATAACCTTCACAAAGTGATTCATGAAATGATTTATGCCGGTGGATGTCAGGCTCCTGATTATTATTTAATTTAGCAGGTAACATGGGATTTTTATTGTTTTTTGTCTTTTTTTGAAATCGGGATATCTGTTTTCAATTTCAACACTTCTTTTATGTCTTTTTGTATTTGTATGATCTGCTGATCAATATATTCAAGCTGCTTTTGGAGAAAGTGGTTATGTAAATCAGTGAAATCGTCATCCATAACGAATTTCATTTTGTAATCAGTAAAACATTTCTGGCGATAATCTATCAGAATTGTATCCATATTTCGGTGGAGTAATTTAAGTTCCTCATCTGGTAAAACCTGTTTGCTATTGAAATCTGCTATTAACTGAAGATTGTCAGATATTTTATATCCTTTGCTTTTTCGAAATATTACAACTTCAGAAAGAAGAAGTAACATCCTCATAAACTGGAGTAACGATTCTGACAGATTTGAAACGGTTTGATTATAAATTGAATTTGCTTTCAGGAATATACTATTTAGTTCCGGGAAGCAAGATTCTCCGTCAGCAGCAGAATGGATCTCCGAGCAATTTTTTGAAACCGACCGGTAGAAAGCTTTGGTTTTATTTACAAACTTAAGAGTTGATTCAGGCGTTTCAGGACTTAGCTGAATTCCGGCAACATATTTATCTGAATCGGGGTATTTTCTGTTTACCTGTTCTTCCACGAGTTTCTTGTACATCAGATCGTCCAGTTCCTCTTCTGTTTTTATTTCCGGGGAAAGTGAAAGAGCCAGTTTCCTCTGATAATGTGAGAAAACCCCTTCTTTCAGACTGAGCTGATGAACGAATTTTTTATATTTCTCTTCATATATTATATTAACTCTCTGTATGAACTCATGTTCAGCAAGGGCGGCTTCCCCGAGTAATACCATTTTGAAACTGTGATCCATAGCCTGTTGATTCGTTGGCAATGTATCACTGAATGATCTGATGTCATAAAGTGAAACCAGGGAAACTGGAGGCCTGATCAGATTATTGACAACAATAGTATGAACCATAAGATCAAAACTAATTCCAGTGATGCCATGAACCTTTTCCTGTAACAGATTCCAAACCTGATTCAGTCCGGGTCTGTATTTTTCAAAATTTTTGTAGAAACTATGGATCATGGATTCAGGTCCCGACTGAAACAGGAAGGACCCCTTTTCAAACAGTTGACCGGGACGGATCTGCCAGGTAAGGAAAACATGTCCCTCAAATGCATTTTTGATTAAAAGTATTATTATCTGGAAAGGGGAGAAGCCTAATTTCAATGAAGTATCGGTAAGCTCCCTGGCATTAAGCATTGCAGATGATTCTGAAAATCCGGTTTCAGAATTTTGCATATCAGTTAACAGATTTTTTTTATGATCAGTAACTCCAATATTCCTGGCAGAAGTATTTGTTTTCATCTGGTCGGAGAGATCTTTGTAAACCGGGTAATAATCGGAAAAGTTTTTTGTGTTCATGGTTATTTGCTCTTAATTGTATATACTCCTTAACCCTGCAATCATTATATTTTGAAATATCAGATTTCATATATTATGCCAATCGCCATAACATGCTGTTAATCAAACTTGTGAAAAAGGTGAAAGTTGAGATAAAATCGTTGACTTGAAAGAGATCGTGTTTGGAGAGGACTGTACACTAATTAAGTCAACCTAAAACGTGAGATATGGAAATGATGTTGTAAAATAGTTATTTTAGTTTCAACTCAACTGCTTTATCTCAACGAAAAGTATTATATTTATTTCATAATCTGCTGTATACAAATCCGGCACAGATTATGCATATCAATTCTAAAAACATTTATCAGGAGAGGACATGAACGATACCGAAAAACTAAGGAACCTGGTGCTGGCTCCTTATATAATTAAGGCAACTGCCTTAATTGGCCGGCAGCGAAATGTAGGAGGGAACCAGTTTCGCCACGCAATGGCTACATTTGCCATTTTGCTTGATTACAAGCTTTTTGATGATTATGTTTTACTTAAAGCAGCAGTGATCCATGATCTCTTAGAGGATGTGCCTGAGACTGATGAAAAAGAGTTGCGCCAGATTGATGAGCAGGGTAACAAGGTTGTTGATCTTGTACTTGAGGTAAGCAGACCCAAAAATATGGTTAAGGAAATATTCCTGCAAAATATACTTGAACATGGATCACGGAATGCAAAAATTCTAAAAGTAGCAGACCGCATTAGCAACCTGACCGATCTTCACAGGGATTATTATTCTAAATCAAGGATGAGCAGTTACCTCGACCAGACTGAAAAATATATACTGCCTATGGCTCTTGAGGTAAACAACGACATGGCAATAGAATTGAGGGATCTGATAACTATCAGAAGAAAACAAATGAATTACATTAAATACCCGGGGTTTGCCATATTTTAGGACTTCCGGAATCCATCTTTTCTGGCTAAAAATATCAGATAAACTAGAAAATCATGTTTGCTCCTCCGAAAAGAAAACTGCACATTCTCATTTTAGTTATGATAATGATAAGTTTCGTTTTCTTTCTCATTTTAAAGGATAAT
This sequence comes from Bacteroidales bacterium UBA1797, assembly GCA_002319885.1. Lineage (GTDB taxonomy): Bacteria > Bacteroidota > Bacteroidia > Bacteroidales > VadinHA17 > LD21. The sequence continues at coordinate 37,355 of DCFT01000215.1, forward strand.
ATGAGAATAAGGAAGCTTGTACATATTTCTGCAGGTGTTGATAAAAGAGACAATAAGGGGGATTTAGATAAGAAGTTATATCTCAAACAAGATTCGATAAAGATGGATTTTGAGGATCTGATAAATGACACCATTCAAATAGCGGATGAAATTATCAAAATAGTATCAACAGAATTAAACGATTATAACTGGAATGAAGAATTTCAGGAAGAGGATCTTTACAGTATTTACCATGAAACAATTTTTACAAGGTATTTTCTATCGGATAGTACTTCTGACAGAAAATTTATTGTAATTACCTTTTCTAATCATGTTGGCAACTTCTGCCATGCAGCTGCAGGAAGAATCAGCCTTTTCGAATTTGAAAATGATCGTCAAAACTGGTATCTGGACAGGAGTTATTTGGCTTTCGGGTTTGGCAATGAATATGGATTGGAGCCTCTTGGATGTGAACTGATAAGGATTGGGAACAATAATAAATATGCTGTTATAGTGCATACAAGTTATTCAGGTCAGGGGCATGAAAAAGAAACAAAAGCGGTTTTCGCAGAGGTTGATGAATCGTTTGAGCTTGTCTTTGATTTCACAAGCTTTGAGTATTACAATGATTATCCGAAAGATATTGAATACACCGACGGATATTCAGAAATGCGAATTCTGAAAAGCAACAAAGCCTGGTTCGATATAGAAACAAAAAGAGAAGGAACTGGATGGGGAGACAAAACTCCCGGCTCGGTAAAACACTTTGTTTTTGACGGGGAGGAGTATGTTGATAATAAAGACCTGAGTATATGATTCAGCGGTTTATCACCCCCGTGATCTTATATTTTGCTTTATCAAAAATCTTCCAGTTTTATAAATCTCAAACGTTCCATGGACGATCAAAAGGCATTGGCCTCAGTTTTTCCCAGTCCTCAAATAATTTCAAATCATTTTCTTTATTGCAGATTTCAAGCCATAAGGCCTCCAGAAGAAGAAATTCTCTTGCCGGAATGGTTTTTTTCAGGTGTTCAATTAGTGCATTAGCCTGCCATGGAACGCGTTGGATTCCCATAAGAAACAGCGTTTTCATCTGTGCTAAATACTGACTGAGATCTTTATGATTTATTGCAGCGATAGCGGCAGCACAAAATAAAGATCGTGCCATCATTCTGTCGGGTTTTTTCAAACAATCTTTGTATGATTCTTCAGCCAGGTTATAGGCAATTTCCAAATCGCCTTTAATTATTTTCAACGCTGAATAGTTACTTGCAATACTGCCCTCATCTTCAGACTTCAGACTATATGCCCGCGAAAAAAGTTCCTCAGCTTTTTCAAAGTCTTTTTTTATATTAGTATAATATACAGCATAGTTACTTAAACAATTTGCATCATCAGGATTAATTTCCAGAGCTTTTTTATAATAATTTTCTGCTTCGGTGTTTTTCCCAAAGACACTGGTTAGCAAGAAAGCATAGTTACCAATCAGCAGGTTGTTTTTGGGATCGAGGAAAACGCCTTGCTGATAAAACCATTCCGCCAATTCATATTCATTATGATCATTTTTGAGCTTTATGGCTGTTTCGTTTGCAAGTCGGCATAAATACGGTTTCCAGTCTTTTATTTCGAATTCATTAATTAAAGCATCTGTAAACACATCTGACATGAGTTCTTTCGATTTTCTAAACTCACGATTATTTATCAACTCTTCCGCTTCTTTTATTTTGATTAGATATGGTAGTCTTTTGTCTCCATAATTTTCCCAATAATCAGCTGTATCACGGCATTGTTTTTCAATGTCTGTGGCACCTAGTTTATTATAAATATCTGCAAGCAGTGTAAAATATCTGGCCAGGGTTTTACATGGTTGTGGTTGAATACCGGTTAAAAAATTTACAAATATTTTATTAAATAAAACTGCAGAATCATTCCTGCCATTTTCAAACTCATTCAGTAAAGTACGATAGAATAATTGAACTATTAATTCCCCGGTAGGGCTGCTGAAAATATGAGGATCTTTTTGTATTTCATTAAAAAGTTTTTTGAAATTTTTATCACGAGCTTTTGTATCCTGGGTATATAATGTTAAAACAATAACCATTACGAGATCATCTATCTTAACATCAATTGAGTATCTATTCCCTTTTTCCCCGATTTGAACAATTTCTTCAGCTATTTTTTGTGCTTCAGTATATCGCATAAGCGCCATATAATATTTAATACGATCGCGCCTGAAACCCTGGCATTTCTTGTCGTAGGAAACAACAAACATTGATCTCATCTCAATACTCTGTCTATTGAGATCCAAAGCTCTTTGATAGTTCTTTTTACCATAATAATATCCGGCTATGTTTGACAGGACTACCGCTAATTCGGGATGCCCTTCCGGGAAACCTTCCTCAAAAAGTTTTTTCGCTTTTTCATAATAAGGTAATGCTTCTTCAACATTCCCTTTATTAAGTAATAAAATGCCCTTATCATTTACTGCGTCTGCTAATGATGCATACTGTGGAGGGGACTGATTCTCCTGAATTCTTATTGCCCATTCGTTATAGTAAATTGACTTATCAATATCCCGTTTTGTACATGTATTATAAAATACACACAAGGCATAAACAACTTTCCCTACTTCTATGCTGTCGGGCCATATTTGTTCTTGCAGATGAAGCGATTCAAGATAAAGAGGTTCTGCTTCTTCAAACTCACAAAGGTGACGATATAGTTCTGCAAGTATCAATAGTGATGATGCTAACTCCTCTTTATTATGATTATCGCTTTTCTTCAATAATTCAACAGCTTTAACTGCAAATGGGAGTGCTTTATCATGCAAGCCGAGATCACACAGCAGGGCACCGATTCTTCCGGATACTTTAGCTATACGATTTATATCCGATTCAATTTCACTCAGATTGTCCAGAGATTTTTGATAAGCTTCTATCACATCAACTTTATCCATTATTAGTCTCCAATGGTGCATCCATTCATGTTCCCGGCGATTTTCCCAGATTATTTCCAGGATGTTAAAATCTGTAAGTAGCTCAGTTAGCTTTTCAAATCGATTTGTAGCGATTAAATGGTATGGTAAATATTTCTGCATATAATCATTCAGATCTTTGCCACAACTTTTATATTCATTCCACCCTAAATCTGCAAGTTTTGCTTCACCCTGCATTGGCTCAATGTGGAAATCAAGGTTGTTTTTATCGCGTAACCACTCAGCAAAAGACCGATGGAAGAAAGCATAAGTATTTTCCTTTTCCTTTAAATAGCTTGCCAATATTTTAAGATATTTCTTTAAGTCAGTCTCGAAGGAAAGCCCGCTGGCATAAAAGAGCATTCTTTCATCAAGAGGCTGACGTGCAGCTAATAAGACTGAAAGTAAACCAGCAACAGGCTGATATTCTTGCTCAGAAACAAACCTGTGTTTAAAAGCTTTCTCATAAAACCCTGTTAATCCCGGGGGAAATTCATCAGGATTATCAATATGGAAACTCCCTATCATCAATCCTTCTATAGCATAATGGAGATAGAGGAAATTACCTTTACTACGTTCTAATAACATAGCAACTGTTTCCTGAAGAGAAATATCAGAAATATGCAAAAGAGACTGAAGTGATTCTTCAGAGAATTTCTGGAATAAATATTCTCTGGCATCTACAATATTCCTGATATCCTGAGCGTTAATTTTTTGAGCTCTCAGCGCTGCCAGTTTGTCTAGTACTGATGGATCATTTCTTGTTGTAGCAATAAGTCTTAACCAATCAGGGAATTCATTCAGATGATTCTGAAGAATATCCACAATTGTTTTTCTTTCTTTCAAAAGTATTGCTTCATCCAAGGCATCAACGATTATGCAGCAAATACCATCACAAGGAGGTTTTAATCTGCGTAAGGGAGCAATTATCCCCTGTCCAAATCCACTATCTGGATCTAGTCTGCAAAATTCTTCATTAAGAGCTTTGGTTACATTCTCTTCATTTAACATTTCTTCATACTCAGGAATCTGGCTGGAAATCATTGCGGCAAGACTTCGTATAAAACAGCTGGGTTCCAAAGTGGTTGGGCTGTCAACCTGACAGCAATGATAAGCCAATAAATGCCCCCCGGGATTTGTGATTACCCACTTACCGACAAAAGCACTTTTGCCAACACCAGGATCAGCTGTTATTAATAAGGCCTTTTCACAATGATTTCCTTCCAGCCATCTGATAACCTCCTGAAATAACCAGTCACGACCAATGAAACCTTTGCTCCGTTCACTGAGAAAAGGGCCGAAGTCCCAGGGTTCCAATGTTTTCTGAGCTGTTCTGTAATGAATTTCATTACGTAAGGTAGCTGATATGCCTTCAATAATACGCTGAAGACCTTTCTTGTATTCTTCATCATTTTGTTTCCATGAACAGAGATCAACATAATCAAGTCTGTATAAGACAATAGGGACCCTGCATTTAGATACCATAACTGGTAATATTTTACCAGGATAGTCTCTGGCATATGCTATTTCGTCAAGACAAACACTATCGTTTATTGCACCATCTATCACAGATCTGACTGAATGAGGACTCATAAGAGCAATTACTGCATTTGATTCTTTCAGGTTCATTTCAATTTCAGTCATATAGGCAGTTCCGGCCTTAATCTCATTCTGATCCATCCAAACATCAAAGTCCTGTTTCTCCAGGTCCTCCTTAATTCTTGATGCAACCTCTTTGGCATCTGCTCTGCCATAACTTAAAAACAATTTTAATTTCTCCATAAAAGATTTAATATCAGATTATTATAATCAGGCCCTTCATCTTATAAAATACAACCAATTTTATGCCAAAGTCAGTATCGTGAAGATATTCAGATGTTTAAATTAAAAAAATGTGTTGAGTTTATCCAAGTCAACCAATACTCCTTCATCTGATTCTGTAGTTAAAAATCAGGTTTAATCCAAAAATTCTTTTATTTTTTATTTCTTCCAGTACCTGGTTGATCTCTTAGGGAAAATGCAATTTACTTTTACAAGGTTCAAAAATTATTCATTTACAATTCCAAATCCTACATCATTTAAGATTTTACAGTATTTTTCAACCTGATCTCTGTCTTTTTGTCTGTCTTCATCATTCAGTTGCGGATCGTGATACTCGATTAAACAATTATGTAGTTTCTTATAATCATTTCTTTTTTCGCCATATTGCCAGTCGTTTTTCTTATAAAAGTCCATCCATAAGTTGTGCTCTTCCTCCGACATTATCTCTAACAATTTATTATTATTACAATGAATATATTCATGGTATGCAGAATCGCTCATAGACGATCCTTCGGCTTTCGGAACAATTTTTAAATTTGCCTTTCCCAGCACTTTTGGGATACGAACCGCTGCATCAATGTTACTTGCCTTTATAAAAACAGGAAGCAGATTGAACTCTTTTTCATAAGAAGGATTTTTTGTTACCGACTTTTCCATCCAGACCTGATGAATAGCAGGTGCTATTTTGTAGACATTTTCATAAAAATTATTGTATTCATTAAGATGCATAAGAAAATCATCCAGATTCTCAATATACAGCTTAAGTATCGCATTGGATGGAAGATGGCAGCGTAACATATTCCTGCCGTCACTGTTTTCCTTCAGGTTCTTTAGAAGATTGGTTAATGATCGTGCCCCATGTTTGTATTTGTCGACCTTTAAAAGAGCATTCAGAAGGCCCCAGTCGATTTCAAATTGTATATCATCTTTTAAGTCGAGGATCTGTCGTATAAACAATGCTCTTCTGAGCGGGTAACATATATCTGATTTATCTGTTTCCCATTCTCCTGTTTTTGCATTTCTCATTATTCCGGGGTTTGGACCCAAAATATTAATATATCCATGGATACGGCTTATGAAATCGGGGCCTTTTTTCAGCCTGAAATCTGTGATTTTTTCAGATTCCTTAATTTTGTCGAAAGCGCCGAATTGTTCCATTTTGTAACTTGTACCACCAGCAAAAACCATTATACATTTTCCTATAGTATGTGTTACCTGTCCTTCCTGGAAAGTCCCGTCTTGCATCGGGGCCAGAAGATATTGCAACCATTCATAGTTCCTTGAATCAAATTCGTCCCAAAAAACTAGCGGTGTTGTGCCTTTAAGCACTTCATCCCTTACCTGGTGAAAGGCACCGATCAAATCTGACGGTCCTTCAAACTGAGAAAGATTAAAATCGAGGACTGGCAGCTCTGCTCCCATAACTCCTTTTCCTATTTCTTTAACACCAAATGATTTACCTGAACCTGGAAGACCGAATACAGCTATGGAGAGTGGTATGCGTGCTCCTTTTTGTTCATTATAATTTTCGACGAGTTTCTTAATGTTCCTTAGACTCTCAATCTCATTCCGGTCAACAGAGAACAACTTTCTGAGCTTTATCGAAGGGATATTATCAAGTACACCACGTCCGTTCACAACAACATTCCGGGCAAGATCAAACAAGGTTTTATCGGAATTACCGTTTTGTGTTTCGTCGGGTTTATAATTATCCAGCAATATGGTCCAGTTGTTTTCAAGAAAATCCGGTGTCTTTCCCGGTGCTGGTATGTTTGCCTGTGTAAATGTATTATCATGTTTTTCAGAAGCTTTTACAACCTTAGTGAGCGGAAGTTTTACCTCATTTTTAACGCAGAGATATCCGGTATCGTAAAATCCTCTTAACGCCTGAAGTCCATAAATAATGGCATCTGCCAATTGAAAATCCCTTTCAGGTTGACCGAGGTCTATTTTGTGAACCATGGCCCCTGTAAAACATGACATTCTGCCTATAACAACACCATTATGACTCTCTTCCCATTCGTCTTCAAGATTAAGCGGATCAAACACAAGCTTATACTCATAAGCTCCATCACCTCTGTTTATTATAAATACAGCCCCGGATGCTCCGAAAGTAACAATCAGGTATTTATTTTTCAGAAGGTCAACGAGATTAATGTTATTCTTAATTTCATACACAAGATCAAGGGCAGATTGTTCCCATGATATTTTTGCAGAAATCCTCGCATCCTGTCTTCGGATATCTTTGATGGAAATTACAGAAACCAGATTTATTCTTCCTTCCTCAGATGCAGTCAGTAGTTCTTTCCATAATTCACCTTTTCTCAGATCCCCGCTTTTTTTACATATAACAAGATCGACCCCTGTGTAATTTTCGCCGGGTTTAGATAATTTTTCAATAAGTGGCCAGACTTCTTTCCGGTTAATGTGTGAACTAAAATCCATTCCGGCATCGTCAATGATGACAATGTTGTATTTTGACAGATCCTTTTTTGGATTTGCTGCTCTGTAATTAATTTTGCCGGTATATGATCCAAATCCAAACTGTTTATCAATTCTCCAGATTTCATCTTTGTTCTCTTTTCCTTCCAGGTAACGGGAGACACTTGCATAACTATTGTTTTGGGAAGGTAATTTGTTAAAGATTCTCTGATTGAGACCGAATTCAGTCCTTCCAATTTTCCCGAAACTGTTTAGAAAATCATAGATAAGGTATGCTCCACCCTTAATTGTTGAGTAGCTGCAACCCGCCTGATTTTTGGGTGAATCTGAATCTTTGCGCGAACCCTGGGCAATAAAGTGATCTGAAGTTACATCGCCGGTGATGAAAACATTCTTTGATTTCATTACGAACAGATTTTAGTAATTGACGGAATATGGATATTATTTCTTTAAAATTTACTTCAGGTTTTTTTATAGATTTCATACCCTATTTTAGCAAGTAGTGCAGGTATATTTTTTATCGGATCATAATCCCACTTTCTTATTTCATCACTCAGATCATCCCATTTGACAATATATGGATTCAGCTTCTTCTTTATATCCTTCGTTGCTCCATATCTCCATCCTGCAAGTAAACGTTCTGCATTCCACCGTGCATGTTCCAACTGTGCAAGGCGGTCAATATTCGTAAAACTTTCATCAAGGTGAAAGATTTTCGGATTATCGGATTTCCTTATGCCCAGACCAACCTGGTTCAGCAGATGTTCATAAAATTCCACCTGCTTAAGATTAGATGTTTTTAATTTTGGATCGAGTTTATCCCAGGGCATTACAACCTTAAGTTCATCAATATTCTCTGTATCGGGTTTAAGCGATCTTAAGCGTTCTCCGCGATAAAAATCATGCACCTCTTCAGCCAGTAAACCGGTTTCACGGGCAGTAAAACTTATTTTAAGATTTTGGTTCACCAGGGCCCAGATTGTATCCGTATCAGGAGGAATGATAAGCAAATTTGGTTCATCGTTCCACATAGGATTTTGCAGAATCTTATTTACGGCGCCGCCGGATCTGTCAATAACAGCTAAATTTATTCCAAGGCTCAGAGTAAAAGTATATTCCAGTTCAGATATCGTTTTCCCATTTATTCCAACAACAAGAATCTTATCAAAAGCTGTCTCAGAGAGCAGTAAATCAATCCAGTATTTAAACGCATCCAGAAATGAGAAAGAGCTTGTTTCCGAAGTTATAAATTGATCATAACCCTTGCCGTGAGTTATATTATTAGGTCGATTTGCAGGCAAATATCCGAGCAGCTTATAACTAACCTTTCCGGTTTTCCGTAGTTTTTCGGTTAATGTCCCCACGATACCTGGCAAACCTGTACTTGTTCCACCGCAAATTATGGTACCTTCGAAATCGTGCAGAGCGTTTTCTATATAATTCCCGTATTCCTCCTCAAGACCTGATTTTATAGATCCTGATTCTCCGGCAATGACCAGTACGTTTCCTGCAAAAGAGACAGCAGGGTCGTGAAATTTTTCGAGAAAGGCTTTTGCTTCAGGGTCCCCGCAATTCTTCCAGCAGATTAGATTAAGTATCCCCGATAAAACAGAAGATTTCTGAGCTTCACCTATTTTCTTCAGCATACCGATACCATCTGCAAATGAATTCTCACAATATGGCACTTTTTGCAGTCGTATTAACCGCATCAAGGCAATCAGATTTCGGATACCTTCATTTTCCTCCCCCAACAGCCAGAGGGCTATTGCAATAGAAATATATGCATCTACCGTTTCAATTCCTATTTCGATATGTTCTTTGCATTTTGCAATGATTTCACGAAGCGCAGATGAATATTCATCAATATCTGCTGCACAGTTTTCCTTCGAACCCAGTTTTTCAACAATTGCATGCAACACATAATATGGATTTTCAGGGGAGAACTTTCGGGCTTTATTAAGTAACCTCGCTATATCAACTCCTGTTGATCCTTTCAATTCATAGATCCTGGCAAGTAAAAAGCTTGCCTTTGAAATGTCAAGGTAATAGAGTGAATTATCTGCAAACAGTTTCAGGGACTCTTCCGTCAGAAGTGTACCTTTTTGAAAATCGGCAACTTCAGGTTGTTTAGAATTCTTAATACATAGAGCATAACCCAGCTCATATTTTAATCTGCCAATAAATTCCGTTTTATTTAATTGTGAAATTTCAGAAAGAGGAGTTGTGAGCAATGTAATAATTTCATCCCACTTTCCCTGTAAATTATAAATCACTGCAAGTTTAAGGTAGTTTTCTATTGTCTTATCATTGATATCCGGGTTAATATCTATAAGTGTTTTAAGTACGAAAATTTCGTTTTCCAGTTTAGCTACTTCAGGTGTGGGACGATAATTAACTGAAAACTGGTCAAGAGTCTCGGATATTTTAACGAAAGAGTTATCAACCTCTTCCAGGAGTGCAGCTAATCTTGCTGATTCGCGTTGCCACTGTTTTGGTACATTAATCCTTGTTTTATAAATCCGGTCGTGCAGAATGTCGGCCCAGATGTGTTCATTAAATGTACGTACCTGTATTTCAGCTTTCAGGTCCCGGATATTTTTTGGGATAGCGATACCTAAAATCTCATCTTTAGTGGGAGTCACAATATAATGAACTGATCTGTAACCAAATTCACCGACATTTAAACGAGTTTTTACATCTATGCTGTTGGCTTCGTCAACATCGAAATTTTCACGGATAAAATTACTGATATTCACAACCTGGCTTTCGAAATGGACAATAGCCCTTGCTCCGCAAAGATCTGTCATATCTTTTAAAGGGTTATTGTATTTATCTTTACGGATTATCTTTTCGGAGAAGCTTTCAATTTTTTTTGCCCTTGCCTGTACCACTCCCAGTGGAGCATAGATATCAATTGCTTTCTTAAGTATTTCTTCCAACACGCTGGCATATAATTTATAATCGCCGAGACGGATTTTGAATTTCTCAATGTCTTCCCTGTGTTTTGAGATTGGTATTCTGCCCATAATAATTGGTAATTATTCGTGAAACCATATCAGCTTAACTGCTGCCTATACTTTGAATATTAATAAACTTCTTTTTAGTTCTTCCGCCATATCTTTATTTATTTCCTCTGCGTAAGGAAGAATGTGTAAATCAGTTTCTTCGACATATCTTTTAATGAAAGATAAATCATTGGTCGAAGGAAGGGAGTTAATGTTTGATAACCTGTCAGCAAGTTTTAATACGCGGGCCCTCTGCGAACCTGTCTGCATAATTCTTTCGAGAAACTGACCTTTTGGTTCTTCTATGTTGTTCATAACATGGATAGACAGTTCCTGAACAAGGTCAAACACTTCCGGCCCGTCTTCATCAACAGATAAAACAGAATCAAAACCAGAGAAACCCACCTTTTCTCCATCCTCAAAAAGGTCATGTATCAGGGAAGCCTTTAAAAGTACGGGATCTTCATAACCATACTCCAGAAGGATAGCAAGAGTCTCAAACTGATGCCTGAACATATTTCCGTTGCCTCTTCTTCTTTTTTTAATGAGCGGGCGGGCTAACCCAATATATGGCCAGAGGTTAACGTTCATACTGCTAAATATTTTCTGACTGTGACTGAATAAAGATAATCAGTTTGAGCTGTATACTTTGAGATTGTTTCAGAACAAATATACAAAATCCCGGATCCTGTTTAAAAGGAACCCGGGATTTTTTCGAGGGTGGAAGATGGGGCTCGAACCC
>DCFT01000215.1:48665-89263 GCA_002319885.1 Bacteroidales bacterium UBA1797
ACAAAATTTTAATTTTATTTTCTCATGCTGAAGTCAATTACTATATTTGCGAAGTTCAAAAAAAATGAACCTGCATGTGCAATTTCTTGACCTTTTCGATGTTATCAGGGAGTATTTGTAAAAGAACTTTTCCGGATTGAGAAAAATAAAACTAATAGACAACATTTCCGGCTTACAGCTTTTCCAGGTGATGAAGCCGGTTATCTTCCTTATTATAAGCATTATATTTACCAAGAATAAACTCTCTCATCTTAGCCGTGCAGATATCGGACAGTGGGAAATGTTCATGTTTATTTCGGGTCTTATAACTTTTTTCTGGGTAACGGGAATTATACAGTCTCTGCTGCCTTTATATCACAGGAACAGAACCTACAGGAAATTAGGAGATAATGGTTCAACAAAATCACCTGAAATATTTAATGCTTTCCTGTTACTCTGTATTTTCAGCCTTTTCTTTTTCGCACTCGGTCATTCGCTTAAGAACAATTTTTCTGTATTCCATTTTAAGGGTAACGTTCCATATATTAACCTTTTGTTGTGGTATATTCTCTTAAGCAGTCCAGTTTGCCTCATAGAATATATATATCTTCTGAATAACAGGTCATACCGTATTTTCCAGTATGGCCTTTATACCTTCACGGCGCAGCTTATTTTTATTGTGACTCCCTTATTATTTGGTAAAGATATTATATGGTCAATCTACGGGCTGCTTTTGATAACCGGTTTCAGATGGATATGGCTAATTATATTGTTACGACGATACACCGAAATGAAGATCTCTGTTGACTTCATGAAGGAGCATCTTTATCTTGGCATACCATTAATATTAACGACTCTAATCAGTGGTTCAGCACAATATACCGATGGCATAATTATTTCAGCGGTTTACAGGGATCCGGCAAAATTCGCGTGGTTCCGGTATGGGGCGAAGGAATTTCCTCTTGTTGTAATGCTGGCAACCGGGCTGAGTCATGCAATGTTACCTGAATTTTCAACCAGAGGTAGAATGAAAGAATCGCTGGCAAAAATCAAAGTGAAGTCAAAACAGATCATGCATCTTCTTTTCCCTGCTACAATGGTTATGATGATTTTTGCACGATGGATCTACCCCAGGATGTTCAATCCTGAATTTCAGAGAAGTGCCGATATCTTTCTGATCTATTCTCTTTTGATTATTCCGAGGCTTGTCTTTCCCCAGACGATTATTGTAGGCAGGAAAAAAACCCGTGTTACTCTGATAGCTGCCGTTATTGCGCTGGTATTGAATATCACTCTCAGCCTTCTGATGATAAAATGGGGCTACAACCTTGTGGGTGTGGCTCTGTCGACCTTTATTGTTTTCACAATCGAAAAATTAATGCTTATCGGATACCTTTGGATCAAGATGGGTATTAAACCTGCTGAATATATTCCCGTCAGAGTTTATACACTCTATTGTGCCCTTGTCGGGGCTATTTTTATCCTTATAGATCACAGGATAATTGATATACATTAGCCAAGCGGGTTTTTTAACCCCTGGTCGCTTCACGTCCATCTCCCTGAAGGGGGACAAAATTGTGGACATAAGAATAATCGGACTTGTGTGCAGATGGTGGCAAGAAACTTAATCTTATAAAAATCTGTTTATATTTGCATTGAATCGGTCAGACTAAATGATGTCTGAAATGTCTGAGTTACATATACTTTTTTATGAAGATAGTTGAGGTTATTACAAAACAGGATAAGAAGGATTTCATCGATTTTCCAAAAGCATTATATAAAGACGATCCCTTTTGGGTATGTCAGCTTGATTCCGGTATCGAATCTGTTTTTGACCCGGCAAAAAACCACACTTTCAGCCATGGAGAAGCTATCAGATGGATTCTTAAAGATAATAGTGATAATACAATAGGAAGAATAGCTGCTTTTATCGACAGGATAAGGTCAGCTGCGAACAGACAACCTACAGGTGGTATCGGGTTTTTTGAAGTTATTGAAAACAAGGAAGCTGCATTCAGATTATTTAACACTGCGCGCGAATGGCATGCGTCACGCAGGATGGCTGCCATGGATGGTCCGATTAATTTTGGTGAAAATGATAACAACTGGGGACTGTTGGTTGATGGATTCATACAACAGGGATTCGGAATGCCCTATAATAAGAAATATTACAGATCTTATTTTGAAGAGTATGGTTTCAGAAATTATTTTGAGCAGTACTCATATCACAGGGACGTAAGGGATGAGAATAACAAAATAGTGGAGTTCCCTGAACGCTTTATGAAAATTGCAAAATGGCTCTCAAAAAGACCAGGTTATTCCTTTAGTCATTTTGAATTCAGAAACAAGGAGAAGTATGTGAAGGATATTACCGAGATATACAACTCAACATGGTCGGTTTTTAAAGAAGATTTCACTCCTCTTGACCCTGCATTTCTTGAAGAATCTCTTGAAAAGGCAAAAGTAATAATCGATGAAAAACTTATCTGGTTTGCTTATTTCGATGAAAAACCGATAGCCTTTTTTGTTCTTTTTCCTGATTTGAATCAGATACTTAAGCATTTTAACGGGAAACTGAACCTCTGGAATCTGATACGTTTCTTCTGTTTTAAATTTACTCATGAAATGACCAGAATGAGAGCAGTAGTTGGAGGCGTTCGTCCAGACCATCAGAACAATGGTGTGGAATCAGCCATTTTTTACCATCTGTATGAAGTATTTAAGAAGAAACCCTGGTTTACCGAACTGGAACTCTCATGGGTTGGCGACTTCAATTCAAAGATGATGGCAATTTATGAAGCGCTGGGCGCGAAGAAAGCAAAAATGCATATTACCTACCGGTATTTTATTAATTCCGATCTTCCATTCTTAAGATATAAAGATGAAATGTCTGATAAACAACTGATTAAAAGTGAACTATCATGATATGATCAATAATTTCACAATTACTTTTGCATTTTAAAGAATGTTAATTAATTTTGCAAGCCCTAATCAGGGGAAATTTGTACAGGATTAACGAGGATAAAAAATATTAAGCAATGAAAAATGGTATTCATCCAAGCAATTACAGGTTTGTAGTTTTTCAGGATATGTCAAACGGGACTTCTTTTCTGAGTAAATCAACCGCCCCTTCCAGAGAAAACATTAAATGGGAAGATGGAAATGAATATCCTCTTATTAAGCTTGAGATCTCAAATACGTCCCATCCTTTCTATACAGGCAAAATGAAACTTGTTGATACTGCCGGAAGGGTAGATAAATATATGAACCGTTATAAAGATCATATCGGGAAAAAGAAATAATAATTATTTACTGCATTGGAGTAGGGACATGCCAGGGTATGTCCCTATTTTTTTGTTCTGGTTAATACTGTGGCACAATCATTGCAATATTCAATTTCACAACATTTTTAAAAATAATATGTAATTTTGACACTACCGTGGAGTATATATGATAAAAGTAAAAGCAAAACAAGAAGCCTGCAGCTTTAATCTGCATCTCTTTGTGAAGCAGAGATTGAGAAGGGTGATGAGTGCAAAAAGATTTGAAAAAGCAAAAAACAGGAGTACACTATAAGATGGAAAAAAAATTCAGGAAACCAGTCAGCGAGATATTACTTCCGGATATTATTGATGGTGACGGAGATATTGTACCTATTATTGCAGACGGGGATGATGGTGAACTTGAGGATGTAGAAGTTCCGGAAACTATTCCCATCCTTTCGCTTATGAATACAGTACTTTTCCCGGGCGTGGTTCTTCCAATTTCGATAGGTCGTCCCAAATCGATCCAGTTAATAAAAGATGCCTACCGTAACAACAAGATTGTAGGTACAGTCGCACAAAAAAATCCGGATATTGAAAATCCCGAATTTCAGGACCTCCACTCAATAGGCACTATTGGCCAGATAGTTAAGCTCCTTGAAATGCCCGATGGATCTACTACGGCTATTATTCAGGGCCGGAAAAGAATGGTTTTACAGGAACTCGTTTCGAATGATCCTTATTTCGTTGCTAAAGTCAAGACTATCCCGGAAATGAAACCGGATATACTTAGCAAAGACTTTGATGCTATTGTTGGCTCACTTAAAGATCTGTCTCTCAAGATCATTAAGATCAATCCGAATATAAGTCCCGAAGCTTCCTTTGCTATCAAGAATATTGAGAATAATACTTATCTCATTAATTTTATATGCTCCAATACTGATATAAAGATTCAGGATAAACAAAAACTACTGGAAATAAATAGTTTGCGCGACAGAGGCTTTATGCTTCTCGAGTTTCTGGTACAGGAAATCCAGGTGCTTGAGCTAAAAAATGAACTTCAGTCAAAAGTCAAAAGTGACCTTGATCAGCAACAGAGAGAATTTTTGCTTCATCAGCAGATGAAGACAATACAGAATGAATTAGGAGGAAACCCGGTTGAAAAGGAGATTGAAGAATACAGTAAGAAAGCCGAGAGCAAGAAGTGGAACGCTGAAGTAAAGAAGGTCTTCGATAAAGAACTCGATAAACTGCATCGTCTGAATCCTGCAGCAGCTGAATATTCTGTGCAGGTAAACTATATTCAGACACTTCTTGATCTGCCCTGGGAGTTTTATACCAGGGATAATCTCGATCTAAATAACGCCAGAAATGTTCTGGATTCGGATCATTTTGGACTTGAAGAGGTTAAGGAAAGAATTCTTGAACATCTTGCAGTACTTAAGCTTAAAGGTGATTTGAAATCCCCTATTCTTTGTCTTTATGGCCCTCCCGGAGTGGGAAAAACTTCTCTTGGCAGGTCTGTCGCCAAAGCACTTGACAGAAAGTATGTCAGAATGTCACTTGGTGGTTTGCATGATGAAGCTGAGATAAGAGGCCATAGAAAAACTTATATCGGAGCAATGCCGGGTAGAATAATACAAAATATAAAAAGAGCTGGCTCTTCAAACCCTGTATTTATTCTTGATGAGATTGACAAAGTCGGACAGGATTTCAGGGGCGATCCATCATCTGCCCTTCTGGAAGTACTCGATCCGGAACAAAACAGTACCTTCTTTGACAATTTTCTTGAGATGGAATATGATCTGTCGAAAGTGTTATTTATTGCTACCGCTAATAATCTTGCTACAATCAGTCCTGCCCTGAGAGACAGGATGGAACTTATTGAAATAACCGGATACCTAGTTGAAGAGAAACTGGAAATTGCAAAAGCACATCTTTTCCCTAAACAGCTTGAAAACCATGGTGTAAGGCCCGATCAGATAACTATCGGGAAAGAGGTTATGGAGGCTGTTATTGAAAAATATACAAGAGAATCGGGTGTTCGTGAACTCGATAAAAGGCTCGCCAAGATCGTAAGGGTAATTGCAAAGAATATAGCATCGGATACAAAATACAACACTAATGTTTCACTAACTGCGCTTACCGAAATGCTGGGTCCCCCAAAATATACACGTGATCTCTATGCCGGAAATGAACAGGCAGGAGTAGTTACTGGACTTGCATGGACTGCCGCAGGCGGGGAGATATTATTTGTTGAGACCAGTTTGAGTAAAGGAGCCGGAAAGCTTACACTTACCGGTAATCTAGGTGAAGTAATGAAGGAATCGGCGATTATTGCATTGGAGTATCTGAAATCAAATGCAGAGCTTCTCGATCTTCCTGATAATTTCTCTGAAAAATGGAATATTCATATCCATGTGCCGGAGGGAGCTATTCCAAAAGACGGACCTTCAGCAGGTATTACCATGGCCACTTCAATTGCTTCTGCATTCACCCAGAGAAAAGTTAAAAAGTACATGGCTATGACCGGAGAAATAACATTGAGAGGGAAAGTCCTTCCGGTGGGTGGAATTAAAGAAAAGATACTTGCTGCAAAACGAGCCAGTATAAAGGAGATTATTGTTTCGGAAGAAAACAGAAAAGATGTTGAAAACATTAAGGAAATATATATCAGGGGATTAAAATTCCATTATGTACAGACAATAATGGGTGTACTTGAACTTGCCTTACTTAAGCAAAAGGTGAAAAACCCAAAAAATATCTCATTTGAATGAAGAAAAAAGCAGTTTTCCCCGGGTCATTCGATCCTTTCACAATCGGACATGAAGCAATAATACGGCGTGCCTTAAGCATGTTTGATGAGATCATAGTAGCCGTGGGTGCAAATGCCCTGAAAAAGAACTACTACTCTCTTGAGACAAGGAAAGAGATGATCAGGAAAGTCTTCAGGGATGAACCAAGAGTAAGAGTTGATCATTATGGAGGACTCACGGTTGATTTCTGTAAAAGAAACGGAGCAGATTACTTGCTTCGAGGTTTAAGAACAGCTGCAGATTTTGAATTTGAGAGGGCAATTGGTCAGGTTAATAAATCATTAGCACCCGGGATAGAGACAGTTTTCCTCCTTACTGTTCCTGAGCATTCATTCATTAATTCCACTATAGTCAGAGACATAATAAGAAGCGGCGGAGATGCTTCAAAATTTGTTCCTGCGGCAATCAACTTAAGGGATTACAAGGGCACTGATGAGCAATAAGTCATCATCTCAGTATTGAACAGTTGATAAGATCCATTAATGATAACCATGCACTGCTTTTAATGGAATTCAGCTCATCGGGGAAAAGCCACTCTACTTTTGTTATCCCTTCCGATGCCTCGGGCTTGATTATCATTTCACCACTATAATTCATGAGAAACCAGCTGGTCTTTTTCAGGTATGAAATACCTTCCCAGCTATATGTATGATAACTCGGAGCAATTGGCTTAACTATTGAATGCCCTTTGATTCCGCATTCTTCCGATACTTCTCTTAAAGCACATGCTTCAGGTTCTTCTCCCTCTTCAATATGCCCTTTTGGCAAGTCGAGTTTCCCCTTCTTTTCTATAAAAAGATATCTGCCTGAAGTATGCTTAACCAATCCACCTGCAGCTCCCACTTCTGTAAAGTAAATCCGGAAGATCTTCCAGAGATGTTTGATGTTGCTGCCGTAAACATTGATAGCGGGAATACTTTTATCTGACTGAAAATCAGCGATTAATTTATAAAGCTCTCTGGTATCATTGAATTTATGGAATAAGGCGTACTTTTGTACCCTGTCGGGTTCAGGACTTAACATTATAAATCTGTTCTCGAAATGAACTTTATACATGCTCCAATGATAAATTTTGAAAAAAAAACGGCAGAATATCTTTTACAAATTAAAGCAATTAAATTGCAACCATCAAATCCTTTTACATGGGCTTCAGGCTGGAAATCGCCTATATATTGTGATAACCGAAAGACTCTTTCATATCCGGAGATTCGTTCTTTTATTTGCGATTCCTTTGCTGAACTAATAAAGGATCTTTATCCGCAAACAGAGGTGATAGCAGGTGTTGCCACAGGTGCTATTGCACATGGAGCTTTGGTATCGGACAAGCTCGGATTACCATTTATCTATGTCAGATCGGGTGCAAAGGAACATGGATTGGGAAACCAGATTGAGGGTTATTTCGAACCGAAACAAAAGGTAGTGGTTATTGAGGATCTGATATCTACGGGTGGCAGTAGCCTGAACGCCGTGAACGCTCTTAGAGAATCAGGTTGTGAGGTCCTGGGTATGGTTGCGATATTTACATATGAATTTAAAAAAGCCACTGATGCTTTTGCCTCTCAAAATTGCAGGCTGAATACATTAAGCAACTATTCCGTACTTGTAGAAACAGCTCTGAAAACAGGCTATATAGGTCAGACAGAAGTTGATACCTTGAAAAGCTGGAGAATGGATCCGGCAGCCTGGGGGGGGACTCTCTAACCCCACACAGGGGATGGGGCTAAAACCAGCTGAATAACAATAAAAACAGAACTTTCTAAATTATGACCGATCTATCATATTTTGAAAGCAGGTCAGGGAAACTTACCTGCAATTCCAGGGAGTTTTTTGATTTTGTGACAGATATAAGAAATTTCGAACGATTTATACCTGAGAGGACAATTAATGCCTGGTATGCTGAAAAAGAGTCATGCAGATTCAAGGTGTCGATGCTTGGGGAAGTCAATGTAAGACTGATTGAAAAGGAAAAATACAACAAAGTTGTTTATAGTGGAGATGCTCTCAGGAAAAATGACTTTTTGCTTACCATAAATATTTCTGATAATGATGAAAGGCCTGCAGATGTGCAGCTGATGCTGAGTGCGGACCTCAATCCAATGATGAAGATGATTGCCTCAAAACCTATTGAACAATTCCTGGAGATCCTTATTAAAGAAATGGAAACCTTTTGTGGCTGGAAAGAGATCAGAGAATAAATTCTATCTCCTTGAAGGAATACTCATTTATTTCTCCGCCGGATTTCTCAATAATTATTCGTCCAAATTCACCGGTGTTCAAAATCTTCCCTGTGAAAATTTCTTTACTATCTCTGAATTGACACCATTTATTCAGGCGAAAAAGTTTTAAGACATACTCCTGCTTTATTTGTCCTGAATTTCCCGCTATTAATTGTTTGTATCTCTTGTCGAGATCGGTCGACAGCTGATTAAGACAGGAAAGCAGATCATAACTCTTTCCTGTCAGCATACTTAAAGAAACAGGATTGGGTGCATTGCTGAGGAACTTCTCCTGATTAATGTTCAGACCTATTCCTGCAATTGTAGAATCAATCTTACTGCCTGAAACGGAGCTTTCAATCAGGATACCTGCTATTTTGTCATTGTTTACATAAATGTCATTAGGCCATTTTATTGAACAATCGGGGATATATCTGATTAAAAAATCACAAATACCGAGTGATATTGCCATCGAAATCTGAAACTGATCTTCCGGATTTAAAAATGAAGGAAATAGTATGATGCTGATTAATAGGTTTTTACCGTCTTCGCTTTCCCAAATATTATTGTAATAGCCTCTTCCTGCCGATTGGTAATTAGTATATATTATTGAGCCTTCCTGCAGTCTGTTTTTTTTTAAAAGAGTAGCTGTATGTGTATTTGTTGATGGCAGGTTTTTAAAAAATAATAAATTTGAACCTATTATCATGATTAGTAGTGATTTAAATTAAATCAAATGATTTTAATGATATGTTTATTCCATACTGTCAAGATTGGCATTGAAATTGCAAATGAGCATAACAGTAACAAAAATACAGATTAAAGTGGTATTTTTGCGACTTAATATAAAACGGATAGGTATTGATGAAGAAAAAATCAGACGGGACTGAAGTTCTTTTAAACAGTGTTTTAAAAGGTATTTTTGAGAAGAAAGGACAGAATGTTCTGAAAATTGATTTAAGGAAACTAGATAACAGAATTGCAGATTATTTTATCATTTGTCACGCCTCGTCAGGAACTCAGGTTAGTGCTATCTGTGATTCTGTAGATGATACAGTTAGAAAGGAAGCATTTGAAAAACCATTGCATATCGAAGGGCTTGATAATTGCTTCTGGGTTCTTCTTGATTATGGGAATTTAATTGTTCATGTTTTTCTTGAGGAATACAGAAATTTTTACAGTCTGGAGTCGCTTTGGGCAGATGCAAAAATCGAATCCATAGAAGATAAAATACAGTAAGTTAAATATTTATGGCAGAAAATACAAATAATAATCAGGACATACAAAAAAAACCTGATAAGAATGCGAAACCACGTTTTAATACAAATTGGATTTTTGCAATCCTTGCTCTATCACTGATACTTTTTTCATTATTCAACAACGGTAAAGCAGTACAACAGACTACTACAAGCGAAATTAAGGGGATGATCGCCAATCATGATATTGACAAAATAATTGTTGTAAATAAGGAACAGGCTGAGATCTATCTCAAGAAGGAGGCTTTGGAATCGGGCAGGTATCCTAAGTTGCCAAAACCTGGAACAGGGTTTGGTCTTGCATTACCAAAACCAAACTTCACTTACAATATTGGTGATATCAGTACCTTTGAACCTTTTCTCTTAAAGGCCCAGCAAGAAGCAAATTATGCTGATAAGGATCTTATTTATCCTGAATACCAAACCCGGAAAAACTGGTTTGGAGACGTACTCTCATGGTTATTGCTGCCGGCGCTGTTGATCGGTTTTTGGCTGTTTATGATGAAAAGAATGTCAGGAGGAGCAGCAGGAGGAGCGGGTAGTATATTCAGTGTTGGCAAATCGCGGGCCCAGATATTTGATAAGGATACAAATGTGAAATTAAACTTCAACGATGTCGCTGGTTTGGAAGAAGCCAAAACAGAAGTTATGGAGATAGTTGATTTTCTGAAGAATCCCAAGAAATATACTAACCTTGGAGGGAAAATTCCAAAGGGTGCTCTTTTAATAGGTCCTCCGGGAACTGGTAAAACGATGCTTGCAAAAGCAGTAGCAGGAGAAGCAAATGTTCCGTTTTTTTCAATCTCGGGGTCGGATTTCGTAGAAATGTTTGTTGGAGTAGGCGCTTCAAGAGTCAGGGATCTGTTTAAGCAGGCAAAAGAAAAGGCACCCTGTATTGTTTTCATTGACGAGATAGATGCAGTTGGCAGGGCAAGAGGACGAAATGCAAATTTTGGATCGAACGACGAAAGAGAAAATACGCTGAACCAGCTTTTAACAGAGATGGACGGTTTCGGTACCAATATGGGAGTGATTATACTGGCTGCAACAAACAGGGCTGATATACTCGACAGGGCATTAATGCGTGCCGGACGCTTTGACCGTCAGATACATGTTGAGCTTCCCGACCTTAACGAGCGGGAGGCAATATTCAAAGTTCACCTTCGTCCCATTAAACTTGAAAAAAGTTTTGATGTAAGCTTTATGGCTAAACAGACTCCGGGCTTTTCCGGAGCTGATATAGCAAATGTATGCAATGAATCAGCCCTTATTGCGGCAAGGAAAAATAAAACGTTTGTTGAGAAACAGGATTTTCTTGATGCAATAGACCGTATTGTGGGTGGACTGGAAAGAAAAACCAAAATAATTTCACCGGTCGAGAAAAAAACAATCGCATATCATGAAGCTGGTCATGCTACTGTAAGCTGGTTACTCGAATATGCCAGTCCTTTACTTAAAGTGACCATCATTCCACGGGGCCGCGCTCTGGGTGCAGCCTGGTATCTTCCTGAAGAAAGACAACTTACAACACGCGAACAGATTTTGGATGAAATGGCTTATGCGCTTGGTGGCAGGGCCGCAGAAGAGCTGATCTTCGGGAGAATTTCGACCGGTGCCCTCAGCGATCTGGAGAAAATTACTAAACAGGCATATGCCATGGTTTCATTTTTCGGAATGAGCGATAAAGTAGGTAATATCAGCTTCTATGATTCATCAGGACAAACCGATTTCGGATTCACCAAGCCTTATAGCGAGAAAACAGCAGAGCTTATTGACCAGGAGGTAAACCTGATTATTGCAGAGTCGTATGTAAGGGCTAAGGAAGTTCTTAAAAATAATATGAAAGGTCTGACAGAGCTTGCCGAACTACTTCTTGACAAAGAGGTGATTTTCAGCGAAGACCTTGAAAGAATTTTTGGAAAGAGAAAAGCTGATTTAGTAAAAGACGAAAAAGACACTGAAGCCAAACTGACCCTTTCATCAGACAACAAAGAAGAGAAAAAGGGAATTAGAAATGGAAAGAAATCTGTTAATTCTCTGCCTGAAAAAGCAAAAGTTAAAGCCTCAAAAAAAGAATCAATCACAGAAAATGTATCTTCTGAGAAAACTGTGAAAAAAGCAAAATCAAAAAGTAAAAAATAATATATTGTAGTTTTGAATACTTTTTTCAGAAGGACCTTAACCGGGGCATGGATCGTTCTCTTTGTACTGGGAGGTTTTTGGCTTCACCCGGCATCCTTTTTTCTTACAGGATTGATAATGCTTATCGGATCACAATATGAGTATTATCTGATGATAAAGAACACCGGAGTAAAGCCTCAGATGGTGTTGGGTATTCTTACAGGCATCACTGCATATGTCATCTCAACACTTATTGCTTCAGGAATTATTCCTGAAAATTCATTCCTCATCCTTATCCCGGTAATGTTAATACTCATGGTTGTTGAGTTATACAGGAGACAGGATAAACCATTTGATTCACTGGCACATACGATCTTTGCAGTACTCTATACTGCTTTGCCATTTTCTATGTTCCCTTTCGCTGCTTTCTCGAGAACAGGTCTTGATTCAATACTTCCACACACAAAAATTATTTTTTCTCCCGGAATAATAATAGGATTCTTTATCCTTATTTGGGCAAATGATACAGGGGCTTATCTTAGCGGTATTACATTCGGTAAACATAAACTGATGGAACGTATTTCGCCTAAGAAAACATGGGAAGGATTAATAGGAGGTATCATCGTCGCTTCTGTTATAGCTTGGTTTCTTTCAGGCTGGCTGGGTGTTGTGGATAGAATCCACTGGCTTGTCATTTCATTAATAGTTTCTGTTGCCGGCACCTTTGGAGATCTTATTGAATCGATGCTGAAAAGAAATACCGGTGTGAAGGATTCAGGCACAATTATGCCGGGGCATGGCGGATTTCTTGACAGGTTCGACAGTGCAATAGGATCTTTCCCAATTGTATATCTTTTTATATCTCTTTTTGGTTGATTGACGCGACTTGATTAGTTTTGTGCAAATTTTAAACAGATGAGAATTCATATTCATAAAGAAGGGTACAAGATTTTAGGTTTTGGTTTTATTGCCTTGCTTATACTTAATATCATCATCAGTATTATATGGGCAGATCTGTCAATTGTAAAATGGACTTTTTTTGTATGTTCCTTTATGCTTTATATTTTCCTGCTCTTTTTCTTCAGACTGCCGACCCGTTCGTTTGAAACTGATCCTGGACTCATATATGCTCCTGCGGATGGGAAAGTTGTTGTTATTGAAGAGACAATGGAAAATGAATATTTTAAGGATTTGCGGTTGCAGGTTTCGATTTTTATGTCGCCATTTAATATGCACAGCAACAGATATCCTGTTTCAGGGAGAGTAAAATATGTATGTTATCATGCAGGACAGAATATGGTTGCCTGGCATCCGAAATCCTCAGAACTGAACGAACGGAGTACTATTGTAATTAAAACCAGTATGGGTACTGAAGTAATGGTACGGCAGATAGCCGGTGCTGTAGCCCGAAGGATTGTTACTTATGCGAAAGAAAATGTTGACGTTTTGCAGGGAGACGAACTTGGGTTTATAAAGTTTGGATCGCGTGTTGACCTTTTTTTACCCTTAGGCACTGAAGTTGAGATTCCAATCCTTCAGCAGGTAAAGGCAAATAAAAGTATCATTGCCAAAATCTGAAATATGACTGATTATATGAAAGAAATTGACGATAAAATAATCGATGTAACGAAAGATGTCAAATGGGTAGGAATTCTTGATTATGATATCCGAACATTCGATATAGTTATGCATACTGATTTCGGAACAACCTATAACTCTTATTTTATTAATGCAGAAAAGAAAACCCTGGTTGAGGTTGCCAAAGAAAAATTCAGTGAAGTTTATTTTCGTAAGCTCAGATCAGTAACCGATCCGGCAGAGATCCAGTACATTATTCTCGACCATACCGAGCCGGATCATTCAGGCAGTTTACGGCTACTGCTCGACCTGGCACCTTCAGCAACCGTAGTTGGAAGCGGAAATGCAATAAGATACCTCGAAGATATAATTAACGTACCATTTAAATCGCTCATTGTAAAAGATGGTGATACCCTCGACCTTGGCAACAAGACTCTGAGGTTTTTCTCTGCACCAAATCTTCATTGGCCCGATTCGATGCTGACACTTCTTGTGGAGGACAAAGTTCTTTTTACATGTGATGTATTCGGTGCTCATTTTTGTTCACCGGAGATTTTTAGCACTTTCAATGAACCGTTTACAGAATCTTTCAAATACTACTTTGATGTAATAATGAGACCTTTCAGCAGGTTTATGCTTAAAGCCATTGAAAAGGTAAAGCCACTTGAACTGGATTTTATATGCCCGGGTCATGGTCCGATCCATAAAGAGAACATTCAAAAAGCAATTGAACTATCTGAAAGAATGGCAGGCGACTATATGCAGATCGTTTCTGAAAAAAATAAGATGAATATTCTTATTGCTTATGTCTCAGCATATGGATACACAAAGGAGGCTGCGCATATCATCGCGGAAGGGATTCTTGAGACTAAGGATCTTAGTGTGGATATCGCTGATATTGAATATATCTCCCTGGAAGAACTGGAATCAAAATTAATAATGTCAGACGGCTTACTTGTCGGCTCACCAACAATTAATCAGAATACATTACTTCCAGTGTATAAGCTGTTAGCATTGATAAATCCTATTCGCGACAAGGGAAAATTAGGAGGTGCGTTCGGGTCGTACGGCTGGAGTGGTGAATCTCCAAATCTGATTCTCGAAAACTTCCGGCTTCTCAAGCTTAAGATTTTCGAAGAAACTGCTTCATTCAAGTTTTCTCCCGATGGTAATAAAAAGGAAAATTTACGTCAATTCGGCAGAAATTTTGCTCAAAGATATATACAGGAATGTGGTCATATAAAAAATCCCGGTTAATTACCGGGATTCTCATTTCAATCAATTATAAAATTTCAATCTTCCTTGTGATCTTGCTTTTTTCTTCAGCCTGTTTTGGAAGAGCAACTGTAAGTACTCCATCTTTATAGTTTGCTTCTATTTTTTCAGTGTCAACATTATCGGGAACATAGAAACTTCTGCAGAATTCTGAATAGCTGAACTCTTTTCTGCTATAACCGTTTTTGCTTTCTTCCGATTCACTTTTGGTTTCCGATGATATTGTTAAAACATCCTCGTTTATATCAATCTTAAGATCTTTCTTGTCGATGCCCGGGACCGCAAGATCGAGTAAATAATCCTTATCGTTCTCTCTGATGTTCACAGATGGTATCGAGTTTGTCTTCTTTGAGAGTACCGGAAAGAAATCATCATCAAAAATACCTGGCATGTAAAATGGCCTGAAACTCCTTCTTGTAAATGTTGGTAACATGGTTTTGTCCTCCTATAACTTTAAATTATTATTTATTCATATGTCAGTATATTTTCAAACTTCGTTCCAGTTTAATAAAAATGACATAATGACATATAAAATTATTCAATAGCAGACAATATGACATACGCAATAGAATATCTTATTCACTTTCAGGTTCAGATGAGCTCACAACTGGGTCTCTTAAAAAGAATCAGAGATGGAGGTAAAACAATGAATATTAATTATATACCCGTATTTGAAGAAATAGAGAATGGGTCTAATGGGACGAGTACATTCAGTTTAATAATTTTTAGTGAATTACAAAAATTTGGATTAGGTTTGTATTAGAAAAGCCTTTAACAATGAAAACAACTTTAAGAAACATTCTAATTTTTTTTGGAATACTGGTTCTTTTAAGTTGTGTATGGTTTTTCAGGAATATAGTTGTTTACATTTTAGTGTCGGGTGTGTTATCTATTATGGGAAGGCCACTGGTTGATCTTTTCTGCAGGATAAAAATAAAAACATGGTTGTTTCCCCGCACTATTGCTGCGCTTCTGACAATTATTATAATCTGGGGGATAATTATTTTGTTTTTCATCATATTCGTTCCCCTTGTTACAAGGCAGATAAATTATTTTTCAACTATTGACAGCGAGAAAATCGTTCAGATCATTGCAGGACCAATAGGCAAAGTTGAAAATCTGTTCAGAGCAGTTAACAAAGACATTCCCGGCAATGTCTCTATTCAGGATTACATTGTTGGAAAAGTTACAGGAGTTCTCAATATTAACATGATACAGAATTTCATTGGTTCTCTGATCAGTATTCTTGGTAACGTAGTAATTGCAATATTCTCAATTACATTTATTACCTTTTTTTTCCTGAAGGATCAGCGGTTGTTTTTCGAATCCATATTAATGTGGGTGCCCGATAAATATGAGGATAATGTCACCCGTGCACTCTATTCTGTAAAAAAACTTCTTACAAGATATTTCATCGGGATAGTTATACAAAGTACATGTATCATGATCCTGGTTACAATTGGAATGACGATCGTAGGGATAGATTTTCAGCAGGCTCTTGTTATGGGGCTTATTCTTGGGATTTTAAATGTCATTCCATATGTAGGGCCATGGATTGGTTTATTCATTGCACTAATAATGGGTGTTGCGTCACATATCAACCAGGATGTAAACACTGTATTGGTTCCACTGGTAACATATATGATAATTGTTGAAGGAGTGACCCATCTGATTGACAACATTCTTTTTCAGCCGGTTATCTTTTCCAACAGTGTTAAAGCTCACCCGCTTGAAATCTTTATTGTTGTTCTTGCGGCTGGTTTTGCAGCCGGGATACCCGGAATGATCCTGGGTATTCCTGCCTATACCGTGATGAGAGTTTTTGCAAGGGAGTTCTTTTATAATTTCAAAGCGGTTCAGAAAATAACATCCGGTCTTTCTGCTGAAAATATAGGAAGTAAACCCCAGATGCCATTTAAAACCAATGATGGAACATCGTCGGAGTAATTTCTGCATAATAACCGTTTAATTTTTTCATATCTTCAGAACAGAAACGAATAATTAAATGAAACAATATTTTTCTTTTATTAAACGGTTGTTCCATTTTTATTATGATGGATTCAGAAATATGCCAGTTTGGGGAAGGAAGGTATGGTTGATAATCATAATCAAACTTTTTATTATGTTTGTTATATTAAAAATATTTTTTTTCCATGATTTTTTAAAAACAAATTGGCCTACGAATAAAGAAAGAACTGAACATGTTCTGGATCAATTAACTAATTCATCTGACAACCATGATAGACAACATTGATTTAAGCCTTGTTGACTGGTCAAGGGCTCAATTTGCCCTGACAGCAATATACCACTGGCTATTTGTTCCTCTTACCCTGGGGCTTTCATTTATCCTGGCAATAATGGAGACAATCTATGTCAAAACAGGTAAAGAGGAATGGAAAAGAATTACACGTTTCTGGATGACTCTTTTTGGAATAAACTTCGCAATTGGAGTCGCAACAGGAATTATATTAGAATTTGAGTTCGGGACAAACTGGTCAAACTACTCATGGTTTGTTGGTGATATTTTCGGTGCACCACTCGCAGTTGAAGGTATTCTGGCATTCTTTCTCGAATCAACTTTTGTTGCCGTTATGTTTTTCGGATGGAATAAAGTGAATAAAAAATTCCATCTGGTATCTACATGGCTGGTTGCAATAGGCGCCAACCTCTCTGCACTATGGATCCTGGTTGCAAATGCCTGGATGCAACATCCTGTAGGCATGGTATTCAATCCTGACACTGCACGTAATGAAATGGTCAATTTCTGGTCAGTTTTATTTAATGAGGTTGCTGTTGATAAATTCCTGCATACAATTTCATCGGGTTTCCTGCTCGCATCTATGTTTGTTCTGGGGATAAGCGCATGGTATCTGATAAGGAAAAGGGAAGAACAGATTGCAAAAAAGAGTATTCTCGTAGCGGGTGTATTTGGACTATTATCTTCGCTTATGGTTGCTTATACAGGTGATGCGTCAGCCAGAACATTATCAAAAGTGCAACCTGTCAAATTTGCATCAATGGAGGCTCTTTATGATGGCAAAAGTAATGCAGGGCTCATAGGTTTTGGTATCCTTAAAGATGCGGATAAAAAAATTGGCGGGAAAACAGAAAAGGAATTTGCTGTTAAAATACAAATACCAGGTTTACTTTCAGTTCTGACCGGGGGCGACAGAAATTCATATGTGAAAGGACTTTCAGATCTTATTTCAGGAAATGAGAAACTTGGTCTGATCTCAACCTCTGAAAAAATTCAAAATGGAAGGTATTCCAGGGATGTACTCACGACGTATAAAAATGCAAGACTTAATAATGATTCTTCAAAGGTTGATTCATTAAAAAAGGTTTTCAATGACAATGAGTTCCAAAACAGATATTTCAGGTATTTTGGATATGCATCTGTTGATAAACCCGAGGATGTTATTCCGAATGTAACAGCTTCTTTTTATTCATTTCATCTTATGGTTATACTGGGTTTCCTGTTCATAATTATTTTTTCGGTTGCCCTCTTTCTTCTGTTTAATGGAACAATTTCGAAACGGAAATGGTTTTTGTGGATAGCCCTACTGTCAATTCCTTTACCATATATCGCCAGCGAGCTGGGTTGGCTGCTTACAGAATTAGGACGGCAACCATGGATAATTCAGGATCTGATGACCGTATCGAAAGCCGTCTCCCGAATCAGTACCGGATCGGTGATTACTACCTTCATTCTCTTTGCAATTCTCTTTACCGGGTTGCTTATTTCAGAGGTATCAATTATGGTTAAACAGATTAAAACGGGACCAAAACATTAGGAGGACAAATTTATGACAGCAATGATATCTCAACTCTTCTTGCAACACTACTGGTGGATCATAGTTTCGATTCTGGCCAGTCTGCTTGTTTTTCTGATGTTCGTTCAGGGAGGGCAATCGTTGCTCTTTACGCTTCCCCGAAACAATATTCAGAAGACAATGATTGTTAACACTTTGGGACGTAAATGGGAATTCACTTTCACAACTCTGGTAACTTTCGGAGGTGCTTTTTTTGCCTCTTTCCCTCTTTTTTATTCAACCAGCTTCGGAGGTGCATACTGGGTATGGATAGCAATTTTGTTCAGTTTTACAATACAGGCTATTGCGTATGAGTTCAGATCCAAACCCAATAATGTTCTTGGCCGGAAAACCTTCGACATGTTTTTGTTTCTGAATGGTTCATTGGGCCCTTTCCTGATAGGAGTAGCCGTTGCGACTTTTTTCACAGGAGCAATGTTCAAACTTAACATAATGAATCAGGTACGATGGGCAACTCCGTGGTATGGACTTGAAGCGTTATTGAATATCCGCAACCTTACACTTGGTTTTGCAGTATTATTTCTTGCCAGGATAAATGGGTTGTTATACATAATCAATACTATTGACGACGATGAACTGGCAGAAAGATCAGCTAAAGCATTAATCAGAAATTCTATCCCTTTTCTGATATTCTTCCTGTTTTTTGTTATTTCTCTCATTTTTTCGAGTGGTTTTGCAGCTGATCCGATAACTGGTGGTATAACAGTAGAGAAATTTAAATACATTCATAATTTTATTCAGATGCCTTTTGTAATGGTACTTTTTCTTGCAGGAGTGGTAGCCGTGCTTTTTGGTATTGGTATTACTGTCTTCAGCAAAAGCCATTCAGGGATATGGTTTACCGGTTCGGGAACGATACTCGCTGTATTCTCATTATTTATTATTGCCGGTTTCAACGGGACATCATTTTATCCTTCCCTGGCCGATCTTCAGAGTTCTTTAACAATTACCAACGCATCATCGAGCCAGTTTACTCTGAAAACAATGATGTATGTTTCATTTATTATTCCCCTGGTTCTGGCTTATATATGGTATGCCTGGAAATCGATTAATAATAGCAAAATAACCGAAGAGGAAATGAATTCGGAGGAACATAAGTATTAAAACGAAGATCAAAATTACACATTGACCTGCAGGTTCGAAGAATAACAAGACTGAAGGTCAGACAACAAGATAAAAACCAATCAGACATGTATATTTCTCAAATTCTTCAATACCTTATCTGGCCCGCTTTTATTCTGTTAAGCTGGTTCATTATCAAATACTCCTTAACGGCGTACGAAAAGAAATTTCCTGAAAAGGAATAACGGACAATCTTAAAACAAACGGGGAAGACCGGTCAGAAGAGCAGTGATAATGCCGAAGAAACAATATAAAGAGGTATTATTAGCGGAAATGCCATAATCCCAAAAACCGCGAATGCGCCCAATACCAAAACTACAAGGATATATCTTCCCTGATTCCCTTTTAATTTAAAGTTCGAAACCTTGAGAGAGAGTAATGGTATCCTGCTGACCATTAATAAAGATAATAAAAGAGTAAAGATCACGAGTAAAAACGGAGAACCTGTAAATGTATTTATCATGGACGATGAGGAATAATGTTCCGCAATAACAACCGATATTACTGCAAGTGCATTTGCCGGTATTGGTAGTCCCCTGAAAGTTGTAGCCTGTGTTGAATCGAGGTTGAAAATTGCCAGTCGTACAGCTCCGCATACAGGCATTATAGCCGGGATTAACATCAGCAATATGGTTTTTAAAACATCAGAATTATAATTAGCCGGAGCGTTCAACAAAACAGATTTACAAAACAGATTATAGATTATTATTCCGGGAGCCACTCCAAAGCTTACCACATCTGCAAGACTATCAAGTTCTTTGCCTATATCTGAGTAAGCTTTTAACAAACGTGCAGAAAAACCATCGAGAAAGTCAAAGATCATTGCTGCGAGTATGAACCATGAGGCTGTAATTAAATTGCCATTAGCCGCAAAAATAATTGCAATAAATCCACATGTCAGGTTCAGCGATGTTATAAAATTTGGAAAGTGTTTCATTGTAAATTAATATAGCTGCATCAGAAGGGAAGTAAAATTAAGATAATTTTCAGTATGACACCAGTTCGTGATGTCTTAATTCGATCGTTCTTTTATCATTTATTAGTAGATTTGTATCAAATTAGATAATATTTGGATGGTTGACTTTACAGGTATAAAAATCGCGGTTGATTTTGATGGAACAATAGTTGAACATGCATATCCCAAAATTGGCAAAGAGAAACTTTTTGCATTTCAGACACTTAAGGAACTCGACAGGTTAGGGGCAATTCTGATTCTCTGGACGATCCGGACGGGTGCTGAACTTAATGAAGCTGTTGAATACTGCAGGATGAATGGAGTTGAGTTTTATGCAGTTAATAAAAACTATCCCGAGGAAATTGTTGATGAAACAGTCAGCCGGAAGATCAATGCAGATATCTACATTGACGATAAAAATATTGGTGGTTTCCCGGGGTGGAGTGGCGTATGGCAGATACTTAAACCTTATGAAGTAGAGGAGATGGAAGCGGAAAAGAGAATTTTCTCAGCCCGGAAAAATATTTTTAAAAGGATTTTTAAATTATTAACTAGAAACGAATGAAGACTTATTATCAGAAGTATCTCATCTTTTTCTCAGTGCCGCTTCTCTTTATCTGGATATTTTCATGTTCCGGCAGATCAGGGAATGTGAAAGAAACCGGAGATCATCCCGCACTGGTACCTACCGGAGAAATCCCCTCAAAGCTAATTAAAATAGTATCGCCCGAAGAAAATTCAGGCTTCAAACTCAACCAGTCAATAAAGGTGAACATGGCACTTTGGGATGAGACAAAGGTTCCTGACTCTGTTACCATTTATTTCAACGGAAATTATATAACATCGCTAAAATCTAAACCATGGGAATATTCCATACCTTCGGTTTTCACGATAACCACGGGTAGAAAATCTTTAAAAGTAACAGCTTATAAAGGAGGTAAAACCCAGAACACTATAACCCGTTTCATGGTTATCTATTCTGATATTATACCCAAACGCTATGGTTATAAGGTAATTCACACATATCCTCACGACAGGAATGCTTTTACACAGGGACTTTTCTATGATAAAGGCGAACTCTATGAAGGTACCGGACAGGAAAGCGGCTCGACATTGCGCGAAGTGGACCTGGAAACCGGCAAGGTGAAAAAGCAACATGATCTTGATGAATCATTGTTTGGTGAAGGCATTACATTGTACCGCGACAGGATATTCCAGGTGACCTGGAAAAGTGAAGTCGGATTTGTATATAATGAATCCGATTTTAACTTAATAAATAAGATATATTATGCTACTCAGGGATGGGGACTTACAACAATAGATGACAAGATAGTTATGAGTGACGGCTCAAACATTTTGTATTTCTATGAACCTGATATGTTTACGGTCATTTCCAAAATTGAGGTCTATGATAATGAAAAGAAAAGAGATTCATTAAATGAGCTTGAATACATTAACGGTGAAATTTGGGCAAACATCTGGATAAATGATCATATCGCCAGGATCGATCCGGTATCAGGTAAAGTTCTTGGGTATGTTGATCTGAAAGGAATCCTGCCTGCTTCTGATCGTGATGCTGAGACTGATGTTCTGAATGGTATTGCATATGATAAAAAGGGGAACAGAATTTTTGTTACAGGAAAAAGGTGGCCCAAACTATTCGAAATAAAAGTTACGGAATAAGCTTAGTCCCGTAAACTATATAAACACCTTCGGGAATAATACTGAATTCTGCAGGAGTCTGACCCAGTGATTCGCCATCAGCTTCAGCATACATTACAGACGATGAGGTGACTTTTATATTTTTACACTTATAGCCATCAACCTTTGGATGACGCAGGATTGTCCCGTCGTAAAGGATCTTCAGATTCCTGATTATTTCAAACTTGCCCATACCTTTTATAATGGTTACATCAAGAAGACCATCATCAGGCAGGGCCCTGGGCGTCTGTCTCATTCCTCCCCCGCAATAGCGGCCATTACCTACATTAAGAGAAAAAACATCGGCATGTATTATTTCACCGTCAATATCTATCTCTGCCCTGGTGTTTTTATATGAAAGAAGACTGGTGAGAAGATTATAAAAATAGATCAGTTTGCCACCGCTACCGTTGTCCTTCTGAATATTGGTTTTTCTCACAACAACCGACTCAAATCCCAGTCCTGCTATATTGATAAAATACCTGTTGGTTTTCACTCCGCCGTTATTAAAGCTTACCAGACCAACATCATGCAGCAATCTCTTATTATCACTTATTATTTTAACTGCTTTTTCATAATCAAGCGAGATTCCAAACATTTTACTCCAGTCATTACCGGTACCGACAGGTATCATGGCCAGGGTAATATCGGTAGTAAGACATGATCCGTTTGTAAATACTCCGTTTAATACTTCATTTAGTGTTCCATCTCCTCCAACGGTAATTATATTTCTGAAACCTTCGGAAATTGCATTTACTGCAAGGTCGATGGCATGGCCTTTTCTTTCAGTGAATTTCACTTTAAACAATACGTCTTCCTTTTTGAGAAATTCAGATATCTTGCTCCAGTCTTTCTGCCCTTTCCCGTTTCCGGCATTAGGGTTTACGATGACCAGCCATTCTTTCTGTTCTGTATTATGATTCATATATATTCGGATATTATACTGACAAAGATGGAAATAAATAGATTAATTTTTTAAAACCTGGTTTATTATCACTTTAATGATCTGTTTATCAGACTTACACTTCGTGCTATTTTGAGCAAAAAACAAAAGATTGTGCATGCATCTGATTTGTTATATGCCATAAAATGAGTAAGTTATATTTTTGATCAAAAAAGATTAATGTTAATAAAGTGTTGAAAACCACAAAAAAAATGTTTACAATTACATCTTTTAGTGCCGGTGGCAGAAGTGCATAAATAGTAAATTTGAAACTCAAAATATAACTCGATAACTGGACAACAATGGGAAGGATTATAGCTATAGCAAATCAGAAGGGTGGAGTAGGGAAGACAACAACAGCAATTAACCTGGCGGCCAGTCTGGCCGCTCTCGAAAAAAAAGTGCTGATTGTTGATGGCGACCCCCAGGCAAACGCAACCTCGGGTATTGGAATTGACACCAGGCAAATCAGGTGTACAATTTACGATTGCCTGATTGATGGGAAAGAACCGGGTGAAGCTTTGCTTAAATGTGAAGTTGATAATCTTTCAATAATCCCCTCGAATATTGATCTGGTTGGTGCAGAGATAGAGATGCTTGACAGGCATGAAAGGGAAAAGATTCTTAAAGAAGTACTTAAAAAAATAGAATCGGATTATGATTATATTCTGATTGACTGTTCTCCGTCGCTTGGCCTGCTTACAGTCAATGCGCTTACAGCATCGCACTCCGTAATAATTCCTGTTCAGTGTGAGTATTTTGCACTTGAGGGACTTGGGAAGCTTCTTAATACAATAAAAATTATTCAGAATAACCTTAATCCCGAGCTTGAGATTGAGGGTTTTCTTCTTACAATGTATGATGCACGTCTCCGGTTGTCAAATCAGGTAGCTGATGAGGTCAATAAACATTTCCAGCAGATGGTTTTCAAGACTATAATACAAAGAAATGTTAAGCTCTCGGAAGCACCAAGTTTTGGACAGCCGGCTATACTTTACGATGCCGATTCAAGAGGTACGGTCAACTATCTTAATCTGGCAAAAGAGCTTATTGAGAAACAGGAAACAAGAATTAAGAATTAGTTATACGACTTTTCAATAAAAGGAAACATAATGAACATGGCAAAGAAAAATGCGTTGGGAAGAGGTCTTGGTGCATTGATAGATGGAGTGGAGAAAGAGGTCCTTGAAAAAAAAGTTGAAGCAAACCTTGATATATCCGTAGATTCAATTGAGGCAAATCCTTTTCAGCCCAGAACGAGTTTTGATGAACAGGCTCTCGAAGACCTTTCAAATTCAATCAAAAAACTGGGTATCGTACAACCACTTACAGTGCGTGAGGTTGGTGCAGGCCGTTTCCAGCTGATTGCAGGGGAAAGAAGACTCAGAGCAGCACGACTGGCCGGACTTACACATGTTCCGGCTTACATCCGGACAGCGGATGATCAGGCTATGCTTGAACTTGCTCTTGTTGAAAATATTCAGCGTGAAGATCTTGATGCCGTTGAAGTAGCAATTAGTTTCCATAGACTGATAGAAGAATGTAAACTCACCCAGGAGCAATTAAGCGACAGGGTAGGGAAACAAAGATCAACAGTAGCAAATTATCTGCGTCTTTTGAAATTGCCGGCCGAGATACAACTTGGCATTAAGAACAAACACCTGATGATGGGCCATGCAAGGACTCTTGTTAACATTGAGGATCCTAAAAAGCAAATAAACGTTTATTACAAAATCATCGATGGCGAATTGTCTGTTCGTCAGGCAGAAGAGCTTGTAAGGCAATTGCAGTCTGAAAAGGCTAAAGACCCGGCAAAAATTGATAAGAAAAACCAACTCAATAATGATTTCACTCAGCTTTCTGACCATCTTAATAAGATATTTTCAGCAAAGGTGAATTTCAGAATCAATGAAAAGGGAAAGGGTAAGATTGTGATCCCGTTTGAAGACTCTGAGGAAATGGAACGCATTTTAGGAGTATTTGACCGTCTGAACTCCTGAAAATAATTATCTTTATCGCGCGTTATACTGGTTTTAGATTACAAAACCGGTAATTGTTTATTTTGAAAACTACTCACAAAATACTGATAATATTCATCCTGCAATTGCTTTGCTTTGAGCAGAACATATTTGCACAGGATACACTGGCTGTTCCTGAACCGGTTAAACACAAGTTTAAACCGGAGACGATGAGAGCAACCATGCTGGCTGTTGCATTTCCCGGACTCGGTCAGATATATAACAGGAAAATATGGAAAATACCGGTAGTTTATGCAGGATTCGGTGCTCTTGTTTATAGTATTGGTTTTAATGGTAAGAATTATAACTTATACATGAAAGCATATCAGGATTTTACTGATAACATATTATCAACAGACAGCTATCTCAAAGTAATTTCTCCCAGCGCCGACCGGAGTACCTATGATCGTATGTATAATCCTACTGGTTATTCCCGTACAGAGTATACTGATTATGAGAATGCAATGCTCAGAATGGTAGATTATTATAAAAGATACCGGGATCTTTCGTATATTGGCATCGCAGGATGGTATCTTATATCGATACTTGATGCAAATGTTGATGCGAGTCTTTTTAATTATGATATTAGTCCGAATCTTAATGTTACATTCGTTCCTGTGCAGATGACATTACCGGGCGGATACATGGGAGCAGGGATTTGTATGGACCTGAAAGTAAATTTTTAAATTATTTATTTAACTATGAAATTTAAAGCAATACTGATAATTTTTTTCTTTTTGGCCATTAAGGCGAATGCAGCACCCGATGTTGATACAATAATTATACGTACTGATAATAACAGTGAGCGAATTGCCCGTGATCTTGATAGCCTTGTGAACACTTGGTATGTCAAAATTGCTATCAAGAATAAGCTGGTTGAAAATGACACTGATACTTTAGCATATCAATGCCCCGATTCAGTTTATATCAACAGACTGAATAAGATTAATTCGGTTATTAATCTGCCATTTAATAATATAGTCCGTAATCATATTGAAGTATATACTGTAAGACAAAGAGAGAAATTCTGCGCTGTACTGGGATTGAAAGATTACTATTTTCCAATGATTGAAGATGTATTTGATTCGTATGGTCTTCCTGCCGAGTTTAAATATATGGCTGTAATTGAATCAGCCTTAAATCCAAATGCTGTTAACAGGCGTTCAGGTGCAGCCGGTATGTGGCAATTTATGTACAGTACCGGACGTATGTACGGACTTACGATTAATTCCATTATTGATGAGCGCAAAGATCCGGTAAAAGCGACCCATGCAGCTGCCAGATATATTAAAGATCTTTATAATATCTATAAAGACTGGGTTCTGGTTATTGCCGCCTACGACTGTGGTCCGGGAAATGTGAATAAAGCAATCAAGCGGTCGGGTAATAAAAAGGATTACTGGGGTATATACTACAGACTGCCCAGGGAAACCAGGGGATATATTCCTCAGTATATTGCTGCGGCTTATGCAGTTACATATTATGCTGAACATAACCTGCAACCATTGCCCCTGAATATTCCTGTCGCAACTGACACCATTATGGTAAATAAAGATATTCATCTTGCCCAGATCTCAGAAGTAATGGGTATACCTTTAGGAGAACTTGAGGCACTTAATCCTCAGTATCGTACGGGTCTGGTTCCCGGATCTTCAAAACCTATGTCTCTTACCCTGCCAATGAACCATCTTGGAGATTTCATGGATCTGACTGACACAATAAGACAGTATAAACCTGATGTCTATTTAAATAAACGGACACTTATTGATGATCCTACCCGCTCTTCTTATGTAACGACAAATATTAAAGGAAAAACAAAATTAATTTATACTGTAAAAGATGGAGATAACATTGGTTTTATCTCCGAATGGTACCATGTAGGGCTTTCCGATCTCAGAAACTGGAATAATATTTACCGTAACAATATAAGGGTTGGACAAAAACTGGTAGTTTATGTAGATCCTGCAAAATCGGAGTATTATTCAAAAATAAATATGATGGATTTATCTGATAAACAGGCATTGAGCGGAAAGACAGTGACTAATACCTCCCAGCCGCAGGCAACATCAATTGGCCCGGGTGATATAGATGGTGAGTTTATCACTTATACCGTTCGTAACGGAGACACTATCTGGGATATAGTCAAGATGTTTGATAATGTCACAACAACACAGGTACTGTCGTTGAATAATATTTCTGATGCTGGTAAAATAAAAGTTGGGCAAGTGCTGAAGATCAAGAAAAAGAGCTGATTCTTTTTTAATATATGCGCCCTTTAAGGTCATTCTTGTTATTGCTGATCTTTCTGGCCTGTTTTACCGGTCTTCATTATTTAATTCATGTAAATCAACTGTTCCCGCCAATTAATGAATTTGTTCCACAGGATATTATTAATGATATAATACCGGTTGGCAGGAAAAATTACACGATACCGGAAATGCAGCCGGACTCGGAAAACTTATCACCAACTGACACAATATCATCGAATGTATCCATACATCCCATTCCGGAGAATATTTCGGTTTATCCGCTTC
Organism: Bacteroidales bacterium UBA1797; assembly: GCA_002319885.1. GTDB lineage: Bacteria > Bacteroidota > Bacteroidia > Bacteroidales > VadinHA17 > LD21. Next base: position 76,276 of record DCFT01000215.1, read on the forward strand.
AACCTTTTCTTGACTCTCTCAGATATTCCAAAGGACAGATAAGAGTCATCTATTATGGCGACTCACAGATTGAAGGCGACCGGATTACATCTTATTTGCGCCACACCCTGAGAATTGGCAGGGGAGGATCGGGGCCAGGGTTGTTTTTGCCTTTGATGCCGGTAATGTATACTAAATCAGTTTGGATCAAGTCATCCTCTAACTGGAAGCGATACAATTATCTATCATATAAAGCAGGGGAAATATCGCACAGGGATCTTGGTCCATTCATGGCTATTTGTCGCTATTTACCCGAAGGGGAAATCTCCTCTGAACCTGAAAAAGCTTTTGTAAGGATAAGGCCTTCAAATATCGCTGACAGCGCTTCAGCACATTATGATATATTGAGGATTTTTTATAAAAACAACGAAGGTACTGTAAAGATAGATGTTAAAGGGAATGATATTTTGCTATTTGCTGATACATTAAAAAGAGGGAACAGTTATAATGAGATAAAATGTCCGTTATATTCCACTAGCGACATACTTATTGAATTTGAAGGAAGATCGAGCCCCGATATATACGGCATCAGTATTGAAAGCGAAAAGGGAGTTGTTGTAGACAACATTCCTCAAAGAGGAAGTGCCGGCCTTGAATTTACAATGGTTGACAGGGAAAATCTGAAGGAATCATTGAGAAAACTCTCCCCCGATCTGATTGTCCTGCAATACGGTCTGAATGTAGTTAAAAATATAAGGGACAATTATTCATATTATAAAAAAGGATTGTACCGGCAGATCTCTCTTCTTAAAGAAATTTTACCATCCACTTCCATATTAGTTGTTGGAGTAACCGATATGGCAGAAAATGAGGGTGACAGTGTAATATCGTATAAAAATATTCCTTCTATAGTTGATGCCCAGAAACAAGCCTCACTAGAGGCTGATGTAACATTCTGGAATGCATACAGGGCAATGGGCGGGAGATCATCTATTGTAAGCTGGGAAGAAAAGAAACCTCCTTTGGCCCAGAAAGACTTCATACATTTTACGTATCCCGGAGCAGATACCCTTTCAGAAATGATTGCATCTTCCTTATTTATAAACAGGGAAAAGGATACCCTCCAACCGGCTTTGACCGAAATGAGACCTGTTAAGGTTTCAGTAGCACCAACAGTTGCAGCCGGAGAACCTCAGAAAGAAGGGAAAAGTGAAGGACTGTTTAAATCTGTTGCATTTTCAATATTAAATTTTAATCCGCATACAGCATTTATTTTTACATCAGCAGCATTCTGGATATTCTTTCTTTTTGTTCTGGCCGGATATAGTCTCGTTTATAAGAAATTACTGACCAGAAATATATATCTGTTTTTAGTTAGCCTCTTTTTTTACTATAAAGCAGGGGGTCTGTTCTTATTCATTCTCATCTTTGTAACTGTTGTAGATTTTAGTTTTGGTTTATTGATCTTTAAATCCAGGAGATCGGCTGCAAGGCGGTTTTTTGTACTTCTGAGTATAATATCCAATCTCGGTCTTCTTGCCTATTTTAAATACACTGGTTTTATCATCAATACAATAAATGAGTTATTTGGTACCTCATTTAAAGTTTATGACCTGCTTTCAGGTTTTTCAAATTCAATCCTTGGAACCTCATTTGACATAAGTTATATTATTCTTCCTGTAGGTATTTCCTTTTTTACTTTTCAGTCTCTCAGTTATACTATTGACGTCTACAGAAAAAAAATGGAACCGGTCAGAAATATTATTGATTTTGGTTTTTATGTCTCCTTCTTTCCGCATCTTGTAGCTGGCCCGATAGTACGTGCATCGGTTTTTATTCCTCAGATCTACCAGGAATTCAAATTGTCGAAGCATGAGTTTAGCCATGCTCTATACATTATTTCCAAAGGTTTGATTAAAAAGATAGTAATCTCAAATTTCATTGCTCTTAATCTTGTTGACCGGGTTTTTGATGCACCCTCAATTTATTCGGGATTTGAGAATCTGCTGGCAATTTATGGATATGGATTACAGATTTACTGCGATTTTTCGGGATATACTGATATTGCTATAGGAGTCGCTTTGATTCTCGGATTCAGATTACCTGTAAATTTTAACTCTCCATATAAAGCAAAAAGCATATCAGACTTCTGGAAAAGATGGCATATTTCCTTATCACAATGGCTGCGCGACTATCTTTATATTTCATTAGGCGGTAACAGGAAGGGAAGGATCAGAACTTATATTAATCTAATGTTAACCATGCTTCTTGGCGGATTATGGCATGGGGCATCATTAAGATTTATTATCTGGGGAGGATTGCATGGTATTGGACTGGTAATTAATAAGATATGGAATTCGATTTTCAAACATCATTCAGGAACAAAATGGTTTGGGCGAATACTCGCGGTATTTTTAACATTTCAGTTTGTAAATTTTTGCTGGATCTTCTTCAGAGCCCCCGATATGGAAAGCGTGAAGATTATGTTAAAACAAATCTTTGAGAATTTTTCTCCCGGGTCATATGCGACTGTTCTTCCTGCATACGGCAGCGTCCTATTACTTATGCTTGTTGCATATATAATACATTTTCTCCCGGAAAGGATTAAAGAGTCATACAGAGGACTGTTCATAGAAATCCCGCTTGTTGCTCAGCTGGCAGTTGTCATGCTTGTAGCGGTTCTTCTTTATCAGATGCGTACAACAGAGGTTATGCCGTTTATTTATTTCAGGTTCTGAGATCCTGTTTCCCGGTTCTCATTTTTCGTCAGCATTAAAACTCTGTGACTCTCTGTGAATCCTCTGTGGCACTCTGTGTAACAAAAAAGAACTGACACAAATTGTCTCGATCTATAACAAGAGTATAACAGATACTGCCTGCGGGTAGGCAGAGAAGCAGGAAGTTAAGCAGAGAATTTAAAGATAGGTATCCTCATTTGCCTTTCCTTTTATAAAAGGTGCAATGGCCCGGTCGTAGATGCCTTGTACATAAGCAATTGCCATTCCATAATTTGTAACAGGCACACCTGCTCTGATCGCCGGCTGAAGACGGTTATAAAGTTGTTTTCTCGTTATCATGCAGCCACCGCATTGTATAACCAGGGAGTAATCTGTTACCGGTCTTGATAAGGCATCGAGTCCCGCAACAACATCATATTCAATTTTTTTACCTGTAAAGGCTGTTATCCATCGCGGAATTTTGGTTCTTCCAATGTCATCGCATGAGACATGATGTGTGCACGATTCGAGAAGAAGAACCCTGTCGCCGTCTTTTAATTCAGATATTTTAGGAGTGCCTTTAAGATAATTATCAAAATCACCTTTGAACCGCGCAAGCATAATACTAAAACTGGTAAGCGGGATATCATGAGGGATAGATGAATCTGCTTTGACAAATACCTGCGAATCTGTTATTGCCAGCGCTGGTTTTACTCCGGTCTTTTTCAGAAATGAATCGACCTCTCTTTCCTTTAAAACTATGGCAACAGCCTCGTTGTCAAGAATATCCCTGATAGCCTGCATCTGTGGCAGTATGAGGCGTCCGGCTGGTGCCTCTATATCTATTGGTGTAATAAGAATTACTATATCTCCATAAGTTATAAGATCGCCAAGCAAACTAGGTGTCCTGAATGAATGTTCCGGTATTGTTGTTCTTATGAGCGATATGAGCTCTTCATAATTACGTTTATCAGCTGACGAAAATTCAAATAGCGGTGATCCGGTTAACCTGAGAATTGTATGTTGAAATTCAGCATCAGGCTGCTGAATATCAGATTTGCTGTGTATTACAATATATGGAAGATCATGATCATCAAATTGCTTTATAAGTTCATCCTCATATTTACCCCATGAATTATCAGTTACAACCAGTAACGCCATGTCAATAATCTCAAGAGTGCCTAACGTACGGTCAACCCGCTTCAGTCCAAGTTCGCCTGAGTCATCTATCCCTGCTGTATCGACAAGGATCACAGGACCAAAGCCTGTAATTTCAAATGATTTTTTAACCGGATCAGTAGTTGTTCCCGGATGATCGGATACTATGGCAATATCCTGACCTGCCAGAGAGTTGATCAGACTGCTCTTGCCATTATTCCGCCGTCCATAAATACCAATATGTGGTTTTGACTCACGTCCTTTATTAACCATTCTGTCAAATTTCCTGCAAAATTAGCAATATTTTAGTGATTTGTTTCTCTCCCGCCTTGCAGGAAAGTTGTGAAGTTTTGTGTTTTCTCTGTGCAACACTGTGTCTCCTCTGTGCAACTCTGTGTCAGTTCTTATTGTTACACAGAGTGACAAAGAGGAGCACAACTTTTCCCGCGAGGCAAGAGAAAATCACAGAGAAAATGCATAGACTATTCAATGAAGATCTTGAGAATTTAAAAGCGAATGAGCCAGTTGACTTAACTAAATTTCAGATATCTTAGATTAATAAATTTCCAGTACCGGCAATGGACCTTAATATTATTGTTTTAAATATACCTTATCCTCCTGATTATGGCGGGATGATAGATACTTTTTACCGGATTAAGGCATTACATAATATTGGTGTCCGGATCCATCTTCATTGTTTTGAGTACGGCCGCCAGCATTCAGATGTGTTGGAATCACTCTGTGAAGAGACCAGTTATTATCCCAGGAAAACAGGATTAATCAGGCAATTTTCCTCTATTCCATATATTGTTTTAACACGCAGCTCGAAGATTTTATTGGATAACCTGATGCATAATGATTATCCTGTTCTCTTCGATGGGTTACATTCAACTTATTATTTAAGTCATCCATCACTTTCATCGCGAAAAAAGCTTGTAAGGCTTCATAATATTGAACACAGGTATTATCAAAACCTGGCGGATAATGAGCCTAACATGATAAAAAAAGTATTTTTTCTCCTTGAATCATTTAAATTGAGGAGATATGAGAAAGTACTTTTGAAAGCAGATTATATAATGCCGATATCAGACCATGATCAGGAATATTTTACAAAAAAGTATCATAATTCTGTTTTGCTGGCTCCATTCCATCCGTTTAATGAGTCTCAAAGTTTGCCAGGAGTTGGAGAATATATAATTTATCATGGCGATCTGTCAGTAAATGAAAACGCTGCGATAGCATGTTCTTTAATATTTAATGTTTTTTCTAAAGTTCCATATAAATGTATTATTGCCGGTAAAGACCCCTCCGGAGACCTTAAGTCGCTCGCTTCCCGTTTTTCAAATATCACGATTATTTCAAACCCGGGTAATGATCTTATGACGGGTCTGATTATTAACGCGCAAATAAATCTGCTTCCATTCTTGTCTTCCAATGGTTTTAAACTTAAATTACTGGTAGCACTATATGCAGGAAGACATTGTCTGGTTAACTCCGAAGTAAAAACAAACCCTTCAATAATGAATCTGTGTCGCATAGCAGATTCCGACGAAGAAATGGTTAACAAAGTTCATCTGTTAATGAAGGAACAGTTTACGGATAAAATGAAACAGGAACGGATGAATGCTCTTTCGGAGAAATTTGACCTTCAAAAAAATGCAAAAAAACTGATTGATTTGTTATTTTAGGAAAGCGGATAATAGAAAAATAAGAACATCAGCTGACTCGTTCATTTAAAATTTATTATGATAACGGGCAGGTTCTCTGAATTCATGGTGCTTTTGCAAAATATCCTGTATTAGTCAACAAATCGAATCCTAAAATTTAAAGATCATCGAGCGAAAACCCCAGTTTTAAAAGGTTTCCGGGTTGAAGAATTGATTTTAGCTTAGTGTCGTCAATCAGCTTCAGTATATCGTTAGCTTCAAAGATGTTGATTTTTTTTTCTTTCATCAGTTCAGCCAGTTCGGCGGCTTTGTGATATCCGATATGAGGATTTAAAGCTGCAGTGACTGATGGACTTTTCAGAACAGCTTCATAACCGGCAACATCGTTAATCACCAGACCTGTAAACAAATTTTTCAACAGGGTTATATTGCATGAGATAAGCAAATTAATGCTTTCAATAACCGCAATCCCTATAGACGGCAGATATGCATTAAGTTCCAGGTTGCCCTGTCCGCTGAGAGAGGAGATGAGTACATCATTTGCATATATTTTATGAGCAGCAGAGATTACGAATTCAGAAATTACAGGATTAATCTTTCCCGGCATAATTGAACTTCCTACCTGCCGGTCGGGGATTGATAAAGTCTTAACAGCTGAAATGTCTGATGAAAGAAGACGTAAATCGGAAGACATCTTTTCAAGGTTTACTGCATGAGCTTTGAGGGTAGCATGAATCTCAACCCACTTGTCCATATTTGAGGTAGCATCGGAAAGGTTTTCGCTGTGAGCGAGTTGAAGGCCTGTAAGGTTACGAAGTTCCGGAACAACTTCCATTATAAAAAATCTGGGCAACGATAATCCTGTACCTATTGCTCCTCCGCCGAGGTTGACCTGTTTTATTCTTTCGGAACATTTTGATACTCTCCACCAGTCCCTTGAAAGCGCTTCATTGTATGTGCTGAAGAGAATTCCAAAAGAGGATGGAACAGCTTCCTGCAATTGAGTATATCCCGGACGAAGCTTTTCCCTGCTTTTCTTCTCATATTCCTCTACCTTCTGCCGTAGAATATTAATCTTTTCCTCCAGGGATTGAAGGAGATACATTACTGCAACAGTAAGAGCAGTCGGAATTACATCGTTTGTTGACTGGTAAATATTTGCATGTTCAAGCGGGTCAATAAAATTGTATTCACCACACGCATGTCCCGTTTTCTGAAGTGCAGAATTTGTAATTATCTCATTGACATTCATGTTGATACTTGTACCGGCGCCTCCCTGAAGTGCAGGGATAATGAACTGATTAAAATGGTTTCCTTCTGAAACTTCTTTAGCAGAAGAACAAAGGGCATTCAGAATGTTATCATCAATTATTTTAAATGGCAGGTTCTTTCCGGATCTCGATTCCGCAGCTTTTCTGAATTTCCTGTAGGTATTGTAGCAGGCGAGTTTTGTGGTGCCAACCGCTTTATACCATTCGGGTGGGAAAGGTGAGTCCCCAGGAAAGTTTTCTCTGGCTCTTATGGAATGGATACCATATAATGCTTCAGAGGGTATTTGTTTATCACCTAAACTATCTTTTTCGATCCGGTACATATAATTGGTGTTATCTCTGTGATTCCTCTGTGGCTCTCTGTGTAACTAAGTAATTAAGAACTAACACAGAGTTACACAGAGAAGACACAAAGGTCCACAGAGTCATTAAATATTTGACCCCGAAACCGGTTTCGCATAAGCAACCACATCACTGCCGGTAATTTCGGAAGGGCATAGTATAATCAGTCTTTCAAGGACATTTCTGAACTCTCTTATATTACCAGTCCATTGAATATTCTGCAGTTCTTTGATGGCATCCTCCCTGATTGTTTTTTTACTCATCCCATATTCATTGCATATTAAATTATTAAAGTGTTCTGCCAGTATGGGGATGTCTTCACTTCTTTCATTAAGTGTTGGCACATTAATAAGGATAACGCTGAGCCTGTGGTATAAATCCTCACGGAATCCGTTATTTTCTATCTCTCTTTTGATGTTTTTATTTGTAGCTGTAATTACGCGAACGTTTACGTGAATATCTTTGTCAGAACCTACCCTGCTGATCTTATTTTCCTGGAGGGCTCTCAGTACTTTAGCTTGTGCTGAGAGGCTCATATCTCCGATCTCATCGAGAAAAAGAGTGCCTCCGTTTGCCTGTTCGAATTTGCCAATCCTCTGTTTGATAGCTGAGGTAAAGGAACCTTTTTCATGACCAAAAAGTTCACTTTCAATGAGTTCAGATGGGATTGCCGCGCAATTTACTTCAATAAACGGACCTTTTGCCCTGTTACTTTTTTCATGAAGCTGACGGGCAACAAGTTCTTTCCCTGTGCCATTGGCTCCGGTGATAAGCACTCTGGCTTCAGTAGGAGCAACCCTGTCGATCATACTTTTCACCTTTTTAATAGCCTCTGATTCTCCTACTATCTCATACAACTTGCTCACCTTGTTCTTAAGCACCTGAGTCTGAGTGATAAGCGAGGATTTATCCAGTGCATTCCTGATTGTTATGAGAAGGCGGTTAAGGTCAAGAGGCTTTTCCAGGAAATCATATGCACCTTTTTTTATTGATTCAACTGCAGTATCAATATTCCCATGCCCGGAGATCATTATAACCGGTATATCTGATGAGGTTTCTTCCAGTTTTTCAAGGACTTCGATGCCATCCATCTTTGCCATCTTGATATCGCAAAGCACAATATCATAAGCGTTTGCAGAAAACATTTCTAGTCCTTTTGGACCATCTTCCGCAAGATCAACCTCATGTTTTTCATATTCAAGAACCTCTTTCAGAGTATTTCTTATTGCCCTCTCATCATCTATAACCAATATTTTTGACATACCTACTTATTTGAAATCCATTAACCACAAAGCTCACAAAGGATAAAATCCAAAGGTCGCAAAGAAATCTGACTTGGGCTCTATTCCCTGTGCCCTGTGCTCTGTGCTCTGCACCATGTGCCTTATCCACTGTATCTCAGCCATTTCCACATTTCTTTCCATGAGGTCTTCTTTCCATACATGAGAATTCCGGTTCTGTAAACTTTTGCAGCCATCCACACAAATGAGGCAAAAGTGAGGAGCATTATTACCATAGAAATTATTATCTGCCAATAAGGAACTCCAAATGGCAGCCTGGCCATCATAACAATAGGTGAGGTCAAAGGGATAATTGAACACCAGAATGAGAGTGAGCTCTCAGGATTCTGCATAGTACCCATGGCCACCATAAGTCCCAATATTATAGGGATGGTAACAGGAAGCATGAATTGCTGGGTCTCTGTCTCATTATCTACTGCAGAACCGATTGCTGCAAATACTGAGGCGTAGAGAAGATATCCCGTTACAAAATAGAAAATGAAACATATGATTATCAATCCCCATGGCTGATTCATTGCATTGTCAAACATTTTGGAGAATTCGGCGATCTGCGGTGATATCTCGGCAGCCTGTGTTGTACCGGTTGCAGTCTGTTGATTTCCAGCCATTAAATTTTGAGGCATTGATTGAGTGATCTCAGTAGCGCCTGATTTGGAAAGTATCGTTGTTTTCAGAAAGCCAACAATCCCAATAGTAAGAAAGATCCAGATCATGAATTGTGTAAGTCCTACAAGGGCAATACCAATAATCTTGCCCATCATCAGTTGAACCGGTTTAACAGAAGAAATAATAACCTCTACAACCCTGCTGGTTTTTTCCTCAATGACACCTCTCATTACCTGTGCTCCAAAAATGAATACCAGCATATACATCAGGAATCCGAGGATGTAGGCGAGAGCCATAGCTATACCCGTGCTTGTCCCTTTTTCAACACCAGATTCATCGAGTTTTTTTGTCTGAACAGTTACGTTTGTCTCGACATTTTTCATTATATCATCAAGATTTTCAATCTTATATGCGAGCAATTTCTGCCGTTCAATTTCCTTTTTAAGAGAGTTTTCAATATATGTAAGAAGACCAATTGGAGGTTGTTTGCTTGAGATGAGGTAAACAGCGTTAGGAGTATTTACAAGTTCAGGTGAAATATACAGGATCCCATAAAACCCCGATTTCTCAAAAGTTTTTTTAAGATCATCAACTTTAGTATTTTCCAGGTAAACAAATTCGGCATCTTTAGTATTCTTAATAACACCTTTGAAAAGGTCGGAGTTATCTTCTACCACTGCAATCTTTTTAAATTCACCGCTCTGGTTTGTCATGAGAAGGGTAGGTATGATAATTATACCTGCCATGAGAAGAGGAGCAAGAATCGTCATTATGATAAATGATTTTTTTCTTACTCTTGTCACATATTCTCTTTTAATAATTACGGATATTTTGTTCATAACGGATATGTTTCGAGGTTATCTGAATGTTTTAATTCTGGGTTTCAATCACTCTTATAAAAATCTCATTCATTGATGGAAGTGCCGGGTTAAAAGAGATGATATTTCCTGATCTCATAAGATTTTGCAGTATATCATTTGTACTGATACTGCTCGAAGTTTTTAGTCTGAATATACTCTTGTTGTTTTCATTCTGTTTTTTCAGAATATTATAATGACTGTTTCCTTCAATTTCCACGTTACCGTCAAAAACGAGATCGTATTCGTTTGCTGCCCATTTACTTCGGATCTCATTTACCCCTCCTTCAAGAATTGTTTTGGCTTTGTTGATAAGCGTTATATTATCGCAAAGTTCTTCAACGGATTCCATGTTATGGGTTGAAAAAATAATCGTTGCCCCTCTTTCCCTCAGGAACAGGATTTCATTCTTTATAATATTTGTGTTCAGAGGATCGAATCCTGTGAAAGGTTCATCAAAGATCAGTAGTTTTGGTTCATGGAGGACTGTTGTTACAAACTGTACTTTCTGTTGCATCCCTTTTGATAGTTCCTCTACTTTTTTACCCCACCAGTCTATAATATCAAGTTTTTTGAACCAGTATTTAAGTCTTCTCATGGCTTCTGCCTTTGAGAGACCTTTAAGCTGTGCAAAATACAAAGCCTGTTCACCAACCTTCATTTTTTTATATAAACCTCTCTCTTCAGGAAGATAACCAATAAGCTGAACATCAGAGGGCATAAGTTTTCTTCCATCAAGAAACAACTCTCCTTTATCGGGACCGGTTATCTGGTTGATTATCCTTATAAAAGTGGTTTTCCCCGCGCCATTTGGTCCAAGCAATCCGTATATGCATTGTTCAGGCACGGAAATACTTACGTTATCGAGTGCAAGTTGGCTGCCGTATTGTTTTGAGACATTTTTCGCTTCAAAAAGTGACATATGAGATTAATTTTATAATAAATGAAAATGAAATGTAAATATAGAAAAAATCTCTGTGAAACTCTGTGCTTCCTTGCCTACACGGCAGGCAGGTCTGTGTAACTCCGTGTAAGTTCTTTTGTTACACAGAGTGTCACTGAGGTAACACAGAGGACCACAGAGGGCAGAAAGACTAAATTTCTAAATATTATTCGAAGTACCCCTTCATTCTTTCGAAAAAGCCTTTATCGTTTTTGTCAGGGTTGGGAGTAAAAGACTCAGATTCTTTAAACTTCTCGAATATTTTTACCTCATCCTTACTTACGTTTTTAGGTATCCACACATTTACATTGACCAGCAGATCGCCCCGGCCATATCCGTTTACTTCAGGCAGCCCTTTTCCACGCAGACGAAGAATTTTCCCGGGTTGAGTGCCGGCTTCTATCTTTATTTTTACGTTATTATCGACAGTCGGCACCTCTACATGAGTACCCAGCACAGCATCCGGTATGCTTATAAACAAATTAAAGATCAAATCGTTACCTTCTCTTATCAGATCGGGATGTTCTTCCTCGTCAATAACTACCAGCAGGTCGCCATTTATGCCGCCTCTCCTGGGAGCGTTTCCCTTTCCACTTACTGTCATTTGCATTCCTTTACCTACCCCGGCAGGAATATTTATTTTGATTATTTCTTCTTTCTGTACTACACCTTCGCCATAACAAGTGGTACATTTTTTCGTGATAATCTTACCTTCGCCGCCACAAGCCGGGCAGACTGATGTAGTCTGCATCTGACCAAGCATTGTATTTGTCAGTCTGGTAACATGGCCTGTTCCATGACAGGTTGAACAGTTTGAAATACTCGAAGCATTAGCAGCCCCTGTCCCTCCGCACGTGTCGCATATATCGTATTTATTTACTTTTATTTTCTTTTCAGCTCCGGCTGCAATTTCCTGAAGAGTGAGTTTTACCTTCACTCTGAGATTACTCCCCTTGTTGACCCTTTGTCCGCGCCTGGTGCTGCCAAAACCCCCGAAACCTCCAAAAGCATCACCAAAAATATCACCGAAGGATGAAAAGATATCATCCATGGTCATTCCGTGCCCTGAGAAACCTCCTCCGTTATTTCCCAGTCCAGCATGTCCATAACGATCGTATCTGGCTTTCTTCTCGTCATTACTTAAAACTTCATAAGCTTCAGCAGCCTCCTTGAAGTTTTCTTCTGATTTTTTATCACCCGGGTTTTTATCAGGATGATATTTCAAAGCCTGTTTCCTGTATGCTTTTTTTATCTCTTCCTTTGTGGCCTCCTTCGATAAACCAAGCACTTCGTAATAATCTCTTTTTCCCATCCTTTTACTTTTATTTTTTATTCAGCCACTTACAATATGAGATATTATGATTAGAAATTATTCACCTACAACAACTTTTGAATGTCTTAATACTTTGTCCTGTAAATAATATCCTTTTAATAAAACATCAACAACTTTACCTTTTTTATCTTCTTCCTCAACCGGGATTTTCGCTACTGCGTCATGCAGATCTACGTCAAAAATACTGTTTAGAGAATCAATCTCCTTAACGCCATTTTGCTTAAGAAAATCACCGAATTTTCCGTAGATGATATTAATCCCATCTCTCAGTGAAACACAATCCGTTGTAGTATCCATATGTTTAAGAGCTCTCTCAAAATCGTCCATAAGTGGAATGATGCCCAGTAACAGATTTTCTCCGGCATATTTCGACAGATCCATCTTCTCGCGAAGAGTCCTTTTACGATAATTGTCAAATTCAGCCGAAAGACGAATATACTTATCCTGCATTTCTGCCAGTTTTTCTTCGGTAACATTCTCTCCGGTGATCAGTTTGTCAGAAACAGCAGCATCCTGTAACAAATCAGTATCCGCTACTGTTGGTTCGCCGGAACCTGAATTGTCTGATGTTTTGCCCGGGTAGTTATCAGAAGTATTGGTATGTTCTTTATTTTCAGTTAATTTGTCGATATTATTATGTTCTGCATCTGTATGGTTTTTCATCTTTTTCTTCATGATCACTTACAATATTTCAGTATTTCATCATTATTTATCAAATTGCCTGCCAACCATGGGATATTGACAATTTGGCAGTGAAATTTTAACTAAGAGACTCAGTGAAAAAGATGTCTCTCAGTCCCTCAGTCCCTCAGTC
>DCFT01000215.1:89540-141807 GCA_002319885.1 Bacteroidales bacterium UBA1797
CCCTCAGTCCCTCAGTCCCTTAGTCTCTCAGTCCCTTAATCGTTGTTATGGTACCCGTTGAATATCAGCCCCCAGTGCATTAAGCCGTTTATCAATATCCTGGTAGCCTCTGTCGATTTGTTCAATGTTATGGATGACACTTTTACCGTCGGCAGAAAGCGCAGCAATCAGCAGCGCCACACCTGCCCTGATATCGGGAGATACCATTACAGTACCTTTTAATCTGATCATTTTGTCCTGGCCGATAACAGTTGCTCTGTGCGGATCACACAGGATGATTTGCGCTCCCATGTCAATAAGTTTATCGACGAAGAAGAGCCTGCTTTCGAACATTTTCTGATGGATAAGCACGGCTCCTTTTGCCTGCGTTGCCGTGACAAGCAATACACTCAGCAAATCAGGCGTTAGCCCTGGCCAGATTGCATCCGATATTGTCATTATTGATCCATCAATAAAAGTCTCTATTTCATAATGTTTCTGTGCGGGGATAAAAATATCATCACCTCTTCTTTCAAGATTGATTCCCAAACGCCGGAAAGAATCGGGAATAATCCCAAGGTTGTCGAATGATGTGTTCTTGATTGTAATCTCCGATTCTGTTATTGCAGCCATTCCAATAAAGGATCCGATCTCAATCATATCGGGAAGAATTGTGTGAGTACATCCACTCAGAGCCTTAACTCCATCAATATATAGAAGATTTGAACCAATTCCCTCGATTTTTGCCCCCATGGAAACAAGCATTCTGCAGAGTTGCTGAATATATGGTTCGCAGGCAGCATTGTAAATTGTTGTCCTCCCTTTCGCCAGAACAGCAGCCATAATAATATTGGCAGTACCTGTTACTGAAGCTTCATCGAGATGCATATAAGTGCCTGTTAAGCAGGGAGCTTCAACCTTAAAAAACGGATCGGAGGAATCAAACTCAAAATGTGCCCCAAGCTTCTGAAAACCAGTGAAATGTGTGTCGACACGTCTGCGACCGATTTTATCACCTCCCGGTTTTGGAATAAAAGCTTTGCCAAACCGTGCCAGAAGAGGCCCAACAATCATTATCGATCCTCTTAAACTTGAACTCTGTGCCCTGAATGCGCTTGTCTGTAAATAATCGAGATCGACATTCACGGCTTCAAAACTTGCAACGCTTTCTGATTCTCTGTTTACCCTTACACCCATGCAGCTGATGAGTTCAATCAGCATGTTTACATCACTTATGTCTGGAATATTTCTTATGATAACCTTTTCGGAAGTGAGGAGAATGGCACAAATAACCTGGAGAGCTTCATTTTTAGCTCCCTGAGGTGTTATTTCTCCCTTGAGCGGCTTACCTCCATGTACAATAAAAGTACCCATTAATGCCGGCTATGTCCTTTTTTCTTAACAAACTGCTTATTTTGCTGTTTACCATGAGGTTTTCCAACAGGTTTTCTTTTCACTGGCGGAATAAGTTCTCTGACTTCCAGAATTCTTACTCCTTCAGTCATCAACAATTTTCCTTTAGATAATAATTTCATGTCTTTAATTATCACCTCATCGGCCACCTGACCCCTGTTCCATGTGATATATGATTTCTTCATCTGATTGACGATAAGAGTAGTAAGATACTCTTTTTCAGGTCCCTCTTCCAGCTCACAGGCAGCATCAATCATGAGTTCAATAATCCGTCCATAATGAAGAAACCTTATATCGCCTTGCTTATATGGTACCTGCTTTGGTTTTTCTACAAACTTTGATGGTTCAGGAATAGGATATGGTGAATCAATGTCGAGTTCAAAACTTGCAATAAGGGCCAGATGATCCCATAATTTATGTTTAAAGTCGCCGACATCACGAAGATGAGGATTAAGGTTACCCATGATCGATATGATTGTTTTGGCCGCCCGGTTTCTCTCGGCTCTGTCCTCAATAGTCTTTATATGATCGACCATCTTCTGAACATTTCTTCCATATTCAGGCAAAGCCATTCTTTTCCTCTGGGTATTATAATCGTAATTCAACATGTGCATTTAATTTTATGCAAAGCTAGTAATTTATAGCAAATTCACGATAGTATGCTGACTGGTAAAATAATAAAGCAATATTTATACAAAATTATGAAGCATATTTGACTTTTTGTTTACCCCGGGTCATTACCTTTGATTACTAATGAACCATTATAACCAGATTATGAAGAACATATTATCCATCTCTCTGTTGTTGATGTCCTGTTTTATAGTCAGGGGCAGAGACAACTATAAACGAAATCCGAATGCCGATATTATTCATTACGATTTCTCAATTTCAATAAGTGATACAAATAATATTATTTACGGACATGCAGTAATTGCAGTGAATTTTACGGGGCCTCTTGACACTATAGAATTTGACCTGAGAAATAAAGGAACTGATGCGAAAGGGATGATAGTGGGAAATGTAATTTTTGACAAGGGAACAATTAAATGGATCCATAAAGACAACAGAATTATTATCACAATGGGTGAGGCGGTAAAAAAAGGATCTCAGGGGAATTTCAGCATTGATTACTCAGGAATACCTGCTGATGGTTTGATAATATCGGATAACAAATACGGGAGCCGTACTTTTTTTGCTGATAACTGGCCTGACAGGGCAAGTAACTGGATTCCTTGTGTTGATCATCCTTATGACAAAGCTACGGTCGATTTCATTGTTACTTCCCCCGATCGTTATAAAGTTGTAGGAAGTGGATATTTGTTGGAAGAGAGCTATATGCCGAATCACACAAAACTTACTCACTGGAAAGAAGAAGTACCTCTTGCAACCAAAGTCATGGCAATCGGCGGTGCATCATTTGCAATACGGTTTGAAGGCAACGTTGATAACATACCAGTATGGACCTGGGTCTTCTCTGAAAACAGGAAAGAGGGATTTTATGACTACGCCGTTGCAGTGAAACCGCTTGCCTTTTTTAGCAGGCTTATAGGACCTTATTCCTATGAGAAGCTGGCAAATGTACAATCCAAAACAATCTTCGGAGGACTTGAGAATGCGGGGTGCATATTTTATTCTGAGAATTCGGTAACCGGACTGGGTAAAGCTGAAGATCTTATGGCCCATGAAATTGCTCATCAGTGGTTTGGGAACTCTGTCACGGAAGATGACTGGCATCATATCTGGCTGAGTGAGGGATTTGCAACCTATCTGGCTGCGGTATACCAGGAAAATACCTATGGAAAAGAAAAGTTTGATGCGACAATGAAATCAGCCAGGAAAAGAGTTCTGGATTATTATAAGAGATCTCCTCAGCCGGTTGTTGATACGACGGTAACAGATCTGATGAAACTATTGAATGCCAACAGTTATCAGAAAGGTGCCTGGGTCCTTCATATGCTGAGATATGAACTGGGCGATGATGTATTCTGGAAAGGGATGAGACTATATTATTCAGAGTACAGGAACAGAAATGCTCTCACAATCGATTTTCAGAGAGCTATGGAGAAGGTGAGTAACAAAAATCTTGACGGGTTTTTTAAACAATGGCTTTTTACGGCGGGTCAGCCCGATTTAAAGATTACCTCCTGCCCGGGGGAGAGTAAGGGATCATCCGATCTGGTAATTGAACAGACTCAGGATCATCTTTTCAGTTTTAATATTGACTTAAAGGTAGATGAGGTAAACGGGTCACACATTTATAAAATTCAGGTGTCAGACAGAATTACCAGAAAAAGCATAGGCATGGGAAAGATTATTGATATTATACCTGATCCGGATACTGAACTGCTGTTCAAAACTGAAGTTGATAAAGGCAAAAATCATTGATGACCATAAGGCTCTAAATATTAAGATAATGAGTCAATGTTTGTGAAACACATAGTGTGAGTGAAAATGTTTGTGTTCCCCGTTTTCATGCTTATGAACATGTTCATGGATGAGGTTTACGCTGATCAGGAATTCTTCATCATTTAGTATTTCAGATGCAGTTCCTGTTTTTTGTATTGTATGTTCATCAGACAGTACAGCAACCCTGGGTTGAAGATGGTCTACCAGGTCGAGATGATGTGTCGTAAAGATAAGCGTCTTGCCGGCATGGTTAAGCTCAAGAAGAAGGTCGATGAAAAATGTCTGGGTCTTTGGATCAAGACTGGAGAGTGGTTCATCAATAAGCAGTATCTCAGGGTTCATAGTAAGAACAGATGCAATAGCTACCTTCTTTTTTTCTCCTCCCGATAGCATATAAACCGGGCGGTCTTTAAGATATTCTATGTCAAGAAATGATAACGTCTTTTCAGCTCTGTCAACAGCTGTTTCAACCGGAAGACTGAGCTGCAAAGGAGCGAAGAGCAGCTCATCGAATACTGTCGGGCAAAATAATTGTATTTCGGGATTCTGGAAAATAAAACCCATTGTTTGTCGCAGTTGTAATCCGTAGGTTTTATTATTCACAGATTTTTCTGTTACAGGATTTCCGCTGAAAAGAAACTCACCCGAATCAGGCAGTATAAGCGCGTTGATAATATGCAGCAAGGTCGATTTACCACTGCCATTGAGCCCGATTATTGCAACCATTTCACCTTTTTTTACTGAAAGGTTAATGTTTTTGAGCGCCGGAATTTTGCCGTAATATGAATAATTAATATTCTTAAGTGAAATGATCTCTTCCATTATTTTCTATAAAAAATAAATGATACAGATACCTGAAACAACAATAATAAACAAAGCTACAAAGTCGTGGTATGAAAGTTTTTTTTGTGAGTGGAGTATTATTTTGCCCTGGTAAGCTCTTGAAACCATAGCATTGTAAGTATTCTCATAAAATCTCATAGATTTCTTAAAAATAAAGAAGATCCTGCCACTTATGACTTCCCTGATTTTTTCGTTCTTAATGTTCCCCAGCAGCCTCGATTTGAAAGCAAAATAGGTTTCTTCAATAGTCCTTGAAAGAATGAAAATATATTTGTAGGCAAGCGTAATGATCATAAGGAAGGTATCTGGTACTCCAAGGATTTTGAAAGATTTAACAAATAAAGGGAAAGAAGTGGTAAAGACTATCAGCATACCGAATGAAACAGAATTAAGTATTCTGAGAAAAATCAATAATACTACCTTAAATCCATCATCAGTAAAACCAATATTTTGCGGAATTGTATAAATTAAGAAATGCGATGGTTTGTTAAAAGTCATAATGTTTAAGATAATTCTTCCGGGGGTAACAAGGTTGAGAGAGGCAGGTAGGACTATAACGAAACCGAATATAAAAGCCAGCAAAAAGGTTCTTTTATATACTTCGAAGACCTTTAACTTTGCAAGAACATACAATGAAAAAATAAATGCAGTAATAACTGCCTGAGCCTCAATTCGATTGGCAATACTAATAATAAACAGGAAATATATAAGTGAAATAAGCTTTATATGTGGATTGATTTTCTGGATCACGCTTTGAACTGTTGAATTTTCAGCCTGGACATAAATGGCTTTAGCTGCTCTGGCAGAATTTAGTATTGTCTTATCAAGAAATGCCAGCCGTGGTCCTTTAGTTTCTGACAGGTCTTTTTGATCCGCAACGGGCTTGACGAGATATGCCGGGATCTTATTTTCCATTTTTTATAATTATTTTGGATATTGCCAACATAACTAAAAATGTGACGGTCGCACCAATTATTCCTGAAACTAAATAGTAGCCGGATTTGTGAACCATTGATTTATCTTTTTTGTCTAGAGTATAATCTGAAAGCGGAGCCTTCCAAACATCAGAATATTTTGCTAATCCGCTTGGGACATATCCCACAAGTTCCCTGACGGTTTGAGCTGACCATTCACCCCATGCGTCGCCGGTATTAAAGAAGGCCGGAACCAGTATCCCAATTGGAGTGATCAGGCATAAAGAGAGCATGATAATGAGAATCTTTTTTTGAAGTTTATTCATTTTTACTCCTTTCTCTCAAAGCATATATTGAGGAAGGTTCAGTTTTCAAAAAGTAGTTTACAATTATTGCAGTAATGATACCTTCAACAATTCCAAAAAGCAACATATGTTCAACTGCCATTGCCGGAACTGCTATTTTAAGATCGTATGGACAGTATAAAGCTTTTCCATCTGCGCTTGATGCTATCAGGGGTTGTATGCCAAATTCGGTTGCTGTTAGAATTGCAGCTAAAACAAGACTAAGATATCCCGATATAAATGAAGAAAAAGATATTCTGGATTTTTTTGAAGTTTTATTATTGAATAATCTGAAAATATAATAGGCTGTAAATGGCATGAAAACAGCCATATTAAAACAGTTTGCTCCAATTGCTGTTATTCCTCCGTCGCCGAAAATTAATGCCTGTATGATTATTGCCACAGAGACGGCTAACATAGCTGCCCATGGTCCAAATATGATTGCAATAACCGCTGAACCCACTGCATGCCCGCTCGTTCCTCCGGGGATTGGCAGATTAAACATCATTATAATAAATGAGAAAGCTGCTGCCATTCCCAGATATGGAATATTGCGGGCAGAAACTTCATTTTTGACTTTTTTTACAGCGACAGTTGCCGCCGCAACAAATACTCCGAATAACGGAATATATGTCTGCGGGCTTAAATAACCATCGGGTATATGCATGATTTTATCCTCTAAAAAATTTCAAATTCCGGCATCAAATTACAAACATTATCTTAATTATTTAGCACCCAGGAACTCCCGTTAAAAATATACTCCTTCAGATTGATGTTTTGACTATTTAGAAGTTTTCTGGAGTCGCCAATGAATTTTTTCATCTGGTAGTAAGCCTCCGGTCTGTCAAAAAAAACAGGTTTGTTTTCAAATTCAGAACAGGGAAGTATATAGAATTTTTTCCTGTATTTAACAATTGGAGTATAAACCCATGTCAGATAATATCCTGCATTTGAAATAATATACTTATCCGTGTTTCTGGTAAGCTCAACTCTTACCATTGAGCCTCCGTCGGTTTTGGGTCTTCTCTGGTTCGATACAAAATTCCCAAGGGAGTAGACGATAATATCATCATTTCCGGTAGCTGAATTTCTGACGCGGGCCATTTTCTGCAAAACATGCGGATGAGATCCTATTACCATATCAACACCAATTGACTGAAAATATTCTGCCAGATCAGTCTGGTTTTTGGATGGTATTGTATCATATTCTGTTCCCCAATGTAAAAAGAGTATGATAAAATCAGATTTCTTTTCTTTAGCCCTGTTTACATCTCTGGTAATTAATTCTTTATCAAGCATATTTACGATTACGGGCTCAGGTACTATTATCCCATTGGTACTGAAAGTATAATTTAACAGGGCGATAGAGATTCCGTTTTTGTGAATAATTAATGGCGACAGGCTATCGCGGCACGCAGAATTCAGAAAGGTGCCGGTGTGTGGGATTCCCAGGCTATCGAGTTTATTGATAGTATTGATTATCCCCTTTTTCCCCCGGTCAGCAGCATGATTATTTGCGGTGACGAGATAATCAATCCCGGCGTTTTTGCAGGCGACAGCAAGATCGGAAGGTGAACTGAACTGTGGGTAACCAGTATATGGAGGACCACCAAGAGTAACCTCGAAATTGGCTATTGCAATATCCGCTTCGCTTATTATTGGTTTTATATACCCGAACACATCATCATAGTTGTACAAATGTGTTTCCCTGTTTTCTGCTGACCATATCTGTTCATCATGACCCATAATATCGCCGATAAAAAGAAGGGAAATTTTGTCTCCGCCAGCTTGTTGGTTCTGGCTCTTTGCAGACATGAAGGCCGAAAGATATATGGTTATAAGCAAAAGCGATCTGAATCTAAATGATGTCAGTTTCATTTTTTTATCTTATTGTATTGTTGATTATAAAATCATTTTTTTTCAAGTTATGCAGAACTGTTCAAAGATACTTTAAGTTGATAACGGCATTAATTCCGATTCAAATATAACTTATCTTTCTCATGTTTTTGAGACCATTACCAAATGAAAGAAGATTGTCAATCGTAGAAAATCATTTCGTATTTTTGAAAGCTAATTTTTAATAGTATTTGGCATCTCATTATTTCTCAGTTTAAAATTTTGAATATTAACCAGAACATGCATAAAAAAGACAATCAGATGAAGATTGTTAATAAAAGGAGGAGAATCTTGTTTTTATGGCCCTTCGTTCTTGCCGGGCTTGTTTTTCTGAGTATTCAGTTTGCGATTAGAAATAGTGGTTTTGTTGAGTGTTATTATTCGATGGGAATCTATCCTGCTATTGCAAGGGTCTTTTCATCGATTAGCAAACTCATTCCCTTTTCATTATGGGATGTATTCTGGGTTTTTATAATACTAATGATAATTTTAGGATTGGTTCTTGTTATATTAAAAAAAATAAAATTCTGGTTTTTCGGTCTGAGAGTACTGCAGACACTGGCATTTCTTTACTCATTTTTCTATATGGTATGGGGTTATAACTATTTCAGACCTGCTATTGATAAACGCTTAGGATGGAAAAGTCCGAAGGCTGATGAAAAGGAATTCAAGCTGGTTCTCGATTCAATAATTAAGGAAACGAATTATAACTACACTACAATTTCTTCTGCCGATTACCCACAGATTGATTCGCTTATTGAAGAGTCTTATAAAAAACAAAGACAGGAACTGGGTATAAAATATCCGAATGGTACACGGCGACCGAAGACGATGCTTTTCAGTTCACTGTACGGAAAATTAGGATTAAGCGGATATTTTGGGCCATTTTTCAATGAAGTTCATGTGAATCATGATCTTCTTCCAATGGATTATCCCTTTGTTCTTGCTCACGAGAAAGCTCACCAGTTTGGTATTACCAGCGAGGCTGAGGCAAATTTTGTTGCCTTTGTTATATGTATAAAATCAGAGGACCAGCGCCTTAGATACTCGGGATATCAGTCTTTATTGCAATATTTCCTTGGCAATGCATCACATTTGAAGAATTATCATGAATATTTAGATAAAATCGATAAGAAAGTAATAAACGATTTAAAATTCCGGAATAAGTATTATCAAGGACTGGAAAACAAGAATCTTTCAGACATGCAAAGTGCTGTGGATAATGTCTATTTAAAAGCTAACAGGGTAGACAAGGGAATAAAGAATTATGATCAGGTTGTTTCTCTGGTATTAAGTTGGTACAATAATTCTGAGCAGCACCCTGTAAAGAACTGAGGACACAATACCAAGGCACTTGTAAATTATTACTGACATGCCAGTATATAGGATTCTAATTTTGATTAACTTTGCCCGTTTTTTTATATGATTTTTTGATGGCAGAAACAGTAAAGGCTAGACAAATGAACGGGGCAGCTAAGCATCTTGATATAAAGAAACTCTCATTAGCAGGAGTTATTGTCACGTTTGGCATTGTGTTTGGCGATATAGGTACAAGTCCGCTTTATGTAATGAAGGCGATTGTCTCGGGGGGGAAAGAATTTAATGAGCTCCTTATTTATGGTTCAATGTCGTGTATATTCTGGACCCTTACTCTTCAAACAACCATAAAATATGTTGTTATCACTTTGAGAGTGAATAATAAGGGAGAGGGAGGTATTTATGCTCTCTTTGCTCTTATGAAGAGAAAATCATCGTGGGCTGCAGTACTTACTATGATTGGCGCCAGTGCTTTACTTGCAGACGGTGTTATAACACCGGCTATTACAGTAACGTCATCTATTGAGGGTTTGAAATTGTATAACCCTGATATACCTGTAATTGCAATTGTGCTTGTAATTTTTGCCGTACTATTTTATATGCAACAGTACGGAACAAATGTGGTAGGTGGATCATTTGGCCCGATAATGGTAATCTGGTTTTCAATGCTTGGTATACTGGGATTTTCACAACTTGTGAAGCTCCCGGGGGTATTGGTTGCACTGAATCCGGTATATGCATTCAGATTTCTTTCGGAGTATCCCGGTGGTTTTATATTACTGGGCGCTGTATTCCTGGCAACTACGGGAGCTGAGGCTTTATACTCAGATCTGGGACATTGCGGGCTTAAAAATATAAGGGTATCCTGGGCTTTTGTAAAGGTTGCCTTGCTGCTTAATTACTTTGGTCAATGTGCATGGCTGATGATGCATGGACCGTTCCACACAATTGTCAATCCGTTTTATGGAATCATGCCGCAATGGTTTCTGTTGCCAGGGATAATAATTTCAACAGCAGCTGCAATAATAGCCAGTCAGGCTCTTATCAGCGGATCATTTACACTTATAAGCGAAGCGGTATCTCTTAATTTCTGGCCAAAGATCAGGATATCCCATCCAACTTTATTGAAAGGTCAGGTATATGTTCCATTCATGAACTGGTTTCTATGGATTGCCTGCAGTGCGGTAGTTCTTATGTTCAGGGAATCAATTAACCTTGAAGCGGCTTATGGCCTCTCCATCACAATAACTATGATAATGACCACCTTACTTTTATCAAATTATCTATATCAGAAAGGTGTAAATTTTAAGCTGGTTTTGCTTCTTATGATTGTCTTTCTTACAATCGAAGGAACATTTCTGATGGCTAATCTTCATAAATTCATGCATGGTGGCTGGTTCACCATTCTTCTGGCATTAATGTTCTTCATAATTATGTATGGTTGGTATTTTGGCAGGAAACTGAAAAACAGATATGTAACATTTACAAGCCTCGACAAATATATTGAAATGTTTAAGGACCTGTCAAAAGATAAATCTGTGGCTAAAGTAGCGACTAACCTGGTCTATATTATCAAGGCAAACAGACCCGACCAGGTAGAATCAAAAATAATTTATTCCATATTTCAGAAACAGCCTAAACGGGCAGATACATATTGGTTTTTACATCTTGACAGGATAGATGATCCCGACACATTTGAATATAAGGTCACATATATTATCCCGGGGGTATTGATAAGAATTGACTTCCGGATTGGTTTTAAAGTTGAACCAAAATTAAATCTTTATTTCAAAGAAGTTTTGGAAGATCTTACTGAATCGAAAGAGATAAAACTGGAAAGCAGCTTTGATTCGTTAAAAAAACATTGCCTCCCGGCAGATTTTAAATATGTTCTTATAGATAGAGTTATGCCACGCGACTATAACCTCTCAAGTTACGAAAACATAACACTTGCCCTTCATAGTATTTCAAGGCTTTTTTGTATTTCGGATGTAAAAGCATTACAACTTGATTCATCTAACACCATTGAAGAACAAGTGCCAATTACTATCGATCAACCTATACAGAGAAGGATAAGCAGGATTGGTTAAAATTTGTACTTTATTCGCTGTCAGCCCTAATATTCAACTTCAAAATATCTGGTATCAGTTATAAGATTCCTTTTTTGGTTTCCTGTTTGTAATTCTTATACCTTTCATCTTTGAATTGTGATAAGAACATGACATTTGAAATTGCAAAGGAATTTGATATTGCGTATTTTGTACCAGCAATCTTCTATAACTACTGATCTATGAATGCAATGCCTTTTGTCATTGGAACTATCGCGGTTTTTGCACTGGCCTATAGGTTTTATTTCAGTTTTGTAGCCGCGAAGGTTGCCGTCAGAAATGATTTGACTGAGACGCCTGCGCACCGGTTATATGACGGGCAGAATTATTATCCGATGAACAAGTGGGTTTTATTCGGGCATCATTTTGCGGCAATTGCAGGAGCCGGACCTCTCGTAGGGCCGGTGCTTGCTGCCCAGTTCGGGTTCATGCCAGGGTTTTTATGGATGCTTATCGGAGCTGTTATGGCAGGTTCTGTCCACGATTACATAATACTTACAGCTTCTGTACAGCACGATGGCAAATCACTCGCGGCAATTGCAAAAGAAGAAATAAACAAAGTGAGTGGCATCACTACAACATTTGCAATAATTCTTATACTGATTGTTGCTCTGGCTGGTCTGGGTCTCGTCGTTATAAATGCTCTTGCCGAGAGCTCATGGGGGACATTTACTATAGCTTCCACAATACCCATTG
Source organism: Bacteroidales bacterium UBA1797 (assembly GCA_002319885.1). Classification (GTDB taxonomy): domain Bacteria; phylum Bacteroidota; class Bacteroidia; order Bacteroidales; family VadinHA17; genus LD21. The sequence goes on from DCFT01000215.1 coordinate 101,457, forward strand.
CACTGATAATGGGTGTATGGATGTTCAGGATACGTAAGGGTAAGACTTTAGAGGCAACGGTTTTTGGTGTTATGATGCTGATTGCCACAGTCATACTGGGCAGGTATATCCCAGGTTCACATTTTGAGTCAATGTTTACTTTTAATCGTAAAACACTTACAATCTTGCTGGCAATCTATGGATTTTTTGCTTCTGTTCTTCCTGTGTGGCTATTGCTGTCACCACGCGATTACTTAAGCTCAATAATGAAAATTTCCGTGATAGGCTTGCTTGCAATAGGATTAATAATAGTAGCTCCTGAAATAAAAATGCCGGCTTTCACCGAATTTGTAAATGGAAAAGGTCCTGTCATTCCCGGGAAATTATTCCCATATCTTTTTATAACAATAGCTTGCGGAGCCATTTCTGGTTTTCACTCTCTGGTAAGTTCAGGTACAACGCCAAAGATGATTATGAAAGAATCAGATATAAAGACAATTGCTGTTGGTTCTATGTTAACAGAAGGAGTTGTGAGCATTATGGCATTGATTGCAGCAACCAGTCTTCTTCCGCTTGATTATTTTCAGATAAATGTCCCTGTGGAGAAGTTGCAGGCTATACTGCCGAAGCTTCATGCAATGGGATTTACCGAATCAAATCTCAGTCAGCTATCAGCCAGTGTTGGAGAAAAGATCGCTGGTCGTACGGGAGGAGCCGTGTCTTTAGGCGTTGGTATGGCATACATCTTTTCGTCAATACCTGGAATGAAACATCTCATGTCGTACTGGTATCATTTTGCAATTATGTTCGAGGCATTATTCATTCTGACTACAATAGATGCCGGTACACGAATAGGTCGTTTTTTATTACAGGAGGCTCTAGGTAAAATTTATAAACCTTTTCAGAAAACAAACTGGTTACCGGGTAATCTGTTGACTAGTGGATTGATGGTATTTGCCTGGGCCTATTTTATTTATACCGGAACAGTTTCAACTATCTGGCCCATGTTTGGTACAGCAAACCAGCTGCTGGCAACTATTGCACTGACTGTTGGCACATCTTTTATTATTAACAGAGGCCGGAAAAAATATTCGTGGGTGACAATACTGCCATTGGCATTTGTAGGAGTTACAACAATGACTGCTGCTTACTTAAATATCAAAAATATTTATCTTCCCCAGATAACAGAACAATCGACACTTGTTCCGGGTCTGATAAACCTGATATTGACTCTCGCTATTATGATAAGTGTCTCAGTCATTATATACAATGCGGTTCCTAAATGGATAAAAGCTTTCAGATCTTAACAGGAGGCGTTATACGCGAATTTGTTCCTCCGGCGATCATCTCATCTGAATTCATGAGTAATTCAACGTATTGTGCTCTTTTATAAATGAACGGATCGCTGGTAAGTCTTTTTCTGGAGAGCTTACCTCTGAACTCATCAATACTTTTATAGTTTTTTAAATCCATCCAGTCTTCTAACTCTTTTTTTAAATTCCTGATCTGACCAAAGCCATTTCTATAAATTGTACTCACAACCTGCACACATGTGGCACCCGACAATAACATCTTAATGACATCTTCTCCATTAAATATCCCATGACTGCTGCATATATCAGCCTTGATGTTGTCATATAACAATCCTGAATATCTTAGTGATTGTTTATAGTCACCAACATTACTCAGATGTGAGGATTTAATATGTTTCTCGCTTGTAACATTTATGTCGGGCTGAAAAAAGGAATTAAAGAGAACGAACGAATCTGTCCCGACTTTGTCCATTTTCTTTATAAAATTCAGAATATTCGAATAGTCAGGACTCAATTTTACACTTATCGGGATTGATATGCTTTGTCTAATCTCTTTAAGAATATTAATCTGGGCATCCTCAATATCTTTTGAACTTAAATTAAAATCTAAGGGGATCTGATAAAAATTAAGTTCAATTCCATCGACTCCTGTTTCACTGATAAGTTTAGCATACTTTATCCAGGTATCATGGTTGATTGCGTTTAGACTGGCTATCAGTGGAATAGTTAAACTTTCCTTGGCTCTTCTGATATTCAGAAGGTATTCATCAGGTCCTGCATGTTCAATTTTAGGATGAATCTGAAGCATCTCAGCGTTAAGATCATTGAATTCATTTAGTCTTTCATCCAGCCGGTAACTCTCAAGTTGGATTTGTTCTTCAAAGAGTGATTTATAAACAACTGCTGCAACTCCATATTCCTCTGCTTTCTTAAGATTATTAAAATCTGTCGAAAGATTAGATGCTCCTAAAATAATTGGGCTATCCAGTTCTATGCCCATGTACTTTGTTGAAAGGTTACTCATAATATTTTATTTTTTTATTCTACATAATCCTCATCAAGGTCATTGTGATCATCTCCGCCTAAGCTGTAATAATTATTCTCCTCATCTTCACTCCCTATTATCTCAAGATCGTCATCGAGTTCTGAGCCGGGAATATCCAGGTCTTCCCCTGTTACATCATCCTCAAAATCCTTCTCGTTAAACTTCCCGGTTTTGGAGTCGTGGGACGGAACTTTTGTACTGGCTGGATTCTCCGGGTCTATCTTTCTGTCTTTCTGACATTTGCCATAAATATCTTCGCTTGGAGGATAAGGTGGATAACCATTCAGATTATCTTCCTTCACTTTTTTTCCCCTCTGTTGATTAAGGTTGATTTTTATGGACTTCTCTTTCATATTTTAATCCACTGATAAATTTCAGTTGTTAATCACATTATTAAACTGTTTTCTTATTGAGGATTAACTTCAGCAATAACTTTAAAATGATTCAAAGGATAAACAATCTCATATGTTTCATTGTTCATTGTCTGTTAAGATTAGTATGGATTATTTATAATGGAATTAAAGCAAATTTCCAACCTGTGTAGTTGACTCATTTTTTGTAAAATATATATCTGAGTGTGATATGTGCTCCGGAATTAAAAAACCTGTTTGTTATAATTTTTGTTTTAATTAAACTTTAAAAAGTATATATTTAAATTTGATTTAAGTAAATAAAAATTGCGTTTTAAATTATAATCGATAATTACTTTTTATGCAGTTAATACGAGATATTACTTTCTGGCCTTTTATAGTTTTCGCATTAATAGTAATATCACTCATCGGTGTCATGCTGGGGCTTTCATATGTTCTTGGTGAACGACATAAGGAGAAAACCACTGATGAGCCTTATGAATCAGGAATACCTCCAACCGGCGATGCACGTCTTCGGTTCTCTTCAGGTTTTTATATCATTGCCATGTTTTTTGTAATCTTCGATCTTGATGCTGCTTTTATAATGTTGTGGGCAGTATCATTCCGTGAACTTGGAATAGCCGGATATATCGGAATTTTGATATTCATCGGTTTACTTGCTGTTCTGTTGGTTTATGAACTCAGTATCGGAGCTCTTGACTTTGGACCTAACGGGAAGAAAATACTTAAAAATAAAAACAGAATTAAAGAGGAACTACAATGATTGAAGGTAAACAGGGCTATCCCGGACAAGGATTAAATATTAACGATGAAGCTATACGCAGGACAGTACTGCTCGGCAAGCTCGATGATATGATATCCTGGGGAAGAAAAAACTCAATCTGGCCTTTTGGTTTTGGTCTTTCATGCTGTTTCGTCGAAATGGCTACAGCTCTTACAAGCCGGTATGATATTGCACGGTTTGGCGGAGAGGTGATCAGGGGAACTCCACGTGAAGCTGATCTTATGGTAATTGCAGGCACTGTCTTTATGAAAATGGCCCCGATAATACAAAGGTTGTATGAACAGATGATGGCTCCAAAATGGGTTATCTCTATGGGATCGTGTGCAAATTCAGGAGGAATGTACGATATATATAGTGTAGTTCAGGGTGTTGATAAATTCCTGCCGGTTGATGTTTATGTGTCGGGTTGCCCGCCTCGTCCTGATGCTTTCCTCGAAGGCCTCCTTTTACTGAGGGAGTCAATAGGAAAAGAGGAACGTCCCTTTAGCTGGGTTATCGGACCACAGGGCATTCATAAAGCTGAAAAAATTTCGATGCGTGATAAAAAAATGGAAGAAAGATCCAAAATGACCACACTCCGTCCTATGAATGAAATTTAACACCAGTATGAGAATCTGTATAATTATATGAGTCCGGCCGATCGAAATATAATTTCTGAATTGAAATCCAAATTTGGTGAGTCTGTCATGCTTTATGAACAGAAGACAAAGGACGAAACGCCTACTGTATGGACGGATAAAAACAGCCTTTTTACTCTTTTAAAATTTCTGAAATACGAAGTTACCCTTCCTTATAAAATGCTTTATGATCTGACCGGCATCGATGAGCGAACACGAACCAAACGCGATGGTCAGCCCGCAAGTGATTTTTCCGTTGTCTATCACCTTACTTCTTTTGAGAGGAATCAGGATATCAGAATTAAAGTTGCGCTTAAAAATAATGACGTTAATATTCCCAGCATAACAACAATTTGGGAATCAGCAAACTGGTACGAAAGAGAAGCGTTCGACATGTTTGGCATTAATTTTACTGGGCATCCCGGACTGACAAGAATTCTGATGCCAAAAACATGGAAAGGGCACCCATTAAGAAAAGAACATCACGCACGAGCCACTGAACAGGATCCTTTTGTACTGACAGATATATTACGTGAAGAAGAAGATGCAAATCTGAAGTTTAATCCTGAGGAATACGGATTAGACACAAAGAGTGAAGACACGGATTTCATGTTTCTGAACGTTGGTCCCCAGCATCCTGGTACTCACGGCCTATTGAGACTAATTGTTCAGTTGAACGGCGAGGATATTGTAAACATAATACCCGATATTGGATTTCATCATCGCGGAGCTGAGAAAATGGGAGAAAGACAATCGTGGCACACCTTTATTCCCTATACCGATCGAATAGATTATCTGAGTGGGGTGATGAATAACCTGGCTTATCTTCTTTCAGTTGAAAAATTAGCCGGCATAGAGATTCCCGACAGGGCACAGGTAATACGTATAATGATGAGTGAGCTCTTCCGGATTGCCAGTCATCTTGTATGGTTGGGGACATTTGCTCAGGATATGGGCCAGATGTCTCCGGTTTTTTACGCATTCAACGACAGGGAAAGAATCTTCGATATTGTAGCAGCAATAACAGGCGGCCGGATGCATCCTTCCTGGTTCAGAATCGGAGGTGTGGCCCATGATCTTCCTGATGGTTGGGATAAACTGATGCAGGATTTTGTTAACTACCTTCCAGAGCGACTCAGGGAGTTTGACAATATCATACTTAAGAACCGGATATTAAAGGCGAGGACAGTTGGAATTGGAGTATATACCACAAGGGAAGCAATCGAATGGGGAATTACCGGCTCAGGACTTCGGGCTACCGGTTATGACTGGGATTACCGTAAGAAAAGACCGTATTCTGGCATTGATAGATTTGAATTCGATATTCCTCTCGGGAAAAATGGAGACTGTTACGACAGAGCCCTGGTGCGTATGGAAGAGATGAGGCAAAGCTTAAGGATCATTAAACAGTGTATAAAAAATATGCCTGCCGGCCATTATAAATCGGACCATCCTCTGGCAATACCCCCAAGAAAAGATAAAACAATGACAGATATTGAAACACTTATAACGCATTTTGTTGGTGTTTCATGGGGGCCGGTTATACCTGCCGGAGAAGCTATGGTACCGATTGAAGCAGCAAAGGGAAGTAACGGTTATTATCTCATAAGCGATGGAAGTACATCGTCGTATCGTTCGAGAATCAGAACCCCGTCTTTCCCTCATATGCAGATGCTGCCTTTTATTACAAAAGGTTATACAATCCCCGATCTGCTTGCAATACTTGGAGCTATGGATTTTGTGCTTGCCGACCTGGATCGATAATGAGAAAGAGAAAAGTAATAAGATATAAATATAATGACAAAAGATTGCTTCGCTTCGCTCGCAATGACCTCGCAATTAATCAGCTTCTGAATTTATGGAGAATAGAAACGAGGAACTAGAAACAAGCAACAAAATTAGATTCAATGCTGACTGAAGAAGAAAAGAAGGAGATACAGGAAGAGATAAAGCAATATCCATATCCTGCTGTGGCATGTATTGATGCTTTAAAAATCGTTCAGAATCATCGCGGATGGGTATCCGATGAATCTGTCAGAGATATTGCTCAGTTACTTTCTATTTCAAACGAAGAGGTCGACAGTGTTGCAACATTCTATTCGAGAATTTACCGTAAACCTGTTGGCAGAAATGTAATACTTATCTGTGACAGTGTCAGTTGTATGATTTTGGGATATGAATCGTTGTATAATTATATCTCAAAGAAAATTGGTGTAAGCTTTGGAGGTACCACTTCCGACGGACGTTTTACGCTTCTTCCGATCTCATGTCTTGGTGATTGTGATAACGCACCTGTTATGATGATAAATAATGATCATTTCAACAGGCTGACCATAGAAAAGATTGATGAACTACTTGACCGATATAAATAATCAGTGATGGAAAGGCCCCTGACCAAACATATAAAACCTGGCTCTGTTTCACTTAATATGAAAGATTATATTCAGCTGGGTGGTTATGGAAATCTTCAGAAAGCGTTGAAGAATATTGCGCCAGCAGAGGTAACCGCCCTCGTCAAAGCCTCTAATTTGCTTGGCAGAGGAGGAGCCGGATTTCCTACAGGTGTAAAATGGAGCCTTATTCCTATGGATGGGGATAAATCGACACCTAAATACCTGGTTTGCAACGCTGATGAGATGGAGCCCGGAACCTTTAAGGACAGATATCTGCTGGAAGGTAATCCTCATCAGCTGATTGAAGGGATGATTATTTCGGCATATGCCATTCAGGCCGGAAAAGCATATATTTTTCTGCGATGGGCTTATAAGAAAGCTGAGAAAATACTACGGGAAGCTATTGCTGATGCTTATAAGTCAGGGTACCTTGGCAAAAATATTCTGGGTTCAGGCTTTAACCTTGATCTGTATGTCCATTCAAGTGCCGGCAGGTATATGTGCGGAGAAGAAACAGCATTATTAAATTCTCTTGAAGGCAAAAGGGCAATGCCGCGTACCAAGCCGCCCTTCCCTGCAATAAGCGGGTTGTTTGGCAGGCCAACAGTTGTGAATAATGTTGAAACCCTATCATGGATTTCGCATATTGTTGAACATGGTGCAGAGTGGTTTAAAGGATTAAGCCTTACACCAACTGGTGGTACCAAGCTCTTTGGTGTGAGTGGCAGGGTGAAAAATCCGGGGACATGGGAATTGCCGCTTGGAATATCAATGCGGGAACTCCTTGAGGAGCATGCCGGCGGAATGACTCCGGGTCACAAATTCAGAGGGGCATTACCAGGAGGAGCCTCTACTGACTTTCTTATCGAGGACCATCTCGATGTAAAACTTGATTTTAGTACTGTAGCAGCTGCAGGCAGCCGGCTTGGAACAGGTACGATGATTGTTCTTGATGATAAAACATGTCCTGTTGCCTTCATTCATAATGTTGAAAAATTCTTTGCTCTTGAAAGCTGTGGCTGGTGTACACCATGCCGTGAAGGACTCCCCTGGGTTGAAAAGATGCTTGCATCGATTGAGGAAGGTACCGGCAAAATGGAGTATCTTGATCTGCTGAATTTTAACGCTAAATTTATGGGTCCGGGAAATACATTCTGTGCTCATGCACCGGGTGCAGCAGAACCATTACAGAGCGGATTGAAATATTTTCATGATGATTTCGTAAAACATATTACAGACAAAAAATGTCCCTGGAGATGAGCATGGTAAAGATCACAATAGATGGAAAACAGTATGAAGTAAAACCCGGGAAGAATCTTCTCGAGACCTGTCTTTCACTTGGGATTGATATCCCTCATTTCTGTTTCCATCCTGCTCTTGGCTCGGTTGGAGCCTGCAGGTTATGCGCTGTAAAGAAATTCAGGGACAAAGATGATACCAGGGGACGTATAGTAATGTCGTGTATGGAGCCTGTAACTGAAGGATTGATTGTGTCGGTTGAAGATTCTGAAGCCCGTGCATTCAGGACTTCTGTACTCGAGAGTCTTATGACAAATCATCCTCACGACTGCCCTGTTTGTGATGAGGGTGGTGAGTGCCATTTGCAGGACATGACAGTGATGACAGGCCACAATTACAGACGTTTTGATTTCCCGAAAAGGACTTACAACAATCAGGATCTCGGGCCATTCATTAGTCATGAAATGAACCGATGCATTCAATGTTACAGGTGTGTAAGGTTTTACAGAGACTATGCCGGTGGCAGAGATCTTAATGTATATGCCTCCAGAAATCATGTTTATTTTGGCCGCTACGAAGATGGTACACTCGAAAATGAATTCAGTGGAAATCTTGTTGAGGTATGTCCCACCGGCGTTTTTACAGATAAGACACTTAAAAATCATTTTACCCGTAAATGGGATCTCTCCAATGCACCATCCGTTTGTGTGCATTGCAGTTTGGGATGCAATACAATTGCCAGTGAACGTTATGGTTCGCTGAGGCGCATAATGAGCAGATACAATGGCGCTGTCAACGGCTATTTTCTTTGCGACAGGGGCCGTTTCGGCTATGAATTCGTTAATGATGAAAAACGGATTAAAACTGTTCAGATCCGTTTGCATAAAAATGATATCAAAGTTGAACAGGTTGAAAACAGTCAGTTTTCTTCAACATTTGATAAGCTCTTCTCAAAGGATAAATTTATTTATGGGATTGGTTCCCCCAGAGCGTCTGTGGAGTCTAATTTCGCATTAATGTCTCTTGTTGGCAAAGAGAACTTTTTTCATGGTATTTCACAAAAGGAATATTCGTTGACCAAAACCATATCCGAATATCTTTTGCAAAGTGGCATCCGGACTCCTTCCTTGAAACAGGTTGAAAAAGCCGACGCAATATTAGTCCTCGGTGAGGATCTGATTAATACGGCACCGATGATTGCTCTTGCTTTGCGTCAGGCAGTGCGCAATATCTCTTATAATGAAGCAAGCGAAAAAGGTATTCCCGTCTGGAATGATGCACCAGTAAGAGAGCTTGCACAGGATAAGAAAAACCCATTATTTATTGCTACTCTTTTTAGTGATTCTCTTGATGAAATTGCAGAAGAGTTTTTCAGATCTTCACCCAAAGAGATTGCAAAGCTTGGGTTTGCTGTTGCAAAGGTGCTGGACGATAAAGCTCCGGATGTAAAAATTGAGAATAGCTACCTAACGAGAATAGCCGGGGAAATTGCCCACTCATTGAAGAATGCCAGCCATCCTCTTATAATATCAGGTATTAGTTATGGCGATGAGTCAATTGTACATGCTGCTTTGAATATAGCCACTGCTCTTCGTTCTGCCGGTTCCAATGTTATGCTAAATATGGTATTGCCCGAAAGCAATAGCATGGGACTTTCATTATTACCGGGCAAACCGCTTGAAAATGCCCTAGTATCAGTTGAAGATAAGGAAATTGATACACTAATTATTCTGGAAAATGACCTTTACAGAAGAATAAGTGAAGATTCAGTCAATACGCTTTTTAAGAAAAGCAGACAGATACTCGTTCTCGATCACCTGGTTAATAAAACTACACAGAAGGCTGATTTGCTGTTACCAGCTGCAACATTTGCCGGATCGGAGGGAACTCTTGTGAATAATGAAGGCAGGGCCCAGCGTTATTATAAGGCAATTGACATTAAAGATCAGCTAAAGGAAAGCTGGCGGTGGATAGATGAGTTTATTAAAATAAGGAATGAAAGCCAGACTGTCCGATGGAACAGGTTAGATGATATTGTTGAATCATTGTCGGATGAGTTAGCCGTTTTCTCAAAGTTGAAAAAATATACACCTGATGCTGATTTCAGGATGCTGAATGCTAAGATTTCCAGACAGACGATCCGATATAGTGGCAGGACAGCAATGAACGCAAATATTGCCGTTAGTGAACCTGAACTTTCACAGGATCGTGATTCTCCCTTAACTTTCAGTATGGAAGGGCAACAGGAAAATCCTCCTTCCTCTTTGGTCCCATTTTATTGGACTCCGGGATGGAACTCCGTTCAGGCGATGTACAATTATCTTGATGAACCTGACGGATCAATGAAAGGTGGTGATCCGGGAATAAGACTTATTGAACCGGTTGAAGGTGCTAAGAACAGTTATTTTAGTCCGGGGTCGCTAGACGTGGAGACAAAGGAGGATAAGTGGATTATCGTTCCTGTATATCAGATTTTTGGAAGTGATGAACTGAGCTCTGTAAGTTCTTCCGTTATGCAGAGAATTGATGAACCGTTTGTGATCATGAATCAGGCTGACGCAGATATCATTTCAGCAGCTGATGGTGAATATTCTCAGTTGGAAATATTACAGAATAAATTAAAAGTAAAAATTAAAATAGATAATAGCATAGTAGCAGGATTTGCGGGATTATCCGCGAATTTGCCAGGAATGCCTTTCGTTAATATGCCATGTAAAGGGAAATTTCATAAACTATAAATGATTGTTCATGAAATATGTTTTTATAATAGCGGGAGTACTTTTAATAGCATTGACAATTGCTGCAGGGTTGATATGGGTGGAGCGCAGGTTGCTTTCTGTCTGGCAGGACAGGTTGGGGCCAAACAGAGTTGGACCATTCGGACTTGGCCAGGTGATTGCCGATACAATAAAGTTATTCTTTAAAGAGGATTGGGTACCACCATTTTCTGACAAGCCGGTCTTTATTCTGGCCCCTGGTATTCTTATGATAACAATATTGCTGACATTTGCTGTTGTCCCTTTTGGACCGGATTTTTATGTATTTGACTCAAATATCGGCGTCCTGTTTTTCCTGGGTAATTCCTCTCTTGGTGTTTACAGCATTGTATTAGGCGGATGGGCTTCTAACAATAAATACTCGCTGATCGGCGCTATGAGAGCATCTGCCCAGATGCTTACCTACGAAGTCTTCATGGGGCTTTCACTTATGGGAGTGGTAATGATGGCTGATAGTTTTAGTTTCTGTAAGATAGTAGAAGCACAAAGGGGAGGTTGGTTTTTTATTCCACAGTTTATCGGATTTATAGTTTTCTTCATTGCCGGTATTGCCGAGACACACAGGCTGCCTTTTGATATTCCTGAAGCGGAAGGTGAATTAATTGCAGGATATCATTCAGAATATTCAGGTATGAAGTTCGGTATGTTTTTCGTCGGGGAATATCTTGGGATTACACTTATTTCAGCTCTTATTTCGACGCTGTTCTTCGGTGGATGGCTTGGGCCTTCATTCCTTCCACCTGTTTTCTGGTTCTTATTTAAGACCTTCTTTTTTATTGGTGTATTTATTCTGCTCAGAGCTTCATTACCGAGGCCAAGATATGACCAGCTTATGGAGCTCGGCTGGAAAATCTTATTGCCGCTGGCATTACTTAATCTTCTTGTTACCGGTGCAATTCTGATATTTTTGAAATGAAGAATAAGCAATTTATTTTTTTAGATATTAAATAATATTAACTCAATTAATAAGACAGGAATCCGGATATGATTAGTATTCTTCGCAGTATGTGGCTTACTTTTCTTCATGTGTTTCATAAAACAGAAACTGTGGAATACCCTGAAGTGAAGCCATATCTGGCTCCTCGTTACAGGGGGAGAATTGTTCTCACCAGGGATGCAGATAATAACGAGAGATGTGTTGCATGTTATCTCTGTGCCGCTGCATGTCCGGTGGATTGTATCTCTCTTCAGGCTACCGAAGGTAAAGAGGGAAGGAGATACCCGGAATTTTTCAGAATCAATTTTTCAAGATGTATCTTCTGTGGTTTCTGTGAGGAAGCATGCCCTACCTATGCCATTCAGCTGATACCCGATTTTGAGCTGGCTGAGTATGACAGACAGAATATGGTTTATGAGAAGGAACACTTACTCATCAGCGGTGAAGGAAAATACCATGGATATAATTTTTATAAAAATGCTGGAGTCGACATGGGTGTAAAACGAAAAGGAGAAGGTGACAATGAAGAGAAACCTGTTGATATTAAAGATCTTTTGCCTTAATTAAAATATTGATACAATGGATGTGTTTTTCTATATAGCAGCAGTTGTAGCAATCATTTCAACAGTAATGGCCATTTCAGGCAGAAATGCCATTCATTCACTGCTTTTCCTCATATTGTCTCTTTTAGCAATATCAGTGGTTTTTTATTTGTTGAACGCCCCGTTTATTGCAGCTCTCGAGGTAATAATTTATGCCGGTGCTATTATGGTACTATTCATTTTTGTAACGATGATGCTAAACATTGGCATCGAGAGAGAAACTGAAAAGAAATGGCTTAGACCTCGCATGTGGATTGTACCTTCAATCCTGGCTGCTATTCTGCTTCTAGATCTTATACTTGCTGTAAAAAATATCAGGCCGGTATCCAACGGGGAGGAGCCAATATTACCAAAACAGGTAGGAATTTCACTGTTTTCAACTTACCTGCTGGGAGTCGAGATTGCTGCCATATTATTGATGGCAGGTGTTATAGGTGCCTATCATCTGGGGAGTCAGAAGAAAAAAGTTAAACATCGTTTTCTGGAAATAAAATAAAAATATGCTTACAGTACCCGTCGGAATACAAATTTTGTTTGCAGGAATACTTTTCTTCCTTGGATTGATTGGTTTGCTTGTAAGGAGGAACATGATCTTTATGTTAATGTCAATAGAAGTAATGTTTAATGCAGCCGGCCTTGTATTCATCATCGCCGGGACACATTGGAAACAACCCGACGGACAGGTGATGTTTATTTTTATTCTTGCGGTGACAGCAGTTGAAGTATCGATTGCCCTGGCAATGATCCTTCAGGTGTACCATCATTTTAAAACTCTTGATGCCGATGCAGTTAATAATTTAAAGGATCATAATTAATACCTGAATTATTGAAAATAGAATTTAAAAAAAATGATATTGATTTATGGTTTACCCGTTTCCAAAGAGGCTGTCTAGCAAGTTGAAATCCTTTAACCACAAAGGTCACAAAGGGTTTGCACAAAGGTCACAAAGTTCCTTCCCGATAGCTCCCGTTAGCTATCGGGACGGGAGCTATCGGAATGAGATACATCGTTTTAACTTTGTGTGCTTTGAGCCTTCTTTGAGCTCTTTGTGGTTAAATAAAACTATATAACGAATGTCAACAATTATTGTCCTTATACCTGCCATTCCGTTTCTGAGCTTTCTTATACTGGCTCTTTTCGGGGATAAATTGACCCGGAAGACTGTAGGTATTATCGGCACCGGATCAATAGGTATTGCTTCGATACTCACATTTATAATAGCTATCGGATTTTTCAGATCATTACCTGAAGTAAAATCATATTCAGTTAGTATCTGGGAATGGATAAATGCCGGTAACCTGAAGGTTGATATATCATTTAGTCTTGATGCCCTTTCGCTTGTCTTTTGTTTCGTTGTCACTTTCGTGGGATTCCTGATCCATGTTTATTCAATAGGATTTATGGAAAAAGATGAAGGATTCACACGGTTTTTTGCCTACATGAATCTCTTTATCGGATCAATGCTGGTGCTTGTCCTGGCTGACAATATCTTACTTATGTATCTTGGTTGGGAGGGTGTTGGCTTATGCAGTTATCTTTTGATCGGTTTCTGGTATAAAGAGCCAAAAAACGGTTATGCTGCCAGAAAAGCCTTTATTATTACAAGAGTTGGCGATACGGCAATGATAATTGGCATTTTCATCTTATTCATCAATTTTGGTACTGTAAATATACAGGATCTGATGCAACAGGCATCCGCAAAATGGGTCGCAGGATCTTCAATAGCTGTTCTGACGGCAGCCTTGTTACTTGGTGGTGCACTCGGGAAGTCGGCCCAGCTTCCATTGCAGACATGGTTGCCCGATGCAATGGCAGGTCCGTCACCGGTAAGTGCACTGATACATGCGGCAACAATGGTTACTGCCGGAGTATATCTGATTGCACGAACACATATTCTGTTCAGTCTCGCTCCTGTCGTACAAGCAGCAATTGCCATTATTGGTGCACTCACCTTGCTGTTAGCAGGTTTCAGCGCCCTCGCCCAACACGATCTTAAAAGGATCCTTGCTTATTCAACGATAAGTCAGATTGGCTATATGTTTCTTGCTCTAGGTGTCGGAGCATGGTCAGCTGCAATATTCCATTTCATGATACATGCCTTTTTCAAAGCATTGCTTTTTCTTGGAGCTGGCGTAGTGATACTGGTGCTTGATGAGGAACACGATATTTTCAGGATGGGAGGCCTCAGGAAAAAAATGCCTGTGGTATTTTACACATTCCTTATTGGTTCCGCTTCACTTTCTGCATTACCACTTATAACGGCAGGGTTCTATAGTAAGGACCAGATATTATGGTATGCTTATTCCTCCCTCACCGGAAGTATCATATTATGGCTGGCAGGAATTGTTGGCGCTCTTCTTACAGCGCTCTATTCATTCCGGATGATTTTTATAACGTTTTATGGGGAAGCCAAAACGGAACCATCATTTCTTCCGGGAAAACTTATGACTTTTCCCCTGATCATCCTTGCTCTTTTATCTGTTTTCGGAGGATTTGTAGAACTACCGGCTTCAATCGGAAACATACATCTGTTCTCAAACCTTGTTGATAATACATTACCAACTGTTGTCACCAAAGGCGGAGAAGGCAGTGAATTTTTGTTCCAGACACTTTCAGCCATTATAGCGCTTACGGGTATATATATCGCATATTTAATATACCTTAAGAAACCAACCCTTTCAGAACCATACAGCCATAGCAGGATAAACAAATTCTTTGAAAATGGATGGGGCTTTGACAAGTTTTATGATTCAGTTTTTGTAAAACCGGTAGTATGGCTTTCTGCAATTGATAAAAATGATTTTTTTGATCTCTGGAACATCGGCTTATCTCGTCTGGCTCTGTTTTTCAACAAGCGCCTGAGTAGTACTCAGAATGGGAAAATGAGATGGTATTTATTGTCATTGGTTGTCGGTATTGCGATAATATTAACTTACATGCTTAGCAGATGATACTTATATATCTTATATTAATATTATTAGCAGGAGCATTCCTGGCGTGGATCACCGGTAAACAGAATATTGTCTGGCCACGAATCATATCGCTTATTGCTTTATCACTCGATCTTGTTATTCTCATTCTATATGCCTTTCAATCAATGCCATCAGATAAGGACTGGCTGATTGATATTAAACTCGACTGGATACCTGCCTTTGGTATAAGTATGCATCTTGCTCTCGATGGACTAAGCCTGGTTATGCTGCTTCTGACTTTTTTCCTTGGCATCATTTCCGTTATTATATCATGGAAAGAAATAGATTCAAGAGTTGGATTTTTCCATTTCAATCTTCTCCTGATCTTAGCCGGAATTACGGGGGTATTTCTTTCACTTGACCTCTTTCTTTTCTATTTTTTCTGGGAACTGATGCTGGTCCCGATGTATTTTCTGATTGGAATATGGGGACATGAGAACAGGACTGCCGCTTCGAATAAGTTCTTTCTTTACACACAGGCAAGTGGTCTGCTGATGTTTATCTCTATAATTGCCTTATATTTTGCTCATGGACATTCAACCGGAGTATATACATTTGATTACCTGCAGCTTCTGGGTACTGTATTGCCTTCTGCAACAGCGTTTCTGATTATGCTCGGATTCCTGGCTGCATTCCTTGTAAAGCTACCTGTAGTTCCCTTGCATAACTGGTTGCCTGATGCTCATACTGAAGCACCCACAGCAGGAAGTCTGATACTCGCTGCGTTACTCCTGAAAACTGGTGCTTATGGTCTCCTTAGATTCATAGTTCCACTATTTCCCTCTGAAGCTTTGACATTTGCGCCAGTGGGAATGTTACTTGGCGTCGTTGGTATTTTATATGGTGCAAAACTCGCTTTTGCACAAACAGATCTGAAACGTCTTGTTGCTTATACCAGTGTCAGCCATATGGGATTTGTTATCCTCGGTGTTTTTTCATTTAACGAACTGGCTTACCAGGGAGTTGTTATTCAGATGATTGCACATGGCATAAGCACCGGAGCGCTATTCATTCTTGTTGGTCAGTTATATGAACGTATTCATACACGTGATATTAATAAAATGGGAGGGTTGTGGGAAAGAGTACCTGTCATGGGTGCGATAGGACTTATCTTTTCAATGGCATCTTTAGGATTACCGGGTTTAGGGAATTTTATAGCCGAACTGCTGATTCTTATAGGAGCCTTTAAAGCAAATATCCTGTTGTCATGCCTCGCCAGTCTGGGTCTTATAGCGGCAACTATCTATTCTCTCAGAATTGTTCAGAAAGTCTTTCTTGGAAATAAAAATACTGACTGGAAGATAAATGATCTTACTATTCAGGAGAAGGCTGTTTCAGCAGCAATGGTAATTGCAATAGTCTGGTTGGGCTTATTTCCGCGACCCGTTCTTAATACTGCAAAACCTGCTATTCTGAAGACATTGAATAAACAAAATGAAATAACCTACAGAGCTTGCACACCCCAACCCCCCCAAGGGGGGGCTAATACCCTGGCGTTTAAAATATCTCGGACTGAAATTGAAAGTAATATACTTATTTTCGGTAAATCAATTTCGGGAATATTATTAGAACTACCTCAAGAAGAGAAAATTATCACCCCCTTGGGGGGGAAGGGGGGTGGAAATTCCGGGTTATGGATCTCATCAAACTTTAGGATATGACCGAAAAAGATTTTATTTGTTTGACACCCTTCCTTATTATAGCCATTGCACCTGTGGTAATTATGATAGTAATTTCTGTTCTAAGAAATTACAAGGTTGTTTATGGCTTTTCTGTCTTATCCTTATTAGCCGCACTTGGTTCAATATTTTTTATTTTTCCTTCAGTTCCCCATACCATTGAACCATTGTTCATTATTGATGCTTACAGCTTGTTTTTTCTCGGTATAATAATCTTTTCCGCTTTACTTGTGACATTTCTTTCCTATGATTATATAAAACAGCTTACAGGAGTAAGGGAAGAATACTATATTATTCTCTTCACGTCTACTCTCGGAGCAGCATTGCTGGCTGTAGCAAATCATTTCATTCTCTTCTTTCTTGGCATTGAAACACTAAGTATTTCTTTATACATACTGATTGCATTCCAAAGATCGAAGAGCAATTCAATTGAAGCAGGAATTAAATATCTCATACTCGCTTCTGTCTCATCAGCATTTTTGCTGTTTGGAATGGCGCTTATCTACGCTTCATTCGGAACGATGCAGTTTGGAGCTATACTGGAAGCACTTGCAAGTCACGATCAGTTATCTCCGCTTGTAATAGCCGGTTTTGGAATGATGATGGTTGGAATCGGGTTTAAGCTGGCATTAGTTCCGTTTCATATGTGGACCCCCGATGTTTATCAGGGAGCACCGGCGCCTGTTTCTGCATTTGTTGCAACGGTTTCAAAAGGTGCTGTAATGGCTGTACTGATACGTTTCTTCTTTATTCTGAGTGGGTTCAATAATCATTACGTATTTGTGATAATTTCGGCTATAGCAATACTTTCAATGTTTGTTGGGAATATCCTGGCAATACGACAAAAGAATATCAAGCGTCTTTTGGGATATTCATCTATTGCAAACATGGGATACCTCATAATTATATTACTCACCGGCAGTAATAAGGGTATTCAGGCTTCGATTTTTTATCTTATATCGTACTTTATTACAACTATAGGAGCATTCGGCGTTATAACGCTTCTTTCAACATCTGAAAATGAGGCTGAAAAATTAGAAGATTTTAAAGGTCTTTTCTGGAAAAGACCCTGGATTGCAATTGTATTTACCCTGTCGCTATTGTCACTGGCAGGAATACCTGTAACTGCAGGTTTTATTGCAAAATTCTATGTTATTCTGGAGGGCATGAAGGCCGGACTTATGTTGCTTATATTCTCAATGATAATCAACAGTGTCATAGGGTTATACTATTACCTCAGGATAATAACAACCCTCTTCTCAAGCTCCAGTGAAACAAACCTGCCTGAATTATCTCTTTTTGGAAATATTACTCTTGCTGCAGTTGCTATAAGTATTTTGATGCTCGGTGTCTATCCGGGCTGGCTGATTGATGTTATTGTACGGTTTGTAAGTCTGTGAACCTGAATTTATTGCAATTGAAATACTCCCAAAATACCTTGTTAATAATATTACAATAACCAGGAATTTTATGATCAATATCCCCCGAACAGATAAAAAAAGAGTCGTTATTGCAGGTTGCGGATTTGCCGGATTGACATTGGCAAAAAAACTTAAAAACAAAGGTTATCAGGTAGTTATTCTTGATAAACATAATTATCACCAGTTTCCTCCTCTTTTTTATCAGGTAGCGTCAGCCGGACTTGAAGAGAGTTCAATACTATTTCCGCTTCGGAAGATATTTCAACATTATAAGGATTTTCACCTCCGTAAGGTTGAAGTGGAATCAGTTGATCCGGCAAAAAATACCCTTACAACTTCCTCAGGGGAGATCGGATACGATTTCCTGGTTCTGGCTCACGGTGCTACAAATGCATATTTTGGTTCTGTACAGATGCAGAAATATTCACGGGGCATGAAGACAATTGCTGAGGTACTTGACCTGAGAAATTCTCTTTTGATGAACTTTGAAAACGCCCTTACAGCACAAAACGATGAAGAACGTGAGATGCTTATGTCAATTGTAATCATAGGTGGAGGTCCATCCGGAGTCGAGATAGCCGGGGCACTGGCAGAAATGAATAAATATGTACTTAAAAAAGACTATCCTGAATTTAAGGAGATCAGAGCAAAAATTTATCTTGTTGAGGCAGTTGACAGAGTTTTAAGTGCCATGACAAAAAAATCTTCTGAAAAAGCACGTGGTTTTCTTGAAAAAATGGGAGTACAGGTACTTACAAATACCAGGGCAACAGGATGTGACGAAAAAACAGTTTTTCTCGATTCAGGGAAAATAATAAGTACTGGTATGATTATCTGGACTGCAGGTATTGCAGGAAACAGATCCGCAGGTTTAAATCCTGCATGTTTTACAGCGAACGGGCGGATCAGAGTCGACAGTTTTAACAGAGTAGCAGGATACGAAAATGTATTTGCGATTGGTGATATCTCTCTGCAGACTGAAGAACATTATCCAAAAGGTCATCCACAGGTTGCCCAGGTAGCGATCCAACAGGCTCAGCTGTTAGCTGAAAATTTAATAAGGATTAAGAGCGGGGAGCCAATGAAAGCGTTTAAGTATAAAGACCTCGGAACAATGGCTACTGTAGGAAGACATCTTGCCGTAGTCGAACTTCCATATGTCCGTTTTCAAGGCATTTTCGGATGGTTTATCTGGATGTTCATACATCTGATGAGTATAATTGGTGTAAAAAACAAATTACAGATCTTTATAAACTGGGCGTGGAAATATTTTACCTACGACCAGTCTACCCGCATCATAATCAGACCTAAAGGCTGTGCAGATGTATCAACAAATAATTATTCTATTCCTGAATAGAGTTTCATAAACTGAACTCTTTCAATTGCAGCAGGATTTTCGAGATTTGACTTGCTGAGCTTACCCCTGAAAGAATCGGCATTGTCGAAATTATGTTTTTTCATCCAGGAGGATGTACCTTTCAGAATTTCTGGAATTACATCGAAGCCTTTTTTGTACAGAGCCGATGCTATCTGCACCGTAGTTGCACCTGCAAGCAATTGCTTGATAAAAGTTTTATGATCATGCACGCCGGTAGATGCCGAAAGATCACATTCTACATGACCCGATAAAATTGACATCCAACGTAATGTATGAGTATATTCTTCAGGCGTACTATAAATAGGACCATGGCTAAGACTGATCTTATCAATATCTATATCAGTATTATAAGGTCTGTTGAAAAGTACCAGTCCTTTAATTCCGCACTCCGACAGTTTTTTGACTGATTGAGCCAGTGATGAAAAATAAAATCCGATTTTCACAGATATTGGCAGGCTGACGTAATTCCTGACTTCCTTTATAATGTCAAAGTAAATCTTCTCATTGTCTTCGCCACTTCTCCGCCAGTCGGAAGGCAGTATATAAATGTTAAGCTCAAGTGCATCAACACCCGTCTCCTCTATCTTTTTGGCAAATGAATGCCAGTCCTGATTGGAAATACAGTTTATACTGGCAATTAATGGTATATCAACAGATTCTTTTGCTTCTTTAAGAAAGTACAGATATTTTCCAAGGGTGTTACCTTTAGCGAAATCGTAGATATATGAGTAGGCTTCATCATAGTCATAAATTCTCCTGCTGAATATTGTGTCGGGAGCATGGCTGAAGGTACTAACGCCATCGGTATTATTTTTAATAACTTTTTCGGCTTCAATTTGTATCTGCTCCTCAAATAAAGATTTGACAACAATAGCTCCGACACCTTTTTCTGCCAGTGCCTTTATATTCGAAATTGAATTTGTAAGACCACAGCTTCCCGCAATCAGCGGATTTTTAAGTTTTAGCCCCAAATAGGTTGTCTGCAAGTTTTCCATATAAATAAAATAAATAGACGGATATAATTTTTGTAAACCAAAGTTAGCAATTACTTTTTAGTTACACACAGAGCCGCTGATGAATCCACACAGAGCAAAAAAGAAAACCTGGAAAGACTTATATCATAATTATTGAAATAGAAATCGGTGTATGATTCTGTATCTTCGAAAACATTGGCAATAACAACTAAAAAGATTAATATTGCCGTTGATCCGGTTTGGGTGATAGTTTTTGTTATGAATTACATTATATAAGATATGGTATTTTTTCAGACACTACTGGATTGGTATATGGCCAATCTTAATTATTTCACAATTATTCTTCTGATGTTAATTGAAAGCACATTTCTTCCCTTGCCATCAGAGGTGGTTATTCCCTTTGCTGCATACAAGGCAGGACAGGGAGATTTGAATATTTTTCTCGTGCTAATATCGGGGACTATCGGGGCTCTTACGGGTTCATTAATAAACTATACTCTTGCATATTATCTGGGACGACCGATTGTATACCGGTTTGCCGAATCAAAACTTGGGAAAATGTGTCTTCTGTCAAAGGAAAAAGTTATGCATGCCGAAGAGTATTTTATAAGAAATGGGAAAACATCCACGTTTATTGGACGTCTTGTTCCGGGTATCCGTCACCTGATTTCTATTCCGGCCGGATTAGCCAGAATGAGCCTCCGCGATTTTATGATGTTCACCTTTCTTGGAGCAGGTATCTGGAATATCATTCTTGGAATAATCGGATATTATTTATATGCTGTACGGGACCAGATATTTCCATATATAGGACATATCCTACTTGGTATAGGATTGATATTTGTTATTTACCTCATAATCAAGGGAAGAAAGAATAGTAAGAAATAGTGATCAGTTATCTTAAAACCTTAACGATAAGCAACTTAATCCACCATCAATTTTCCTGAATTCAGAAACATTCAGAAGAATTGTTTCATAACCTGCCTTCTCAATTTTCTTTCTGGTATCTGGAAAACCTTCGGGGATAAGCACCTTTCCATTTATCCAAACTGAGTTAGCAGCATAACATTCTTCATCAGCTATAATGATGCGGTTATAACTTTCAAATTCCTTTGTTTTTATGAATTCACCACTGACAAGCATGTTGTTGTTTTCAAGATAGGAGACCCCGGATTTCAGATGAAGCATTTTTTCCAACGGAATCTTCGATCCGGTTAATTTATATTTACTCAGGATCTTTATAAGTTGATCTGCACCTTCAGTGTTTGTACGGTTAGAAATCCCAATAAAAAAATGATTGCCGGCCATCATTACATCTCCGGCTTCCAGTGTCGCTGGTGGCAGGATCTCTTCAATGGTACTGTAATATTCTGCAAGAACCTCCTTCATACCTTCAATTTCCCCACGCCGTGAGAATAATGCAGGTTGTGTTATTATTGCACATGACGGTGTACAGAGAGCTACATCCTCAAGAAAAGCTGAATCGGGAAACAACTCTTTTTCCGGGAGAATCTGTACCTCCAACCTCAAATTTTCAAGTGCTTCAACATATTTTGTGTGCTGTTCAAGCGCCAGGGTGTAAACAGGTTTCCCCAGACTGGAAGACGTAATGCCATCAATAATTGAAGGGCCTGGGCTACGGACAATTGCATACCTGAACATTGTGTTTTGTATAAAGTCTTAGTAAACCAGATTATTTTTCACGCAGCTTTTTTGCAGTTTCATAAAGACTCCGGTCTTCATGAGTTAAAGGATTTATTTCAATAAAATGAGGCATGGATTTGTTATCATTATCAACATGAATGAAGGTAACAAAGCCATCGACAAGTGATTTTTCTTCCCCGTTTTTTTCAACATGAATATATGAAGTCAGACTTGTTCTGCCTGAGTAGACAATCTTGGATGAGAACTTAAGAACATCTCCGGATATTGCAGGCTTCGTGAAGAACATTCCATGTATCTTCAGGCATACAATGTTCTGAGGATTTACTAAAGATGCTGCTGAAATAAAACCTGATTCAATAAACCATTCAGCCGTACGACCTGCAAAAAGAGTCCCGTGGTGGTTAAGGTCCTCGCTTTTTACCAGTCTCATTGTCACCATACATGAAGGACATATAGTTTTCGTTTCCATTTGAGTTTTTTTCAAATATACTTAATTTCAGATGGATGAAATGATGACTTGTGTCAGGTGGGATATTGAATAATTCTCCGTGTTCACCGTGTCTTGCCTATGAAACTATGGGGGTGTTTAACAAGTCGAAATCAATTAACCACAAAGGGACACAAGCGTTAAGAAATAGCCCGGTGCGCTATTTTAGCGCAGTGGCCAGATTGCAGCAGTGGAGTTAATACAAAGTACACAAAGTTCCGGGAGCTATCGGAATGAAATATAGAGTCTTAACTTTGTGCGCTTTGTGCCTTTTTCAACCGCCGAAGCTTTCTTTGACCAACGAAGCTTTAGCGAAGTTGGTAGCGAAGGTGGTGGCGAAGGTGGTCTTAGTGCACCCTGCCTACATTACCGGCAGGCAGGTTTGTGGTTAAAAGGAAGTTTTGCAACAGCCGCAGAAGTTGTGTTGGTTTTTCTTTTATGGTTACAAGGACGATCGCAGATTTATTCTGATGTGTCTCTTTTAACGAGATCAGGTGAAAATGCAGGCAGGCAGACAGCAATATATTCCGCTCCTCCCTCGAAAGGAGTACTGTATCTTACCCATTCATTCTGTTCTGTCATAATTCCCTGACCTGCTGTAATTTCGAATTCTTCATTCCTGGTTGAAATCCGCAGTTTCCCTTTCAGTACCAGGGTATATTCATTGAATTCTGGCTGTTGACCAGGTTCTACCCAACCTTCAGGGCTTGTCATATGGGCAATGCTGACTTCGGATGTTTTGCTATTGACGTGGCCAAAAAATTCCCTGATGATTTTTTCCTTATTACCGGCAGCTTTTATAATTGACGGAGATTTAATTAATTGAGCCATAATGATATATATAATTTTAAATCAGTCAGCAAGATAACCAAATTTGCCATTATTATAATCCTCGTAGGCCTGTTTTATTTCAGCTTCTGTATTCATAACAAATGGTCCGGATGATGCTATCGGCTCATTAATTGGTTCACCGCTAAGTATAAGCACGACACTATTCTCAGACGCTTCAAGAACCACGTCTTCTTCATTGTGCCCGAAAAGAATAAAATTATTCTCAGGGGCAATTTTTGAATTATTGACTTTTATTTCACCTTCGATAACAAGCATTCCGGTATTAAAAGATTTTTTAAATGTGAAACAGGCTTTTGCACCACTGATAAGCTTTGCATTAAAAAGGGATACCGGGGAGAAGGTGAATGCAGGTCCTTTCTTTCCATCATATACACCCGCAATAATCTCGATCACACTCTCTTTGTCATCAAGCGGAACCTTTGTCATATCTTTATTCTCAATAGCCTGATATTTGACCGGTGTCATTTTATATTTTGCGGGAAGGTTGACCCAGATCTGAGCCATCTGAAAGATACCTCCTTTTTTACTGAACTCCTTTTCATGATACTCTTTATGAAGGACTCCGGCTCCGGCTGTCATCCATTGCACATCGCCTTCGCCTATAACCCCGCTATTACCGGCACTGTCGTGATGTGCAACTTTTCCGTGATATGCAATTGTTACTGTTTCAAATCCCCTGTGCGGATGAACTCCTACACCCCTGGGAGTATTCGAAGGTGGAACCAGCCATTTTGACCCATAATCGAGAAGAAAAAAAGGACTCATCCCTGTCAGGCCTATGCCGGGTTGCGACGGGAAAAAGTTATGTACTCTGAACCCATCTCCAACCATGTGAAAATGAGGAGGTGGCATTATAGCTTCAATTGATTTTAAATTGTAATTCATGCAGATTTTTATTTGAACAACAAATGGTTGGATAAAAGGTTGCTTTTTTATAAGTCGAAAATATTAATAACCTTAGCACTTAAATTAAAAAATAATGAATGTGCTCTTTCACATCAAATTTACGGTATAGAATATGTCTCTCTTAAAACAATCTGACACTACCACTTTTTCGCTTAAGTTTAATTTCCAGGTGATTGGCCCAGTAAGTATTTATAAGGGGCAGGGTCTGTTTGTACATACTACAGATTCCGATTTTGTGGATACTTTTTTCGACTGGCTTGACGGAAGAAAATATTATCCTGAAGCTTCAATAGAATTTTCAGATAATAATGAAAATACATCAGACCTGTATATTATTCGGAAACAGATTATAACAGTGCGATTTCGTTTGTCTGATAACGAAAATGTATATTTTTATTACCAGCAGCGTTATCACGCCACTGAAAACGACAACGTAGCTACCCTTAAGGACTTTTTAGGCGAAATATGCGATCCTTACTTTGATAATTTGCTGTTGAAACTGGGTCTCGACAAGCTGCTTAGAGAAAAAATCAACATGTTGTCAAGCGGCGAATTTCGCAAGGCTTTTTTCATAAAGGCGTCAATGACAAAACCGTGTGCAATGTTTATAGAGGAACCTTACACCGGCATAGATACCAAAAGCATAGAGTTGCTTAACGAACTGTTTGCGTATCTCCTGCAAAACGGTATGTCAGTCATTATTTTTGCTTCCACAGGTTCAAGACCAGATTTTATTAAAAATAGCCTTAGCATCGGGGGCACTGAAAATAGTGGTCATTTTTACAATGTTAAGTATATTAAGGTACCAGACCCATATGGTAACACTAATTTTATTAATGCTTTTGAATTAAAGAATGTTAGTGCTAATTATGATGGGAGAGATGTATTGCATAACATTAACTGGACAGTAAGCCGGAACCAGAAATGGTCACTTACAGGGCATAATGGGGCCGGCAAATCGACCTTGCTCAGCTTTGTGAATGCCGACAATCCCCAGGTATATTGTAATAATGTTCATTTATTCGACAGAAAGAGAGGATCAGGAGAGACTATCTGGGAGATTAAGGACAGGATCGGCTTTTATTCCCCTGAGTTTCATCGATATTTTAACAAACTGATGACAGTTGAAGATGCTATAAATTCAATTGTATTTCAAAATCCTTACGAAAAACGAGTATTAAGCTGCCCCGAGGAAAATTTTAAGCTTCAGTTGTTAAATTATTTTGAACTCGTGGATTCTGACCAAAAAATGCTCTGTGACCTGTCGGTAATAAACCAGAAGCTTATATTACTTTCGGCAGTTATGATAAAAAATGCCCCGTTGCTGATTCTCGATGAGCCATTTCAGGGTTTTAGTGACCAATTGATTAAGAAATCGGTGGCTTTAATTAATAAGTATGTCGAAAAACGGACTTTCATTATGGTAAGCCATAATCATTCCGATTTTCCTGTATGTATTAACAAGCATTTTTACTTAAAAAATGGTATTGGCAAGGAGCTTGATGAACTTATTGATATAGAGAATTATTGAAAAAGTGAAAGGTGTAAAGAATATACCTGAACAGGAAATTACTGACTACAGATCATTTTAATCTGAAGCAAAAGGTTGGGATCAGGGCTTTTTCTTATTTCTTCAGATATTCAAATATCTTATCAATACATTCCAGCCCTGCTCTTTTGCTTGAATCGGTATAAATGAGATTGTTGTGTTTATCAAAAAGACTAAGACTAATTTCCGAATCAATACTTTCTTTGATCCTTCTGGACATATCACCCGATACAGGAGCTCTCAGTTCACCGAATGTGCTTTTAATGACACTTACTCTAAGTTGATTTTCGTTGTTCTTCAGTATAAGTCCGATAGTCGGTGATGAGTGATCTATTTCCATTATCTCCGAGTTATTATAGGTACTGAAGAGAAAAAACCTGTTATTATAATACAGGAAGGCAATAAATCCGATAAAGAACTTTCCGAGCCATGGGATCTTGGCTACAGAAAAAGAAAATGAACTTCCTTGGTCATTGAAATTGTTTGCCTGGATCCATAACCATGCTTCGGGAAAAGAGGTTCCCCAGTCCTTTTCAATATAACCTTTCCCATTCCTGAAATCTATTTCATGTCCGTTTTCAGTAAGTGATCCTGTTACATCATGATTTACTGACACAACTCCGTGTTTGCATTCCATAAATGGTACAAATGAATACCAGCCCATTATCCCGGGCGAAAAGATGCTTCCGGGAAAAGCAGTAATGTTATTATAACTGAGGTGTCCAAAAATTTTTAGTTTCTCATTCTGAATATTCAGATCGATATATTTATCGGTGAAGACAGAATTCCCGATCTTCAGATATAGACTTTTTTTCCCCCATTTAAATTCATCAGGATCGTAAGTGATGTATTCAGAATTGCCGTTTATGCCATCAATTACCTGTATAAAAGCATGTGGATCATTCTTTGTTAATGAAATCCCCGGAATGAATGACAATACATGTTTTAAATCGCTTGAAACATGTTTGAAATACCATCCTTCGAAATAGTTTTTCTTTTTCAGATTTCCCTGAAAAATTTCAGGTTTGTAGACTTTCAGATTCAAAATACAGAGTTTAACTATTAATGGAACATAATTTCTATCCTAATGTTCGTATCCGGTGCATTAGCAGAAACTTATAAAATATGTTTCATCTTTTTGATGATCAGTCCTGATTGGGTTTTCACCCGCCGTCATGATATTCTGAGAATGGAAGAAGAATTTCATGTAGTTCTTCAATTTCTTTATGTGCATCCTCAAAATTATTATATTTATTGACTATAACCTTCTTTGTTCCGTTCCTGTTAATTAATAATAATTCAATGTCAGAAATATTCATGTCGAAACGCATGTTAGCGCGACTATAGGATGTATATTGCTTAGTTGACTTTACTATATTGAATCTTGTAAACTGGTTGGCATCAATCCATTTTCCGGTCGTAAAGATTCCAAACAACGAAGTATAGGGTCTCAACTTCTTTTTATCAGTATCAATAAGAATTCCTTCATATGTATAAGCCATGAAAAGTCCCGGTATGAGAAGTATGAGTGCAAGCGGGGAATAGAACGACGCAAAAATACCGCAAGCAATAAATACATATCCTCCGTAGCTGGCTGAGGGGCTGAAGAATTTGCCAAGCTTATTGTTAAGTACCGGCATCGTCTTTAAATTCAAAATTCATCTTTATTAATTCACCTTGTTTATTAATCTTTCAGTATTGTTTTTAGCCACTTTTCCGACAGGATGGGCCATGTCTCTGCGGCAATTTTCCCGGGTCTTAATCCATAGCCATGTCCGCCAGTTGGAAGCAAATGCAATTCAACGGACAGCTTTGCATCCCTTAGTGCTCCGGCCATAACAAGAGCGCTGTTTCCATAGGGATCGTCTGCAGTCTGAAAGATAAAAACAGGCGGAACCTCTTTACTTAATGATAATTCGGGTGTAAGTGTGAGATTCGGACCCTGATCAAGGTAGGCAGGATAGATCAGCATTGTAAAAGAAGGTCTGCAGGATAAACTGTCTGATTTATCAACCGGAGCATAGGTTCTTTTATTGAAAAGAGTGCTTGCTCGTGCGCTAAGGCTTCCTCCCGCAGAAAAACCCATTACTCCGATCTTCCCGGGATTAATATTCCATTTTTTTGAGTCATTTCTTACAATTCGTATTGCACGCTGAACATCCTGGAGAGCACCTTCTTTTTTATCAGGTATCCTGTACTGAAGAACAAATGCAACAAATCCCAGTTTATTTAGCCAGCTGGCAATTTCAGTTCCCTCCAGATCGTAGGCAAGTATATGGTATCCTCCTCCAGGGCATATAACTACGGCAGAACCGTTTTTAGTTGCAGGATCGGGCAAAAAAACCTCAATTGCCGGATCAGTCACCTCAGAATACCTTAATACATTATCATTATTGGAGGCATCAATAACCGGGGGGTTTTTCTCATTCTGTTCTCCGGGCACTTTGCCTGGCCAGAGATAAATAATATTATTTTTCTGAGAATATGCACTGATTGAACACATAGCGAGGAACATAAAAAGAAACTTTTTCATTTTAGCTGGTATTTATTTTATTAATTGATTCATATTTCTGAATATGAGTGGATATTATATTGGTAGTGACTTCATTTTAGCCACAAAGTTCGCATAAGTCTGAAATCCAGGCTCGCAAAGAATCTGATTTTCTTTCTTTGGGTGCTTTGAGTCTCTTCCCTTTGTGTGCTTCTGACGCTTCGGTCGGGATCTTCGCTTCGCTTCAATTCGAGGTTTATGTATTTTGTTATTTCCTGTTTATTAATCTACTATCTCAGCGTTATCGAACTTCTGAGATTGAACATGTACTCTACTGGTCCTTACTTTATTGGCTCCTTTGCTTCCAAAGAAGCCCCAGCCACCACTGCCAAGGAGGAACCCCAGGGCATATAACCCGCCATTATTATTCTGTGCATACATTGTTATCTTATCGCTAAACAGCATCCCAATAAAATCGAAAGGAGCAATAAATCCATGCCATAATCCCCCAAAAAAGCCATATGTATGTCCGGTAAGGCATTGTTTTACAGCCTCGTTATTAGCACACCCTGTGAGAAATATTAACAGAGTCATAAAAAACATGAAAAGGATCTTCCTTTGAGAAAAAAAAGTTTTCATTTTTTGTAAGATTAAAATATATAATAAAACACAATATAGATCAGAATAATGAGAGGTCAACTGCCTTGCCGGAATTTTTTCTTTCATGATCCAGCAGCCATTTCTTCCTCTTTAGCCCTCCTCCATAACCTGTAAGACGTCCGTTGGAACCGATAACCCTGTGGCATGGTATTACGATAGCGATACGGTTCATTCCATTTGCATTTGCGACAGCTCGGACTGAATCTGGTCTTTTCAGGGTAAACGCCTGTTCCTGGTAAGATCGCGTCGAACCAAACTGAATGTTCTGCAACTCCTTCCAAACAGCCTGCTGAAAGTCCGTTCCCGGAGTAACAAGAGGAATGGTAAACTCTTTCCTGTTGCCGTCGAAATATTCTCTTAACTGTTTTTTAAGCGTTTTCAGATGTTTGTTTTCACCTTCTTCCAGGGTTGTTTTAAGGAGTCTTGCAAGATCTTTGAATTCAGCAGGAAGTATTTTTCTGTCGTGAAATTCGAGAAGACAAACTCCTTCATCAGTAGCCCCTGCAACCATCTCTCCAAGTGGAGTCTCTATTTTGACAGTCTTGATCATAGTTTAAATGTCTCAAAAAAATTAAACCCGCCTCAATACCCCGGGGGAATTGATTTTCCGGTTTTTAATATATAAACATTTCATTTTGAAAAACGCTCAGAGTCCGACTTGATAAATTTTTTATTTCTGAACCTTAAAGCCGACCAGTCTTCATCAACAGTCACCAACCGGATACCATACATGCCGGAATCATTAAGGGCTTCCCAACCGTGATCGCGGTCGATATCGGAACTGTATTTTTTTGAGGTTTTCTTAGGATAACAAAACCACATCACCCCGTCAGCCATCAGGTTATGGATGGTCATAGGTGCGATCTGTTCTACTTCCGCTTTGCTTTTTACAAATATTATAATGAATTCATATGGATATCGCGGATCGATTTGCTTATCAATTATTACATCTTTCAGATCAGCAGAAATTAAATTAAGAAATGTTTCTTCAGCATTTATTATTGAAATCCTTTTCTGGCCTTTATAATTAAGTTTCTCTAAGAGATTTTTCATTTCAGATTTTGGATTTGAATGCTAATTTAACAAAAAATTCATTAATCCGCTAAAAGATCTTACCTTTGCAGTATTATCAAATGGGGTGCCTTATAACAACGGGCTGAGATCATACCCTTAAACCTGATCCGGATAATGCCGGCGGAGGGAAAAGAGAGTATCCAATAAATCAGCTTAACATAACGACCTCATCTTCTTGAAATTGAATGTGAATTAATTATTATTTTGATGAGGAAATGGATTTTTTTTATCGTGCTCTTGTGTATTCATGGTATTTCTCAGGCTGTTATATTCCAGGTTAGCGGACCTGTGATCAGAGGTAAAGTAACAGATAACAACGGCACTCCTTTGCCAGGTGCTGCGGTAGCGATTGAAAACAGCCAGCTCGGAGTGCATGCTGATCGCGAAGGAAACTATACACTCTCAGTTCAAAAAGAGGGTGTTTTTAAGCTTCATTTCTCATTCATTGGATATGAGTCACAGATTCATGAGGTCAGCGTAAGAAAGGATACTGTTCTGAATGTTATGCTCTTAACAAAGTCGGTATTAACAGAGGAAGTATTTGTGAACGCCACCAGGGCAGGGGAGCACATGCCACTTAGCTATTCAACAATTACCAAAGAAGAGATTTCAAAAAACAATAATGCCAGGGATATACCATATCTGCTTAATTATACACCATCTATTGTCGTTTCATCAGATGCCGGAACAGGTGTTGGATATACAAATATCAATATAAGAGGTACCGATGTGAAACGTATCAACGTAACAATCGATGGGGTACCTGTTAATGATGCCGAATCACACGGAGTCTGGTGGGTTGATCTGCCCGATCTTGCATCCTCTGCCGATAACATTCAGATTCAAAGGGGAGTAGGTACGTCAACTAACGGGGCCGGCGCTTTTGGTGCAACAATAAACTTTCAGACTACTGATCTGAAACGGGAACCATATGCAGAAATCAATTCATCTTATGGATCATTTAATACCTCAAAAAACACAATACATTTTGGTACGGGTTTAATTAATCAAAAATTTGCAATAGATGGCAGGTTATCTAAAATCTGGTCCGATGGATATATCGACAGGGCTTTCAGCGATTTAAAATCATTTTATGTTTCCGGAACCATGTACGGGGAAACCGCTATTTTAAAACTCATGATTTTCTCAGGTGTTGAACATACATACCAGGCCTGGGATGGAGTTCCAAAAGATTCCCTGAAAACACATAGAACTTTCAATCCTTATAATTACAAAAACGAAACGGATAATTACTGGCAGGATAATTATCAGCTTCATTATTCAAAAAAAATAAACGGCGACCTGACTGCGAACGTTGCGCTGCATTATACCAGGGGGAAAGGTTACTACGAAAACCTAAAGCAAAACTCATTATTCAGTTCGTTTAATCTACCGAATGCAATTTTTAATGCCGACACTATAACTTCATCCGATTTTATCGCTCAGAAATGGCTGAAAAATGATTTTTATGGGTTTACTTATTCACTGAATTACAGGGTGAAAAATATCTCAGCTGTTCTAGGAGGCGGTTGGAATCAATATGTTGGGAATCATTTTGGAAATATAGTCTGGGCTAAGATTGTAACATTTAACGGTGAAAACTATCAATGGTACAAAGGTACAGGTGATAAAAAGGATTTAAATACATTTCTGAAGATCAATTATTCATTAACCAACAAATTAAATTTGTTTGCCGACATGCAATTCCGGAATATAAAGTATTCAATCGGAGGCTTTGATGACAATCTTAAAGATTTGACGCAAAACCATAAGTATAACTTTTTTAACCCCAAAACAGGGCTTGTATATAATTTTAGCGGGAAACAAAAGATCTATGCCTCATTCGGGGTTTCTCAGAGAGAACCTGATCGTGGAAATTTCACCGATGCTGATCCGGGTAAAACGCCCATACCTGAAAAATTATTTGATTATGAAGCCGGTTATGAATTTAAATCCTCAAAATTAACTCTTAAAGGCGATATTTATTATATGTATTATCGCGATCAGCTGATTTTAACAGGTGAGATAAATGACGTGGGTTCAACGATATTAACAAATGTACCAAAGAGTTACAGGCAGGGCATTGAGATTGAAACCGGAATAAGAGTACTTAAGAATTTAAGCTGGTACGAAAATTTCACAGTAAGCAGAAATATTATTCCTGTTTTTACCGATCTTACGGATAACTGGGATACTTCTGGCCAGAATGTGGAGATATTAAAAAATAAAACTATCTCTTTCTCTCCCTCGGTTATAGCAAGCTCGGTTCTAGATTATTATCCACTTAAAAATCTTCATCTGAGTATGAATAGTAAATATGTTGGAAAACAATACATCGATAATACTCAAAACTCTGAAAGAATGTTAAATGCATATATGGTTCATAATTTATCATTCATTTATACGGTAAGTAATAAAATATTCAAAGAATTGACATGCCAGTTTGTGGTTAACAACCTTTTTGATACGAAATATGAAACCAATGCCTGGGTTTATAAATATATTGAGGATGGATCGCTACGTACAATGGATGGCTATTTTCCACAGGCAGGCATTAATTATATGTTTGATATAGGGTTAAAATTCTGATAATAAATTCAAACAGATGGTAATATCATCCTGGCTATCAAATAATTTCATTGAAATATTCGGAGCTGTTACTGGAATAGTTTATGTTTTTCTCGAAATAAGGCAGACTCTATGGCTATGGCCAGTAGGCATAATAACATCAGCCGTCTATATCTGGGTATTCTTAACAAGTAAAATTTATGCGGATATGAGCCTTCAGGGCTACTATCTTCTTATCAGTGTAATGGGTTGGTACTGGTGGGTAAAAGGTACAAAGCCCGGAGCTCAGAGCACAGGGAGAAATTCAAATGTCGCGCCACGTAATACAACTTTTAGGGGGCAGAAGGCTATGGATTCCGGAACAGGAGAGGATGGTGAAGAGGATAAAGAGCAACTTCAGGTAACAAGATTAAAGCTAAAAACCGGATTAATTCTGGGTATGGTTTTTTTAATGCTGTATTCTGCAATGTATCTTGTTCTGAACAGGTTAACAGATTCACCTGTCCCTGTAAGAGATGCATTTATTACTTCCTTGTCAATTATTGCCACATGGATGCTTGCCCGTAAGATTTTTGAACACTGGTATCTATGGATTGTTGTAAATTTCGTATCGGCTGTTCTTTTTTTGACACGTGGGCTATATCCTACTTTTATTTTGTATATTGTATATGGTATAATGTCGTTTGTGGGACTTGCTGCCTGGAAAAAGACAATAAAAGCAGATGGACAATTTAATGTTTAAAACCTTTGTACACCTTTGTGGTTAACCCCTTTTCTTTCATTTAACCACGAAGTATCACAAAGTATAACTCTAAGTAACACAAAGGATAAGAATAATAAATTTCGGTTTTGAGAACATATAAAAAAATGAACGATTTTCAACCAGAATCATATACTGTTATTGTTGCTGACGGAAGCTTTCCGCAGCATGAAATACCTTTAGGCTATCTTAAAAATGCCAGCCGGATCATCTGTTGCGACGGAAGCGTGCAAAATCTTGTACTTTATGGTATGGAACCCGATGCTATAGTTGGTGATTTAGATTCCATCAGCGATGAATTAGCAACACGGTTTGCGGATCGTATTTATCCCGACAAGAGTCAGGATACCAATGATCTGACAAAGGCGGTATCGTGGTGCAGAAAGAAGGGCTATGAAGATATTGTTATAGTTGGTGCGACAGGAAAAAGGGAAGATCATACACTTGGCAATATTTCTTTGCTGGCCGAATATATTGAATACATGAATACAATAATGGTTACTGATACAGGGATCTTTAGACCTTTCCTGAAAAGTTCAGTTATACCTTCATACCCTGGTCAGCAGATCTCAATCTTTTCAATAGATCCCCAAACCGAGGTCACAACGCTCGGCTTAAAATTTCCACTTAACAGAACAAAAATTACCAACTGGTGGTTTGCAACTCTTAATGAAGCTCTGGGAGATAATTTTTCTCTAGAATTTTCAACCGGAAGACTGATAGTTTACCTCAGATTTGCATAAATAAAGGCCGTTGCAAGATGCAAACGGCCTTTGTAACTAAAACCATATGAAACTCAAAACCTATATCCGATTGTTAATCCCATTCCTTTATTTCGCAGATCCGGATCTTGTTTATCAACTTTGCTAAGACCCATCTGATATCTCAGTTCAGCTATAATGGCATTGCCATTGTTTAATTTGTATGATACTCCAACACCTAAAATGGCACCCCAGTCTGTTTTTTCTGCCTGATTATCAATGTCAATTCTGGTTGTAGTATTTCCTGTTTTTAAGTTTGAATATGCAGATGTCAGAAATCCCATGTAAGGACCGGTAAATAATGATAAATCGCACTTATCTCCAAGACCCGCATCATGAACATTTATTTTTACAAGTACAGGAACCGTCAGATAATCAAATTCTCTTTTAAGGACCGATTCTGTTCCTTCGAATGTTGATGAGATTTTGCTCCCTTTCTTCTGATAATTAATTTCTGTTTGTAATGATAGCTTACTGTTCGTATTATATTCAAGGAAGCCACCTATAAGAAATCCCTGATAAAGGTCAACGTTATTCCATAGTTGACCCAGGTCAGCCTGTGTTTCCAGGTTTGCTGCTGCATGTGCTCCAAATTTAATCTGAGCCTGCAGAGTCTGGCAGGTTAACAGCATTGCCATCATACCTGCGATAAAAAAAATCTTTGTTTTCATTTTTGTATTATTTTCAAATTAAGGTTTAAATATTAATTACAATTCCACTTCCGGCTTACAGTCTGGTTACTATTCTATCCCTGACTTCCTTAAATGGATGGGAAGCGAGCTCTCCGCGAAGATGAGCCGAGAAATTAACCTGGTAGCCATACGTAATACAGGCAGTGAGGAAGTAAATTCCTGTTTGTATCCAAAGTGTCATGATCTCTTTTCTGGTTTCGAAAATTGTTGCTCCCAAAGAGTTCATTTTAATATATCCGAAAATTGCGTTAGATGAGGGGAAGATTTCACGCACTACCAACCAGATCTTGCCAAAATTCGATAACGGCCAAATTATCCCTGATAAAAACAACAAGGGAATTGAAGTGAACAGGTAGAGCATCATTGAACTTTCACGGTTTTTAAAAATAACTGAAAGAGTCAGTCCAAAAAAGATACTTGAAAGTATAAATGGAGTTATCAGCGCAACAAGTTGAATAAATCCGGCTGATTGTCCATAACCAAACCATTCGGGAATCATGCCCAGCATATATACGCACAGTAAAGCATAAATTATGAAATAGGCTGCGGCTTTTCCTATTACAAGTCGTAATGCTCCCATGCGTTTACGATCTAAGGGTACCAGTGTTCCAAAAACGTGACGCTCGCGGGCAGTGCCGGCCAGGATACCGATGGCAATGATTAATGTTTGCTGTATAATAAGGATAAGAGCAGCAGGAATACCATAACTTGCAAACCCTCCGGCCTGATTGGCCATAGCATTATCAATAAATTTCATTGGTTCAGTCGTTATTTCTGCCTGCTTCTCCGTTAATCCGCTATTCACCAGGTTTTTAACCTGAATCTGATTACCTGTTTCGAGAGCTACAAAACTTGCCCCGGTTAACATTGCTTTGTAATACAGGAAAAACTCCATATCCGCATAAGCTGATATCGTTGTCTGGCGTTGTAAAGCGATATCTGAACTGAAGGTCTCAGGAATCTGGATAATACCACGGATCTCCCGGCTTTTAAACATTTGTATAGCCTCTTCCATTGAAGTGCAGTTGTTAGTCACTTTCAAGTCGGGAGTAGCATCAATATCCCTGATAAACTTACGGCTATCGGAAGAATTCGACATATCAACAACTGCAATGGGCAGATCGCGAACAACTTCCGGATAATAAATAAATGAATAGAGGATCGGGTATATAAGCGGGACAGCAAAAATCAAAATCATCACTCCGACATCTGAAAATATAAGTTGAAGTTCGCGTATACAGATCCTGGGTAAACTACGGAAACCTTCCCTGATTTGACTGAACATATATAAATTATTGTTTTTCATCGTATTTTGTAAAAATTTGTAACAATAAACCGCTGAATTTTTATTGATTCAGAGCTTGCTACTTGATTGTTGTTTTAAGTCTTATGTACATTTTCAATAAAATTCTGATAAATCAAGGCTGATTTGAGTCGCCGGATAATAGTTACGGGCAGAAATAGAAATATCATCAGAAACAGGTATGATACAACTGAATATTTAAGTTCGAATCCGGCAAGTATTTGACTCTGAAATATATGCATGTAATGCCTTACAGGGAAAGCGCTTGCCCAGTATTGGAATACCGGAGGCATTGCATCTACGGGGAAAGAAAATCCGCATAGCGTCAGTGCCAGAATTCCATAAAATGCTGCCATATTAAGGGAATGGCGCATCATTGGAAGTAAACCGATACAGAAAACCCCAATGGCCTGGTATGAAAGCACGAACATAAGCGAACCAAGCATTAACCATCCCAGGTTTGTATTCATAGGTATATGCATCACCTTATAAAGCATGAAATTCTGAAACATCATCATAATAAAGAAAATTATTGTATATGGTAATAATTTACCAGTCAGTGCAATAACAATAGATTTGTCTGAAAGACGTAACCATTCGCGCGAAGTACTTTCCTTTATTTCGATACCGATACTATACACTGTCATAAGCAAAATGAATAGCTGCAGCATAATTGGCAGTATAATGGTGGAAATATAAACCGGGTAGCTTGCAGTAGGATTGAACAGCTGGTGTGTATTAAGTTGGATAGGCTGTACCTGCGACAGAATGTAATTCTCCGGCTGACCCATTGCTTCACGTTTCTGAATATTAATTCCTCCCGCTACTGTATGAAGGATTAGTGTTAAATCGTTCTGCATCAATCCGCCGGCTATAAGGAATCCGTTATGATAATAGTAACTGATAACGGGCTGATGCGATGCTAAAATATCGCTCTGCAGGTTTTCAGGCAGGACAACAAAGGCGTAAATGTTGCCTGATCGTAATTCAGACATGGCTTCAGTTTCCGATTGAAGATTTTCTGTTACTTTACTCAGCGGAGTAACATCAATTGTACGGGCAATTTTGCGAGAGGTAGCAGTTTGATCGAGATCAACAATTGCGATAGGCATTTTTGTGGGAACACCTTCCTTTAAAAGTGAAGAGAAAAATAATATGGACAGTACTGGAAGTATAAGTGCCACAGTGAAATAGAGTCCACGTGAAGACATGCGGTTTACTTCCCGTATTGCAACTTCCCAAATACTTTTTATGAGGATTTTCATTATATATAATTTCAGTGCTACAATTATAAAAGCCAGATGGTTAATAAGAATTTCATCGAAGATTCTAGAATATTCTTGCTTTTAACATTTACTTAAGTTTTTCATAATCAACCA
Source organism: Bacteroidales bacterium UBA1797 (assembly GCA_002319885.1). Lineage (GTDB taxonomy): Bacteria > Bacteroidota > Bacteroidia > Bacteroidales > VadinHA17 > LD21. The sequence goes on from DCFT01000215.1 coordinate 139,086, forward strand.
TCAGGCTCATTCCAGGACGCAAACCTTCAATTGCCGTAACAGGTTTTGCCCGTACTTCAAAGGTTTTTACATCGAATCCGCCGTTATTTTTTGTTGCTTTAAATGTGGCGTAACTTGCCATTGCCTTAATATAATTTACTTTCAACCTGATATTTTTAGCGCCAAGAGCGGGTATATTTGCCTCAAGCTCAGTACCGATCTTTATGTTTGTCAGTAAATCTTCACGAATATTAAATACGACCCAGGTGTCGCTGAGATCAACAATATTCATTATTGGTGCTCCCGAGCCTACCAATTCACCCTGTTTTGGGAAGATATCCGAGATCTCACCGTTTATTGGCGAAACCAGCATAGTTTCAGAAATATATGATTCCACTTCCGAAACTGCTCCCTTTGCACGATTTACCAAAGCAGCAGCGGCTAGCTTATCTTCTTTTTCCGCGCCGTTTATTGCCATATCGTATTGTGATTTTGCCGCTTTTGAAGTTGCAATTGCTGCCTGGTAATTAGCCTCAGCTTCATCACGTTTTTGTGCGGGAACAACACCTTCATTGAACATATTCTGTACGCGGCTAAAAGTCTTTTCTGCTAATTTTACTCCAACTTCTGCTTTCTGCCACAACTCAAAAGCGCCGGCAATCTGTTCTGCACGAGCTCCTTTGTTAGCTTTCTGATTCTGGGCATCTGCTGCATCTTCGGCAGAATTTGCCTGCATCAGCTTTGCGTTTAATTCGGGAGCGCTGATCAGAACCAGGGTATCTCCTTTTTTTACACTCATGCCCTCTGATACCATTAATTTTTCTATGCGTCCCGGAACTTTGCCCGATACGCGTACTTCAGTTGCCTCAGCCTGGCCTTGTAAAATAAGTGGTTCAGGTTTTAAGACTATCCATCCGATAAAACTTACTACTGCGATTACCAGAAGCAAGGTTAAAAATGCGATCAGCATTCCTGAATGTCTTTTGTCAATTGTTTTCATTATCTAAAAATTATGGATTTGATGATTAATTTTATTTATGTTTCAATTTGAATTTTACTGGATATTGGATAATACAAGATCCCCTGTGGCTTTGTAGCATTCAAGTACCGATTGGCGTTGCGCAAAAACAGACTGAAGATATTCGAGCTCAGCATTTTGCATTTCAGTTTCTGCTGCCAGACGTTCAGTGATATTAATCATACCCTCATCGTACGATTTTTGAGCAAGATCGAGTGCCATACGGGCAGCAATACGTTGTTTATCTTTATAAGCAACCTGGGTATTTGATGCCTGGTAATTTGTTTTGACTTTTATTTGGTTGAGCTCAAGTAGCTCACGTGCTTCTTCACGCGCATTTTCAGCTTTACTTACTTCCAGTTTTGCCTGCCGTACCTTAGCTGAACCTCCGGAACGGTCAAAGATTTCCCATTTAAAACCTGCCCCAACCATATATGTAGGGCCCAATCCGATGTAATTAATTTTCATACTCATCGGAATCGGGGCATTGAAATCGGCTTTCGCATTAAAGACATTATCATAACGGGCCGATGCTATTGCCTGAACCTTAGGCAGGTAATACGATTTCTCTGATTTCAGGAGATATTTCTGTGCTTCAACTCCTGCATCTAAGGCTCGTAATTCTGCCCTGTTATTGATGTCTGAATTTGAATTTGCATACAGTAGAAGATTTAAATCAGGCTTTATGTTCCCGAAACTGTTTACCGGTAGGCCTGTTAGTTGTGATAACTTTTGGAATAACAGTATTTTCCTGCTTTCGTATTCCGAGAGTTTTGCTTCAAGACTGGCATTGGCAACTGCAATTTTAAGTGTGTCGAACGATGTTGCCAGGCCATTTTTCAAAGCTGTGGCAGCATATTTTTTTTCAGCAGCCAGTCTAACAACCGATTCGTCAAGCACATGTTTCGACTGAATGAGTAGTGCAAGCTGGTCATAACAGGTTATTACCTCGCTTATTACATCCGACTTGCATTTATCCGATAATGCTTCCTGGGCTTTTATCTTTTCAGTTAACGCTCTAGAAAGATTTGGAACCTGTCCGCCGCTATAAAGCAACATTTTTATTGTCGCATCAATTCCAAAATAGTTGCCATAAAAATCTCCGTCCAGATTATCAGAGACAGAAGGAAGTTGTATCCCTTGCTGGGCCAGTAAGGTCTGAAGCTGAGTAATTTCACCGGCTATTCCTGAAAGGTTTGGAAATAATACAGGGAAAGCCGAACTCTTCATTAATTCCTGTAACTTTTCGATACTTTCGAAACCTTTGATATCACCTATTTTTGAATTAACTGTTGAATAAGCATATACATATTTGCCACCTGCTTCCAGCTTTGGGATGTATGACGATCTGACTGCTTTTTTTTGAACTTCAGCAATCTGCTTATCAATGTCTTTTTCCGCTACTTTACGATCCTTATTTACAGATAGTTCGATTAGCTCTTTAAGTTCAGGCGAGACCTGAAGTGATTGTGCGTTTACTTTGCACATTATTTTGCTTAGTGTGAAGATCAGAATTAGAAATTGAACTCTTGTTTTCATAATATAAAAAATGATTTTATTATACCAATCTGATAATAAGGTTAATATCCATTTTATCTTTCATTGTTGTTATCAGTTTGATGAGTGTATATTTAATTTACTTAATTTAAAATTTGACATATAGTATGTTCGACTTAAAAGGTAGAATGGTCGAATGGACTGCAAAAAAAATTATCGTTTCATTAC
>DCFT01000017.1 GCA_002319885.1 Bacteroidales bacterium UBA1797
TTTGAATAAACCCTCGGAATGACAAGGTCATATTGTGGTGACTAAGGGAAGAATTGGCGATTCGCGACATCAATCAATATATTAATGTCATTTTGCTTCGAATCGCCACTTCTTCCCTCAACTACATAACAAAAATTGTCATTCCGAACGAAGTGAGGAATCTCCTGATAATAACCAGTAAGTCTTATTGCTTCAGGTAATTAATCCTTGTAATTCCAGTCTAAATTAGAGATGTGTATAAAGGGTAGTAAGGGGTTGGAGGGGCAAAAAAGGTTAATATTTCCCTCTTTATTTCTTTATGGAATAGTAAATAGCCTGCAGTATATCAGATCTTATATTCATTTTAAACAACTCCTCATTTCTTCTGGTAGGATAGACCCTGTTGCAGAGGAAGACATATGATATTTCAGAAACCGGGTCGACCCATACAAATGTACCGGTATATCCGGAATGTCCAAAACTTTCCGGCGAAGCGCTTTTGGCCGGGTAAGCATCTTTCTGGGAAAGCATGGAATTATTAAGAAGAGGTTTATCAAAACCCAGGCCACGCCGGTTATTGTTTTTCGGAAACTGCACATGTGTGTAATCTTCCATCACATTCCTGCCTATGAGCTGCTGCCCGCCATACTCACCCATCCTGCGGTAAAGCTCCATAAGCTTCATGAGGTCATTCGCATCTGAAAACAAGCCGGCATGCCCCGATATTCCTCCCTGCATTGCAGCTGCTTCATCGTGAACAGTTCCCCATAATTGCTGTTTTCGGAAGAGAGAATCATACTCGGTCGGCACGATCCTGTCAAGCGGGAATTTTTTATAAGGATTAAATACCATTTCAACGGCCCCTATTTTCTTATAAATACTGTCAGTGACAAAATCATACCATTTTTGCCGGGTTAAATTTTCGATTATTTCAGGAGCAATAATGAAGGTGAGGTCGGAATAAACATATTTTTTCTCACCAAGAGGGCTCTTCTTTATCTCTTTAAACATTTTCTTCCTGTAATTTTTAAAAATATAAAGACCCTGTGCTACCTCATAAGGATATCTCTTTCCGTATTCGCAACTGAAAGTTCCTGGTTTGAATTTCCCATCCTGCTTTATTGTCTCTTTCCAGAATTGTATAAACGGAGTTAATCCGGCCTGGTGAGTAAGAAAATCTCTCATTCCAATGTTCCCTTTATTTGTTTTTCTGAAGTCGGGAAGATAATATCCCAGAGTTTTATCAGGTGAGAATTTCCCCTCTGTATTCAGAAGCATTAATCCGGCGAGAGTTGAGGATATCTTGGTTATTGAGGCAAGGTCGTAAAGATCATCTTTCCTTACAGGGATCCTGTTGTCATACGTTTGATAACCATAGGCTTTTTGAAATACAACAACCCCTTTTCTGGCAGCCATAACCACACATCCGGGATACGCCTCTGCCAAAAGACCAGCATTGACAATTGAATCGATTTTAGTATCTAAAATTGCTGATGACATGCCCACGCTTTCAGGGTATCCATATTGCATCCTTATATTCCCGGCAGTTCTTATTCCATAACCGGAAATCCATTTACTGTTTATTGTCACAGGCAGGGTACCGCTGGCACCTATACCTCCGAAAATGAGCTGCGCTGAAAGATCTTCAGTGTAGTCATTCTCCTGGTAAGCAAGGATGAGTCCGTTCGTTCTCTGAAGAATTTTAATTTTATCAATGCCGTAAGGATTTCCGAACCATGAAAGAATTGTCTTGTTATTTGGTATCAGTTTTTCAAGGAACCTGATCAGCTCAGGTTTTATTCCGAACCCCATATTAGGTCTCTGATCAAGGGCAAATACACCTGCAATAACGAAATCATAATCAGAAAGTTTTTTTAACAGTTTGCTGCACGCTGCAGTATCTGAAGGATCGATAAAGAAATGATCAGAAGGATAATATTCTTCAATTCTATTCTGAAAGCATGAAATATTATCCCTGTTTATTGCGACAGTTGCAATCTTAATATTCTGAAGATTTTTTATTGGAATAATATCCTGTTTGTTATTAAGTACAGTCAAAGCATTTGCATATAGTTTTCTTATTAATGCTTTGGATGTCATAGGAGACAAATCGTTATCAATATTGGTCGTATTTATTATTTGTTGTTTATTTAACCCCGACCAGTATTTGAGCGCAAGCACCTTTCGGCACTTCATCGCAATATCTTCAGTCGTAAGCTTTTTCTGAGAGATATAATTTTCTGTTTCTCTGATAGTAGCTTCAACATCTGTTACAAACTCTGCTACATCGTTTCCGGCTTCAAGGGCTTTGGCATCAGCCTCACCAGGCCTGAAATACTTCGTAACAGCCTTCATCATCATTGCATCGGTCACCACCAGTCCCTTGAATTTCAGTTCATTCTTCAGAAGATCGGTGATAATAATATGAGAAAGGGTCGATGGAAGGCCCGATGTTGTGTCGAGCGATGGCAGGTTAAGATGAGCAACCATAATACTTCCTATACCTTCGGCGATCAGCTTTCTGAAAGGGTATAGTTCGACACTGTCTAACCTCGCACGCGAATGCGTTATGAGAGGCAGGTCAAGATGTGAATCAACATTTGTATCACCATGTCCGGGAAAGTGTTTCCCGGTTGCCAGGATTCCATTATCCTGCATGCCTTTCATATACATGATGCCTTTTGCTGTCACTTTTTCACGGTTTTCACCAAACGACCGATAGTTTATGACAGGGTTTTGTGCGTTTACATTAATATCAAGAACAGGCGCGAAATTAACCTGCATGCCGAGTCTTTTGAACTGTGATGCGACTGCTGCTCCAAACTGGTAAATGAGTGTATCATTCTGAATTGCACCCAATGTCATCTGATATGGAAATTTATCAATATTTGCAAGTCTCATCCCGACTCCCCATTCAGCATCAAGAGATATAAGAAGCGGAACCTTTGATATACTCTGGTAATAATTAGTCAGCTCTGCCTGTTTTGCAGCTGTACCCTGGAAAAATACGACACCTCCTATACCATATTTTCTTATGATATCACTTACTTCCACTTCATTTGCCACATCTCCGGTGGAATAACCGGCTATCCAGATACATTGTGCAATCTGCTGATCGACTGAAAGGGTTTTCATAACCGAATCGACCCAGGGAGTGTTCATGTATTTTAAAAATGGAGGGTCTGACTCCTGTGCGGAAATATTACTCACTGAGAATAATGCTATTGACGCCAGAATAAAATACCTTATTTTTTCTTTAAGATTCATATTAAAGGGTATTATTATAAATGGATGCGACGATAATCTGTAATAAAGAATCCGCTCAAAAGTAACACTTTTATAAATGAAAAATCTCCTTAAATAAGCTTGATCAGCACGAACCTTTAAAAATCAGCTTTAATTATTATTTTTACCAGATAAAATCTTGTTTCATATATGGCGAAGAGCAGTGGCAGGTTAGTTTCACTTGATATTTTCAGGGGACTCACACTTGCATTTATGATAATTGTAAATACTCCGGGAAGCTGGCAATATGTCTATTCTCCGTTGGAGCACTCAAAATGGAATGGTTGTACACCGACTGACCTTGTCTACCCGTTTTTCCTTTTTATTGTAGGAATGTCGACTTACTATTCTCTGAAGAAATACGGAAATGAGATTAATGGTAGTTCCATCCTGAGGATCTTCAGACGCACTGTGACAATCTTTGCTGTTGGTTTGTTTCTGGCAATCTTTCCTTACTTTTCGAGGGATTATTCAACTCTCAGGATAATGGGAGTACTTCAGAGGATTGCTCTGGCATATTTTTTTGGCGCTTTGATCTGTCTGGCAGTCCGCCGTGAATATTTATGGATTGTAATCGCAGTTCTCCTGCTTCTTTACTGGGGAATCCTGGCATTTTTTGGAGGTGCTGCTCCATACAGTCTGCAAGGTAACTTTGTGCTTAAAGCTGACCTTGCTATTCTGGGTAAAAACCATCTTTACAGGGGATTTGGAATTCCTTTCGAACCCGAAGGCTTATTAAGCACTATACCTGCAATTGGTACTGTAGTAATTGGATATTTCATAGGTGGTATGCTTGCAAAAAGCTCCGCCGGTGGTAAGAATCTGATTAAACTTCTGCTGTTTGGTTTATCAGCTGTCGGGCTTGGGTACCTATGGAATATGATTTTCCCTATAAATAAACCTTTATGGACAAGTTCGTATGTTCTCTACACCGCAGGTATTGCTATGATTGTTTTTGCTGTCATCTACCTGATAACAGAGGTGTTAAAATTCCAGGTATGGGGAACATTCTTTATAGTCTTTGGTACGAATGCGATTTTTGCCTATTTTCTTTCAGGTGTCTGGACAAGATTGATGTTGATTATTAAAATACATTCAGGAAGCAAGACAATAAATCTTTATGACTGGCTTTATTCAAGGTTCTGTGTTCCCATAGCAGGTAATCTCAATGGAAGTCTGTTGTTTGCTGTATTACAGATGTTACTGATTTGGGGAATGGTGTTAATTCTATACAGGAAGAAAGTGTTTATCAGGCTGTGAAAATAAAAGACAAAGCGGAAAATTAAATCCAAAATATAACTGAAAAACTGCAAGATCTGCATCACGTTAAGATTACATGACAAACATAAGTTAATGAGAGAAATTGAGATCGTATCAACCGGATTCAAAAAAATATTTGGTGAATCGGAAATAAATATAAAAGCCTTGCCGCAATCGGGTTCCGACAGGAAATATTTCAGGGTAACAACCGGAAATAAAAGTATAATCGGTGCATACAACGCGAACTATGAAGAAAATGAAGCTTTCATAGGTTTTACAAAACATTTTATATCGAAAGGACTTCCTGTACCGGAAGTATTTGCATATCTGCCAGAAATGTCCGTCTATTTTCTTAAGGATCTTGGAGATATAAACCTTTTTTCATGGCTCCAGCGTAAACATGCCAGTGGAGGTTTTGATGCTGAAGCAGAAAATTTATACATGAAAATACTTGAAAACCTGATTCATTTTCAGATTGAAGGTATGGAAGGATTGAACCTCGATCTTTGTTATCCTCATAAAAGTTTCGACAGACAATCGATGATGTGGGATATGAACTATTTTAAATATATGTTTCTTAAACTCGTTGCTGTTCCTTTTAATGAACGACGGCTGGAATATGATTTTAATTTGCTCGCTGATTTTCTTCTTGAGACTAATCAGGATTATTTTCTTTACAGGGATTTTCAATCCGCAAATGTTATGCTGGTAAACGGAGAACCATGGTTTATTGATTACCAGGGAGGCAGAAAAGGTGCTCCTCAGTACGATGTTGCATCATTGTTATATGATGCTAAAGCTCATATCCCAGATAGTTCTCGTGAAAAGCTTTTAGATATCCACACTTATAATTTTTGTTCTGTATCGGGAGAGAGTAAATCAGAATTCAGGGGATATTTTGCAGGATTCAGCATGATCAGGCTCATGCAGGCACTTGGTGCTTTCGGTTTCAGGGGATTATATGAGAGGAAACCGACATTTACAGGCAGCATAGTTCCTGCTGTTAAACTCTTAAATCAAATAATTGATTCGAAACAACTTCCTGTATCCTTGTCTGAGTTATTCCAGACTGTCAGGCTAATTCCCGGAGTTCAGATTTATAATGAATTAGAGCAGGGAACGAATGCAGAATAAAAAGTTGAAAGTCAAAAGTAAAAGATCATGACCTGCCTGGCAGCGAAACAGCTGAATAGTGAGTTTTAATCCATATAAAAATATTAGCAATATATGAAAGCAATGATATTTGCTGCGGGATTGGGAAAAAGGCTGGGGAGAATAACAGAAAGTATTCCAAAAGCACTTGTCGATATAAATGGAAAGACAGCCCTTCAGCTGGCAGTTGAGAAATGCTCCTCATATGGATTTGATGATATAATCATAAATGTGCATCATTTTGCAGATATGGTTGAAGATGAGGTTGAGAGACTTAATAAAATCGGATTCAGGGTTTCAGTTTCAGATGAGCGCGACAGGCTTCTTGAAAATGGAGGCGGATTATATAAGGCACGCGATTTTTTTGGAAAGGACCCTTTTCTGCTCTATAATGTAGACATCATATCTGATCTTGATCTCTCTTCACTCTACCGGTTCCATATTGAAAAGAAAGGTCTGGCAACCCTGGCTGTAAGACACCGTTCGGGAAAACGATTCCTTCTTATCGATAAAGATGGTCAGATGCGTGGATGGCGGAATGTTTCTACAGGAGAAGAGATACTGGCCGGTGCATCTGGCGAAGATTTGTCGGAGATAGCTTTTTCAAGTATGCATATTGTTGAACCAGAGATCTTTAATTATATGGAAGAAGGCATCTATTCGTTGGTTACTCTATACCTTAGGCTTGCGGATAAACATAAAATATTTACTTTGAAACACGATGATGGTTACTGGGTGGATGTAGGTACACCTGAGAGCCTGCAATTTGTAAGAGACATGCTTTTGAAAAAATAGATATCAGGCTCAGGTACTCATTACCAGTCCTTATTCAAAGCTTCCAGAAAGTTCTTGTGAAGATTGCAAAAACAGTAATAATTTCGAGTCTGCCGAGAATCATTAAAAGACTTAATACAACCTTACTGACTTCCGGTATATTGGCAAAATTGCTCGATGGACCAACAGTTCCCAGTCCCGGACCTATTCCTGCCATGCATGTGGCTGCTGAACTTGACGCCGTAACAGGATCGACTCCCGTTATAACAATAATGACTGTTCCAAGGACAAAAATAAAGAGGTACAATACAACAAATGAAAGAATTGAAATATTTGTGTCTTCACTCACACTCTTACCATTTAGTTTAATGAAAGAGACCGACTTGGGATGATTAAGTTTTACAAAAATGTTTTTAAAATTCTTAAGAACGATCAGATGCCTGGCCATCCTTATTCCACCTCCTGTAGAGCCTGTGCTTGCTCCTGAAAACATAAGCAGGAAAATTAGGAGGATTGCAGCACCCGGCCACACTAAATAATCGGTAGAGGTGTAACCTGTACAGGTAATTATTGATATTACCTGGAAAAATCCTTCACGGAAGGATTCCTCAAATGTTCTGGCAGAGTTTACATGCAGAATTACTGTGGCAATTGTTCCGGCAATTAAAGACACGGCAATATAAAACCATAATTCTTCATTTTGCCTGATTTTTTTAAAGTTTAGTTTTACGATATAATAATAAATAACCTGACTCGTACCTGCAAGGAACATAAATATCATAACAACATACTGACTGTAGGATGAATAATATTCAAGGCTGTTATTCTTTGTTGAAAAGCTCCCCGTAGCTACAGTACCGAAAGAATGACATATACTATCAAAGAGATTCATATCGCCAAGTCTTAAAAGTAAAATTTCGGCAAGTGTTAAGCCAAGATAAATAAATAAGATCCTGAACACAATTGCCTTAGTTTTAGGATGGAACTTTTCTGTTATTGATGACTCCAGGCTGAATAACTGATATCCGGTTGCCTTGATAGAGGGCAGAACGATAATCAGAATTACTATCATCCCAATACCGCCAATCCAGTGAGTTAAACTTCTCCAAAAAAGAATTGAATACGGAAGTATTTCAACATTTTTCAGAATAGATGACCCGGTGGTGGAAAATCCCGAAGTTGATTCAAAAAATGCATCAATAAATGAAGGGATAGTATTGCTTATTAGATATGGTAATGTCCCTAAAAGTGAAAAAATTATCCACGAAATGGTAACTGCCAGAAAACCATCTCTGTTACTGAATTTTTCAGAATCAGCATTTCTGGATACAAAATAACATGCTGCCGAAAATATGGTTGTTATTAAGGCTGACAGAAGGAATGGAGTGGGTGATTCTTTATATATTAACACCACGGGCAGACAGAAAAGATACGCTATGGTTTCTATTAAAAGTATCGTACTCAATATCCGGATGATCAGCAATGGATTGATCAGCTTCATGCTCAGGTCACAGTATTTTAAGGATACAAATATAGTCAGAATTAGTTTTGTTCTGCCACCATTTTTATCTTCATAGTGATAGTCTCATTTTGAATAACGCAAGTCCATTGATGGGTCATTTTAATGTCTTATATTTGGATCACTTAAAAGATAATCTGTTTGCCTGCATTACGACAGGAGTGAATAAACTGATTTTTAGTTATTATATTATTCTTTCTTAATAAATTTTAAAATATGGGAAAAGTATTGGTGATTGGTGCCGGTGGAGTTGGTACGGTTGTTGTTAATAAAATGGCTTCTCTGCCCGATGTTTTTACGGAAATCATGTTAGCCAGCCGGACAAAATCCAAATGCGATGCTATTGTTTCAAAAATCGGAAAGAAACATATTAATACTGCTCAGGTCGATGCTGATAATGTGCCGCAACTGGTAACACTCATCAGGTCATTTATACCTGATATTGTTGTAAACGTTGCGTTACCTTACCAGGATCTGCATATAATGGATGCCTGTCTCGAGACAGGAGTTGCTTATCTTGATACAGCTAATTATGAACCGCTGGAAGAAGCCAAATATGCATATAGCTGGCAGTGGGCTTATATCGACAGGTATAAAAAAGCTGGAATTACTGCCATTCTGGGTTGTGGTTTTGATCCCGGTGTGACCTCCATTTACACTGCATATGCTGCCAAACATCATTTTGATGAAATGCATTATCTCGATATCGTCGATTGTAATGCAGGTGATCATGGTAAACCTTTCGCAACAAATTTCAATCCTGAAATCAATATCAGGGAAGTAACTCAAAAAGGTAAATACTGGGAAAATGGTAAATGGATCATGACCAGCCCGCATGAAATTCATAAACCATTAAACTATCCTGAGATTGGTCCAAAGGAATCATATTTGATTTATCATGAGGAACTGGAATCGCTGGTTAAGAATTACCCGACTCTTAAAAGGGCAAGATTCTGGATGACATTCGGCCAGGAATATCTTACCCATCTGCGGGTAATTCAGAATATTGGAATGGCCGGAATTGAACCTGTAATGTTTGAAGGCAGGGAGATAGTCCCGATTAAATTTCTGAAAGCAGTTCTTCCTGATCCAGGGGAACTCGGAGAAAATTATAAAGGCTGGACCTCCATCGGCTGTCGTATCAAGGGTATGAAAAACGGGATAGAAAAAACATATTATGTTTATAATAATTGCAGTCATGAAGCAGCCTATGCAGAGACAGGAGCACAGGGAGTAAGTTATACAACAGGTGTTCCCGCTGCAATTGGAGCTATGATGTATCTTAAAGGAATCTGGAAAAAACCAGGAGTCTTTAATGTGGAGGAGTTTGATCCTGATCCGTTTATGTCAGAATTAAACCGTTTGGGCTTACCCTGGGTGGAGTTGCATGATGTGGATCTGGAACTTTAATAATAAAAGCACAGAGCACAGAGCACAGAGCACAGAGCATGGAACACAGAGCACAGGGCATGGAGCGCAGGGCAAGAGGCTTTTTCTCTGTGATTCCTTGCCTACCGGCAGGCAGGTCTGTGTAACTCTGTGAAAGTTCTTCAACCCATAACGCTATAACAGGAATAACATAATGATTCAGAATGTCAATAGATTATACTAAAGTACCGTCTCCATGCTATGTAATTGATGAGGAACGATTCCGTAAGAATCTCTCGCTAATCAAACATGTATCTGATAAATCAGGTGCTGAAATAATTCTGGCATTTAAAGGATTTGCCATGTGGGGTGTTTTCCCGATTCTGAAAGAATATATTTCCGGCGCCGCTGCAAGTTCTCCCGATGAAGCACGTCTCTGCTATGAAGAGATGGGAGCTCCGGCCCATACATATTCTCCTGTTTATAAGTCAGATGATTTAAATAAACTTCTGGGATTTAGTTCTCATATCACATTCAATTCTCTGGCTCAATACAGAAAGTATTCATCTGAATTAAAAAGATATCCGGGGAAAATCTCAGCAGGTTTAAGAATAAATCCTGAATTTTCTGAGATCAGTCATGGGTTATACAATCCCTGTTCTCCGGGATCGAGGCTCGGGATAACTGCTGAAGAAATAGGAGAGGTAATGTCAGAGGATATCGAAGGGCTTCATTTCCATGTATTGTTTGAGTCTGATTCATTTGCTCTTGAAAAAGTGCTGCAGGTTGTCGAGAAGAAATTTGGCAGGTTCTTCCCTCAGCTTAAATGGATCAATATGGGAGGAGGGCATCTGATAACAAGAAAGGATTATGATACTGAACATTTGATTAAAATTCTTAAGCAATTTCGTAAGAAATCAGGTCTTCATATAATACTTGAACCTGGTAGTGCTTTTGCCTGGGAAACAGGTGAATTGGTATCAACGGTTGAAGATATCGTAGAAAACCAGCGGATTAAAACTGCTATTCTCGATGTTTCTTTTACTGCTCATATGCCCGATTGTCTTGAAATGCCATATAAACCAGGGATTTTAAATGCCACTGATCCGGTTCCCGGGAAACCGACTTACAGAATTGGCGGCAACTCTTGTTTATCGGGCGATGTAATGGGTGATTGGTCGTTCGATAAAGAACTGGTTCCGGGTGACAGAATTATCTTCCTCGATATGATCCATTATACAATGGTCAAGACTACCACATTTAATGGTGTGCATCATCCTTCAATTGGAATCTGGACTTTGGACGGGAATTTCAAACTGATCAGGGAATTTGGCTATGAGGATTATAAAAACAGACTTTCATAGAAGAGAAAATCTGTAAAATGAAATCCATTAAACACAAAGGACGCTAAGGAGGCACAAAGAACACAAAGAAGAAACAGAGATATCATATCTTTGAGACCTTTGTGCTACCCTTTGAGACCTTTGTGGTTAAATGAATTCATAATCATAAAAGGTTTATTTCTTCCTGTTGATCGTAATATCGGTAACAAACAACTTATTGGTAACAATTACAGCATTTACAACTTTTTCAGCAACCTCGGCAGGATCCATAAAATTGCTTATGTCGCGGTTCTGTCCCGGGATTTTCCAGAAATCTGTTTTCATGCCACCCGGATAAACAGCAATAATATTTCGGTTTGTACCTTTAAATTCAGTTCTGAGCGCTTCAGTATAACCTCTTGCACCCCATTTTGCAGCGCAATAGATTGTCTCATCTGCCCGTCCCAGGAGGGCCGATGTTGACATAATATTTACAATCGTAAGTTCTTCTTTTTCAGGCGTTAATTTAAGTATCTCTGATGTGAGAAGTATCATGCCTTTAAGATTTGCTTCGAAGATTGTATCAATTAAGGCTGCTGTTGAGTTCTGAGCCTTAGTGAAAAGCCCCACACCGGCATTGTTAAAAAGATATTCCACCACATATGATTTGGCTGTGAGAAACTCACCAACTTTTCTGATGTCGTCTTCTCTCCCAATATTGCAGATCAGCGATTCTGCATGAGCTGTTGACGAAGCCTTCCGGAGCGTGGATATAGCATCAGCGAGCTTTACACTATTCCTGCCTAGTATTAAAATATTTTTTCCCGATTTGATCAGAAGGCTGGCAATTTCAAATCCCAGACCACTCGCTCCGCCACTTATTACCGATATTTGTTTCATATGAATTTATTGGTGTTGAATATTATTTAAGAGTCCGTTGTAAACCCAAATTTAAGCCCTGGTGTGTCTTTCTGGCAAATAAGGCACTTTTGACAACAAAGTAACAAAAAGTAAAACAAAGTAAGGCAATGGGAAAAATTCAAACCATACTCTTTTAAATAAGAAATGGTAATCTTATTTTAAAACATTTATTAATATCGGGAGTCTTGTCCATGATTATTTGAAAGTCTTATAGCTTTTTATATTTTTGCCACTCAATTTCAGAGAATGCATAAGAGCCGCGTAAAAACATGGGCACATCTGTCACTTCTGGCAGCCAACATCATTTATGGACTTAACTTCTCCATAGCTAAGGCTGTGATGCCTGATCATATTAAACCGTTTGCGCTGGTTTCTGTCAGGAGTGTATCAGCAGCCGCGCTTTTCTGGATAACAGGTCTTTTTGTCCCCAAAGAAAAAGTGAACAGAAAAGATCTTCTATATCTCTTCGGTTGTTCTTTTTTCGGAGTTGTTATAAACCAGACTCTTTTTCTTGTTGGTCTCGACATGACGACACCGGTTAACTCTTCTATTATACTCTCAACAAATCCGATATTTGCCTTTGTCTTTGCAGCACTTATACTTAAAGAAAAAATAACCTTCCTGAAAGGGACGGGTCTGGCGATCGGTCTGTCGGGAGTATTGCTCCTGATATTACAGAATGGAACTCCTGACCTGGCCAGTTCAACTTTCTTAGGAGATATATACTCGATGGTTAATACGATCAGTTGGGCATTCTATACAGTAATAATTAAGAGGATGCTTGAAAAGTACCATCCGGTAACAGTAATGAAATGGACTTTTTTATTCGGTATGCTTACTAATGTTCCTGTGGGTTATCATCAATGGAGTACAATGGATTGGTCATCTATTCCTTTGGTTGCCTGGCTCCAGATTGGATTTGTGATAATCGGGGCAACTTACCTTGGCTATCTTTTTATTACTTTTGGTTTGAGACGACTCAGCCCCACCATTGTCAGTACCTATACTTATACTCAGCCTATAATCGCAGCATATCTTGCAACAATAATGGGTCAGGATCATATCGATATTGTTATGGTATTTTCAGCATTACTTATTTTTGCCGGTGTATTTGTTGTTAGTTTTCAGAAGAAGGTTAAATCAGTTCAAATGAAGTATTAACTTGAATATAAAGGAACTAACACGGAGTTACACAGAGAAAGAGAGCTGAGAAATATAAACGACGTCAGGGATTGGTCCTGAAAGGATCTTAATTGTTTATGACACCCGACCCGATTACTTCGTCGTTGTCGTACCATGCCGAGAACTGTCCGGGAGCAATACCACGCTGTGGTTTGTCAAAGATTATATACATACCTATTTCGCGAAAAAATAGTCGTGCCCTCTGCAACGGCTGGCGATATCTTATTCTCACCATATAATCGCGACACTCGCCATCCTTCATTTTCAGATCAGGTCTGATCCAGTGGATCTCTTCTTTCCTTATGAACAGTCCCTTTCTATTCAACCCGGGATGGTTCTGTCCTTCGCCGACATATACAATGTTTTTTTCAACATCTGTAGAAATAACAAATAAAGCCTCTTTATGGCCACCTATATTCATCCCCTTTCTCTGACCGACAGTAAAAAAATGAGCCCCGTTATGCGTTCCGATTATTCTGCCTGATGTTGATTCATATCTGAAAGGATCTGTCAGCTGAGACAATGACAAGTCTGATACTCTGTTTTCCGGTATGCCTGCTTCAATCTCAGGAAAAGCAAAGGTTTCAGGACCTTCAGCTCTTTCAGCAATTTCAACTATATCTCCTTTCCTTGCTTCAAGTTTCTGCTGCAAAAAAGTAGGCAGATGAACCTTTCCTACAAAGCAGATTCCCTGGGAATCTTTCCGGTGTGCAGTAGCCAGTTTAAGTTTATCAGCTATTACACGTACTTCAGGTTTGGTGAGATCGCCAACAGGGAAAAGTGCAGTTGCCAGTTGTTCCTGATTTACCTGGCAGAGGAAATAGCTCTGGTCTTTATTACTGTCTTTACCTGCCAGAAGCCGGTAAATAACGGTATCTCCTGCAGACGTTTGATCTTTTCTGCAATAATGTCCTGTAGCCACAAAATCACCACCTAATTTTCGTGCCTCCACGGCAAATGAGTCGAACTTTATTTCCCTGTTGCAAAGTACATCAGGGTTTGGTGTACGGCCTTTTTCATATTCCGCGAACATGTAATCAACAACCCGTTGACGGTAGGGTGTGCTCAGATCTACCTGGTGAAAAGGAATTTTAAGTTTTTTTGCTACCAGTTCAGCAAACATCAGGTCATCTTCCCAATGGCAATCACTCTGAAGAAGACCGGTAGTATCGTGCCAGTTTCTCATGAACAGTCCGGTTACATCATAACCCTGTTCTTTCAGAATCCATGCTGCAACGCTTGAGTCAACGCCACCCGATAATCCAACAACAACTTTCTTTTTCACGCGGCAAAGTTAAATAAAAAGGCTATAAAAGCTATACTGAGTATAAAGGTATAAGAGTGATGAATCGAAGAATGTGAGAATAAATGCTCTGGTGAATTTATTTACACGGAGCAAATTACACTAAGCAAAAAGAGGTAACTTTAGGGCATAATGGGACAAGGCACTCTTACTATATACAGCGCATCGGCAGGATCGGGTAAAACTTACAAGCTGACTTCGATTTATCTTGAAAATCTTTTCAGGTCGAGATATAACTACAGGAAAATCCTTGCAGTTACCTTTACAAATAAAGCGACAGCTGAGATGAAATCGCGTATTCTCGATCATCTCCATAAACTTGCTGTCGGGAAAGACTCAGATTATCTTGAAGACCTTGTTAAATCTACTGGCAAAGGGGAAGATTGGATACGAAAAGAAGCACATGAAATATTAAATTCAATTCTGCATGACTTTTCAAGGTTTTCAGTGTCCACTATCGATAGCTTTTTCCAAAGAGTACTGCGATCTTTCGCACGGGAGGTTGGTCTTCATTCAGGATTTAACATTGAGCTCGACCACACAGTAATACTTTCAGCTGCTGTTGACGAAATGATTTCTTCTGCTGCCTCTGACACACAGTTGAAAAACTGGCTGATTACTTATGCGATGTCAAATATTGATGAGGAAAAGAGCTGGAATCTAAAAGAAGGAATAGTAAGCCTCTCTCAGGAGCTGTTTAAAGAAAGATTCAAGATACTCTCTGTCGGAGAGCGATCGAAACTCGAGGATAAGAAATTTCTTCTCGGTTATATAGAAAATATCAGATCCATATCCCATTCATTTGAAAAAATACTGAAAGGTTACGGTACAAAGGCGGAAGCTGTCTTTTTGGAATTTGGCTTGTCAGATGATATGTTTTACAGAAAAGGTCAGGGAATACCAGGGTACATAAAGACAATTATATCCGGAAATATTAAACCGCCCAACAGTTATGTCCGTGAAATTGAAAAGTACCCGCCCAGGTGGTCAACAGGTCCAATAACGCCAATGCTCGAAAGTGCAATAGGAGCAGGTTTAGATAAAATACTTCTTGAGGCAATCCATTATTACGATGAGAATATAGTTAATTACAAAAGTGCAGAAAGCATACTGTCGTATATTTATGCACTTGGAATTTTATCCGATGTCCTGCATAATGTTCACCTGATAACCACATCTGAAAACAGTTTTCTTCTATCTGATGCAGGTGAATTGCTTAACCTGATAACAAGGGAGGATCAGTCTCCCTTTATCTATGAAAAAGTAGGTAACAGATATGAAAACTTCATGATTGATGAGTTCCAGGATACATCAATAATCCAATGGAATAACTTTTACCCGCTGATAGAAAACAGTATGGCTGAAGGACATGATAATCTTGTGGTTGGGGATATAAAACAATCAATATACCGATGGAGAAACAGTGACTGGTCAATTCTTGGAAAAGTACTTCTGGGTTCAGTCGATAATGAAAGAATTTTCAGCAAAGCGTTAAACATGAACTGGAGAAGCAGGTCGAATATTATCAGGTTTAATAATACTCTTTTCACCATAATTCCTGACCAGTTAGACAAGTCATTGTCAGAAGAGACACTCCCGGTTAGTTTTAAAAAGCTTTATTCCGAAGCAATTCAGGCAGATCCATGCAGGAAGGATGGAGGTTTTGTAAGGCTCGAGTTTATAACTAATGATAAAGAAACAAAGTGGCAGGAAGTAGTGCTCGGGCGTCTCCCTCACGTGATTGAATCGGTACAGGACAAAGGATATAAAGCTTCTGATATAGGTATTATTGTCAGAGATGGGAAAGAGGGTTCGCAGGTACTCAATACATTGATCGATTATAATAATAGCCTGGAAAAGGGAACTCTTTATAATTTTAGTACTATATCGAGCGATTCTTTACTGCTTTCTAAATCTCCTGTAATTGATTTTATTATTAGTGTGATAACTGTGCTTAACAATCCGGGAGATTTTATCAGCAGGGCGATTATGCTTCGTTTTTATCTGATGTCAACAGGAAATGAAGAGGCTGAGAAGGTATCTCTGCTGAGCGATAACTTAATAGAAAGTTCAAGAGCATATTTCCCTGAAGGATACGAAATATTTTTAGAAATGATCAGGCAACTTCCATTATTTGAGGCGACTGAGAATATAATTAGATTTTTCAGACTTGGCGATTATTCCTGGAATGTACCTTTCCTTAACACTTTTCAGGATTATATTGTCAGTTTTACCGGGAATAAGAATTCTGACTTTCAGACCTTTCTTGACTGGTGGGAAGAGAGCGGCAGGAAGAAATCGGTGGTTTTATCAGATAATCAGGATGCGATAAGAATACTAACAATACATAAATCAAAAGGTCTCGAATTCAAAGTAGTAATTTTACCCTTTCTCTCCTGGAATCTCGATCATCAGGCTTCAAAACAGCCGGTCTTATGGGTAAAGCCCGACAGATCTCCATTCAATGATCTTGGAATTGTTCCGGTTAAATATGGTAAAGATCTGGCTGATACCATTTTTTCTGACTATTACAAAGAAGAAAAATATTCTGTTTATCTCGATAATATTAATCTGTTATATGTTGCTTTTACAAGAGCCAAGGATGTTTTATATGGTTTTTCTGTTGATAATCCAAAGTCCGAAAACACCGTTGCAGGTGTCCTGAAGAATGCTCTCACAATAATTCCGGAAGAAAAGGAGGGAAACGGATTTCTTCTTAACAGGCTATATGATTCTGAGAACCGGATATTCATGTACGGGGAAATACCCATGAATAAGAGTGGTGTAAGCGATAAAAAGAAACCGATCTCATCAAAGTATTACGTTAGTCAGACAATGGAATCACTCAAACTGAAACTACATGGTGAAAATTATTTTTCTTCTGAGAGCCAGGCTATAAGAAAGAGGATTAATTACGGTAAATTGATGCACGAGGTATTTGAAGGAATAAATACTCTTGATGACATACCTGATGCTGTCAGAAAACTCGTTCTGGAGGGCAAGCTGGCCGAGGAAGAATCTGACGGATTGGGAAAAAGTATCATCAATATGATTAGCGAACCGCAGGTGGCAGATTGGTTTAAGGCCGATAACAAGGTATTAAAAGAAGCAGGAATCCTTCTTCCCGAAGGTATTACAAGAAGGCCCGACAGAGTCATATTTTCGAATGGAAAAGCAACAATAATCGATTTCAAATTTGGTGAAGAGAATTCCCACTATAAAAAGCAGGTAGACCAATACAGGAATCTGCTTCTTGATATGGGATATAAAGAGATCGATGCTTTCATTTGGTACGTCGATAAAAATAAAATTGTAACTATTTGATCAATGCTCATCAGCAAAAAAAATAAAGTTTATCCATGGGGGCATGAAAGAAGATTCAACGCCTATTCCAATTATTTCAGAGGTATTTATGGTGCCAGGGTACAGAAGGTCTCAATTGATGCCGGTTTTAGTTGTCCAAACCGTGATGGGTCAAAAGGCTTAGGTGGATGTACATATTGCAATAATGAAGCATTTAATCCTTCATATTGCAAATCGGTAAAACCGGTATCGGAACAAATAAAGGAAGGAATTGAATTTCATAAATGGAGATATAATGAAGCGGTTTCATATCTCGCTTATTTTCAGGCATATTCCAATACTTATGCTTCAATCGACAGGTTGAAAATGCTATATGAGGAAGCCTTAAGCTACCCGGGTGTTATTGGTCTTATTATCGGAACCAGACCTGATTGCATCGACAATGAAAAACTCGAATATCTTAAGAAGCTTTCGGAGAAGTATTATATTGCCATTGAATATGGGATTGAGTCGTGTTTTAATAAAACGCTTAAACGTATTAATCGCGGACATACTTTTGAAGATTCGGTGGCAGCTCTGGAAAAAACGTCCGGTCTTGGAATTAATACCGGTGCGCATTTTATATTTGGATTACCGGGAGAAACCCGTGAAGAAATGCTGAGTCAGGTGGATGTTATCTCTGCGTTACCTGTAAAAACAGTGAAATTTCACCAGTTGCAGATAATAAAAGGAACTACTATGGAGATGGAGTATAAAAATAATCCTGGTGATTTTGAGCTCTTTACCTGGGAGGAGTATCTTTCTTTCATAATTGTATTTCTGGAGAGGCTTAACCCGGAAATTGTGATCGAGCGTTTTACCGGTGAGGCACCTCCTCGATTTCTGACAGGAGAGGGCTGGGGCAAGAAGAGAACCGACCAGCTGGTAAATCTTATTGAAAAGCGGCTGGAGGAAATCGATACCTGGCAGGGAAAGTTATATATAAGATAAAATACAAAAGAAAAATTAGTTGCTGGTTGCCGGGTTCCTGATCAATGCAACAAGCAACTAGCAATAAAAAACCAATGACCTACTTTCTGGAAAAAATTGCTGAATCACTTCAAAACGAATTTGGAAACACTTTGAACAATCATTGCCTTGTTTTTCCAAACAGAAGGGCAGGTCTGTATCTTATGAAGTACCTGGCAGCCAGGATCCAAAAGCCGGTTTGGGCCCCTTCAGTACTTACTATTAATGAGTTGTTCAGGTCATATTCTTCGCTGCAAACTGCAGGAAATGAAATACTTCTTTTTGAACTGTATAAGGTTTACAGTGAGATCAGAAACCCTCATGAGAGCTTTGATGAATTTTACTTTTGGGGCGATATGCTTCTTGACGATTTTGATGATGTGGATAAGTATCTTGTTGATGCTTCTTTGTTATTCCGGAATGTTCTTGATATTAAAAATATTGATCAGGAATTTGGCGGACTTACCGAAGCCCAGGTAGAAATAATCCGAAGGTTCTGGACAAATTTCAATATCGAAAAACCAACCAGGGAAAAATCAGGATTTATAAGCATCTGGTCGGTTCTTTTTAATCTCTATTCAGCTTTCAGAAGTGCACTTAAAAAACAGAACCTGGCCTATGAGGGTATGATATTCAGGGAACTCGCTGAAGAATCAGAACATACTTTTAGCTCAGTGGGGGACTGGGACATGGTCCATTTTATTGGATTCAATGCGTTGAATGAATGTGAAAAGGTATTTATGACCAGACTTAAAGAAGCGGGCAGGGCAAGGTTTTACTGGGATTATGATAACTCATATATTTCTGAGGGAAAGTTGAACTCTGCCGGCTTCTTTATGAGGGACAATCTGAGAAAATTCGGAAATGATATGCCTTCCGGCTGGATTTTTGATAGCATGCTTTCAAAAAATGCCCCTGATGTAAGTCGCAGAGTAATTGATACTTCCTCAGATGTTGCCCAGGTTAAGCTTGTATCTCAGTTATTAGAAGGGATACCAGGATTTACGGAAGAGAATGCTCATCATACAGCAGTAGTCCTTGCGGATGAGAACCTTCTTATGCCCGTTCTGACCAGCCTGCCTGAAAATATGGGAGATATAAATATAACCATGGGGCATCCTCTCAAGCAGACACTGGTTTATACTTTGATAAAACACCTGATGGATCTTCAGACAAACGCCGGAGCATCAAATGGAATAGTCAGGTTCTTTTATAAAGATGTTATTAGCATTCTTAAACATTCTTTGATATCCGGTTTGTTAAGCGAGTCGGATAATGAATTAGTCAGCGAAATTGTAAAAAATAATCTGACCAGAGTGCCTTCGGAGTTTTTTGCAAAATCAGAATCTCTTTCACATATCTTTAAAAAGCCACTTAACCCCGCTGATCTGTCAGATTATTTTAAGGATATTCTGTCGCTTGTTGCATTAGACGATGAAAAAACAAGTGAAAGAGCTGGTAAAAGCAGCGTAAAAGATAATATCAGGAACGAGTTTATCTACAGGGTGATTCTATCGATAAACAGGCTTGAAACAATTGTCAGAAGTCCTGAAATTTCTTTTACTACAGATACTTATATAAGGATCCTCGACAGAATGTTAAGAAAGCAGTCAATTCCGTTTTCAGGAGAACCATTGACCGGGATTCAGATAATGGGGATTCTTGAAACTCGTGCTCTCGATTTTAAAAACCTGATCATTCTCTCAGTTAATGAAGGCATTTTACCAGCGGTTTCTGCAGGTTCGTCTTTTATCCCATATAGTTTACGTGAAGCTTTCGGTCTACCGTCAGTAAATCATCAGGAATCAATTTATGCATATCATTTTTACAGACTCCTTCAAAGAGCTGAAAATGTTACATTTATATATAATTCCAATTCCGAGGGATTACGCAGTGGTGAGATGAGCCGGTTCCTTATACAAATGAAGTATGATAATGTATTGAAACCTGATTTTCTTGATCTTACCTTCGAAATTAAAACAAATCTTGCAACAAAGGAAAGTATTGAAAGGAATGAAGAACATTCAAAACAATTGTTCTCACTTTTTCTGGATAACAACAATGGAAGATCATTTTCCCCTTCTGCGATTAATACATGGCTGAGTTGCAGGATGAAGTTTTATTATCGTTATATCTGCCGTCTTAAAGAGCCCGAAATTATTACAACAGATATTGATCCGGCAATGCTTGGCAATATATTACATGAGATAATGAAGAATCTCTATCAGCCTTTTATTGGAAAGGTTTTAACCAATGAAATACTTGAGGGAATATTAAAAGACAGGATGTTTCTGTTAAAAGTTATAACTGAAACAACCAATAATAAGTTTAAAGCCGGCCGTGATGATTCTGTTAGTGGCAACGAACTAATAATCAAAGATGTATTAATGGCTTATGTAGTAAGGATTCTGAATTTGGATGCGACGCTTTCGCCTCTTACCATCCTTAATCTTGAAACTACATTTGGATTCGCCTTGCCGGTTTCCAATAATGGCTCAATAACTGAAATTATTACAGGAGGTAAGATAGACAGGATTGATCTGGCAAGCGGAGTAACCCGCATAGTCGATTATAAAACCGGAATTGTTTCAGAATATATCAATTCCGTTGATGATTTATTTGTCGACGACAGGAAGAAAGATTCTGATGGGTGGCTGCAGACACTTCTCTATTGCGAGGCATATCTTGCATCAGGTAATGGCAGCATTGTCCGACCATCAATCTATAAAATCAGGAAATCGGGAGGCATAGCTTCTTCAGATAAATTGAGATTGAAGACAGGCGGCAGAAGCGACATCTTCATTGAAAATTATATGGACATCAGAGAAGAATTTCTTGCGGGTTTGAACAATCTGGTAAATACCATTTTTGATAAAAACGAGTCCTTCGTGAAGACAACTGACGTGAGAGGAAAATGTTCTTATTGCCCGTACAGGACTCTATGCATGAGATAAATTAATACATTCACAAAGAGATAATCTCATTTCTCCATTTCACGCTGCAAGGCTGCCATCTTTATCGCTGTAACAGCAGCCTCGTCGCCTTTATTGCCGTGTATCCCTCCGGCTCTGTTTACAGCTTGCTGCTGATCAAGCGTTGTAAGAACGCCAAAAATAAAAGGTATATTATATTCCATGTTCAGCTGAGTTATTCCCTGTGTTACTCCCTGGCATATATAATTAAAATGAGGCGTCTCCCCCTGGATAACACAACCAAGACATATAATTGCATCCATATCATCATATTCTGCAAGGAATTGCGCTCCGAGTGTGAGTTCAAAACTACCCGGTACGTGTTTTATAACAATGTTTTTATCTGTAGCTCCGTGTTTCTTCAGGATCTTTACTGCACCGTCAAGCAGTGACCACGTTACCTCCATGTTCCAATCCGAAACTACAATTCCGAATCTCATATCGCTGGCATCAGGAACGAGTTTGGGATCGTAAGCCGATAAATTTGTTGTGCTCATACAGCTCTTTTTTTCAAATTAAAAACGCATCTACTCAGGAGAAAATGAGCCGGATGCGTTATAGTGTAGTACAAGGAGTTTCTTTAGGAAACTACTTAATAAGTATTTTTACCCTTGCAATATATTTTTCAATCGATGTACCTTCAGTACTCTCAGGATACTGGCTCTCAATCCTTTCGTACAGTTTTAAAGCATCAGCAAATTTCCCTTTTAACTCATATAATTCACCCGCCTTCATAAGATACAATGGTGTATTAAAAGAATTATTGGCATAATCTGCTGCCTCGATATATTTTGAAATACCCTTATCAAGATCCCCTAATTCGACGTATGCATCTCCTGTTGCTCCAATGGACAGAGATCCGATTACTTTATCTTTCTTTTTGTACTTGCCCAGAGTTTCTATTGAAGATTTAAAATCACCAAGGTGAAGATAACAGATTCCTGCATAATATCTTGCAAGATTACCGGATTTGGTAAATTTATAGCTCTTAGCTATGTCGAGAAAGCCCAGATAGTTCCCATCTCCATTAAGAGCAAGTTTCATGGAATCTGACGCAAAATAATTTTCCGCCTGGAACATCTGAGATTGTGCTTCATCATTTCTTTTGCCAAGATAGATTTTGCTAAGCCATCCCAGTCCAACCAATATAACAACTACTGCTAATCCGATCAAAAGCGTTTTATAATTTTCTTCAAGATATTGCTCTGTTCTGGTAAGTGTTTCCTCAACACTCGAGATACTCGTTGGATTTACATCCTTTTTATTTTTTGCCATACCGGTCTTAAATAGTTAACTTCTGAATTTACCACCGCAAAAGTAATTTTTTTCAGCAAATTTTAAAACATTTAATTTAATGAATATCATGTCATATACAAAATAAATTGTATAGTCCTGAATATCAATATTATAACTTATGGCGTTTATCTTATGTTTTATTGATTTTCACTTTGTAAACCTGCTGATAAACAGGGAGAAGCTGAACTTACTCATATTCCTGTATATGGGTTCTTATCTTCCTGATTGTTAAAAAACCTACCGATAGTCTCTCCAGGGAGGTGATTTTTACATTACTTTTGCCTATATCTTTTTATTTTACCTTCCATGTACCTCAAGAGACTTGCCCTTACCAACTTTAAAAATTACGAGCTTAACGAGCTTGAGTTTTCACCTAAAATAAACTGTTTCGTGGGAAATAACGGTGTGGGCAAGACTAATATTCTTGACGCCATTCATTATCTGTCTCTTACGAAAAGTTTTTTTAACAATATTGATAGTAGTAGCATAAGGCATGGTGAAGACTATTTCATTATTCAGGGCACGTTCGTCAGGGAGAACGAAGAAGATCAGATCTATTGCGCTTTTCAAAAACAAAAACAGAAATTATTAAAAAGGAACGGGAAAGAGTATCAGAAACTTTCAGATCATGTGGGAAGATTTCCGGTTGTTATGATATCTCCTGCTGACAGCGCATTGATTACAGAGGGGAGTGAGGACCGGCGAAAGTTTATGAATAAAATTATCAGCCAATACAGTGCTGAATATCTCGATTCGGTTCTTCGTTACAGCAAAGCCTTACAACAGAGGAATAAATTACTGAAAGATATTAATTCGGCAGGTAGCAACGACAATGATATTCTTTCGGTATGGGATGCCCAGCTGGTAAAATACGGAAGTTTGATTTACAAAGAAAGGGATGTCCTGATTAATGAGCTCATCCCTGTTTTTCAGGAATATTACTCACTTATCTCTTCCGGCAAAGAATCTGTAAGACTGGTATACAAGTCACATCTTGCAGATGGCAATTTTACGGAGGCGCTTCTTAATTCCATAAACAAAGACAGATATCTTGAATATACAACAGTAGGAATTCATAAAGACGATTTGCATCTTGAAATGAATGATTTTTCAGTTAAATTGCTTGGTTCCCAGGGACAACAGAAATCCTATCTGGTTGCATTGAAACTTGCAAAATTTGATTATATTAAAAGGAAAGCAGGCTTTTCCCCTATATTACTGCTTGATGACATTTTCGATAAATTTGATGCCGAAAGAGTTGAACAGATCATAAAATTAGTTGGCAATCATAGGTTCGGACAGATTTTTATTACAGATACGCACCAGAATCGCTTGCAGGAGATCCTGGCTTCCCACAAGACAGATTATAAGCTTTTCAGGATTGCGGAAAATGGTAAAGTTGAAGTAGCTATGAACGGTATTGCTGTTAAATGAGACGGAGTAAGACCATATCGCTGGCTGAAGCTATGAATGATTACATCAGGGAGATGAATCTGGGCTCTAAACTGAGTGAAATTGCAGTTATTAACTCCTGGGAAGAGATTGTTGGAAAAGCAATCAGTTCACGTACAACAAAAATTTTTATTAAGGATGGTATCTTACATGTCCATTTAAGTTCATCAGTGGTTAGAAATGAATTACTTATGCTCAGAGAAACAATAAGGGAGAGGTTAAATCAAAAGGCCGGAAGCGAAGTTATTAAGGATATCATTCTGCGATAGACCTGAAGTTCCCCAACTATTTGCCATCTTAATGCTTTGCCCACATAGGTCGGACATGAAGACAGATCTAAGGTCATAAAATCTTCGAAACTGCAATATTATCTGGCGATCAGGTAATCATATAATCAGTCCCTTTTATATTGATAGATTTCTTCAGGTTTTTATTTGAGATGAAATGGAATTGATGGGTGCCTGATAATAGCAGAACATCTTTATTTTTTATCTCGATGTTAACAGTTGCCTCTTTATCTTTATGAAGTAGAAAATCAGCGAGTAAAAAAGCTTTTTCGATACCGTCTCCACGTTTGAAATTCCAGACCTCATCGGGCAAAGCCAACCTGTTACCATCATAAATTGATTCAACAGGCAGTTCTTTTAACAATGAATAAACCTCATAGTTGTTTTTTTCGTTAAGTTCGGTAAAAGAAACAGGATTTCTCTCGATAGCAGCTTTAATAAACGGACGCCAGTCTAATCTATCCATATCGCGGTATACATAAAGGGAAAGCCTGGCTGTTTCTGAATTTTCCTGTTGAGATGTGATCAGATTAACTATCTCTTCACGGCTGTTTTCAGTTTTAATATCAAGCCTATCAGTTATTGTATAGTTTTTGTCTTGATCAGGAATCTTCGGGTCAATTAAGATAAAATCATTCAACTCTTTAAACATATCCTGGATAACTTCTTCATATTGGGTTCCTGTTTTTCTAATAAATTCATTTTCAATTTCTTTCAGACTTTTGCCTGAATGTTTATCCAGAATTGCCTCAATATCATTCAGCATAATTTTCCATTGAATGGGACTGAGGTGAAAATCATCGCCTTCAATGTCCTTTAACAGGGAACTCCGTGTATCTGACGAAACGCTGAATTTGCTTGTGTGTTCATATTCAAACATCTTTTCAAGGGAGACGTATTTAATCGTACCCGAGTAATCGTACCGATACTGGAAAAGAGTTTTGTACTTTGACTTAAAACGAAGAAAATTTATAAAAATAAGACTTGTCAGATCTGTCGCAAGAAACTCCTTAAGTTTTTCTGAAAAAAACTTGTATGCAGATCTGTCAATGGTGGCCTCTTTATATATGGTATGTACATAACCTGAGATATGCGATACAATTGTTACCTTTTCATTCTCCATGGCTCTTCTTGCTTTTTCTGAGAGAGATGTCCCATTGTACCACATGTTCTTAGTTACGATTCTTCGGTTATTTGTAATTAATCCGTCTTTTTCTATTATGAAATTCTGCGAATGAAGAGGAGTGGCTATGAGGAAGATCTTCTCGAGAGGTATTTTACCAACGACGAACATTGCAGCTGCATAAAGCGCAGAAAGTGAGACACATTCGCCTGCTCCTGTTTTGAAGTTTTCTTTATATCTGAAAGCTCCCATCGCTTCAATAGTCTCAGTCTTCCAGTAGGGAATTATGTCAGAATCGTATTTATCGAGACCAAAATGTTTCCTGATGTCAATATCAAAATAATATTTGTCGCCTTCATATCCAAAAAGAGCATTGGACTGTTTGAGCATTTCCATATCGAAAAAATCGCTGAACCTCCCTATTTCAGTACTTTTCGAAGTAAGTCCCCAGGTAGACAGATCGAGGTTGAAAACGTAGTTCTGAATAATATACTGTTTTATCCTGTTGGCTTTGACATTAAAGCTCTTTTTCTCCACATCCTTAAACCATGGGTCATCCTTCCATCGCCATAATTCAGGAGACATAATATCTGCAAGAATAAGGGGATAGAAGAGCTCAGGGAAAATAAAGATCTCCATATCGGAGAGAGTGAAAGCTGAAGAATACTTTTCCAGAATTTTTTTATCAGAAAAGTCAGTTGAAGAAGATAATTCCATAAAGTGTGTTAATAATCTACAAATCTAATAACACAAACCAGGATATAATGTTGATAGGAAAAATATTTAATTATTTTTACGACTTTCATCTAAACAGTCAAGGACAGATATTCTAACTTTCTGTTATTCTTTGTGCTAACACATTGTGTCTTCCGTAGCAAGTAACGAATCGTTATTAATGGAATCTCTCTACTCCTGAAAAAAAGAAATCAGCCTCTCTCACGGCATTTTCTGCACTATCTGAGCCATGAACTGCATTCATTTGTACTGACACTGCATATATCTTCCTGATAGTACCGGGTGCAGCCTTTGATGGATCGGTGGCACCAATAAGTTTTCTGAACTCTTCGACAGCATTATCGTGTCTTAAAATCATCACTACGACAGGTCCAGATGTCATAAACTCTATCAAACCGTCAAAAAAAGATTTCCCCTTATGAATGGAATAAAAAGATTCAGCCTGAGCGACAGTCATTCTAACCATACGCAGAGCTTCAATTTCAAATCCGCTCTCATTTATAAGTGCCAGTATGGGTCCTGTTTTGCCTGTCCGTACTGCATTTGGTTTTATAATTGAAAAAGTAAAATCACTGTACATATATGGATTTTTTGATTTTTAACCGATGAACCGGGCTTAAGGAATATTATTTATCTTTAGCCATTTGAAAAAACAACATTGATCGTGATAGATTTATCCAAATATACAAAAGAATTATCGAAACTTTTCTCCTCCGAGGAGAATATCTTAATTATAAGCCATATCAATCCTGATGGTGACTCAGTAGGTGCACAACTGGCTTTATATCACTATTTTAAAGCCAGAGATAAAAATGTTTCACTGATGGCTCCAAATAATATCCAGGAGTTTTTGAAGTGGATGGAAGGTGCCGGGCAGATCGATATTTTTATTAAAGACAGGAAGAAAGGTAGGGCAATGATTGAAGCTGCTGATTTAATTATTATGCTTGATTTTAATTCTCCGAACAGGTTGGGAGAAGCAGAAGAATTTGTTGTTGCTTCCAAAGCAAAGAAAATAATTATTGATCACCACCTTGATCCCGAACCTTTTGCTGATATATTAATTTCTGATCCTACGAAATGCTCAACTTCGGAACTTGTCCATGAACTGATCTGCGAAATAAACGGGTCTGTTTTTATGAACAGGGCTTATGCTGAAGCTTTGTATGTTGGAATTATAACTGACACAGGAAATTTTGAGCATGGTTCGTATTCATCAAGAACATTCAGGATTGTTGCAGATCTTCTCGATACTGGTATCGTTAAGGAGAATATTATCAATCTTATATATAATAATTTTTCGAGCGATCGGATCAGATTACAGGGATTTGCTCTTAACCAGAGAATGGTAGTCATTCCTGATTTCAAAACAGCTTATATTCATCTCTCAAAAGATGATTTGAAAAAATTCAATTACGTAAAGGGCGATACAGAAGGATTTGTAAATATGCCGTTGTCAATAAA
>DCFT01000187.1:0-2246 GCA_002319885.1 Bacteroidales bacterium UBA1797
TTTGGCAGAGCTGGCGGGCAGCAAAAAGAAACCCGGTGGAGGCATTGAGGTATGAATAGAAAGGCGTGCGGCTTGGGACGTGAGGCATGAGGTATAAGGTTGAAATTTAAGGTTAGTGTTTAGAGCAGGAATTAAAGGGAGCATTCTAAGTCTCTCCTGGAGGATTTAGGAGTCGTTTCCCTGGCAGAGCTGAAGTGCAGCGACGAGGAACCTGGTTGAGATACTTAGATATGAATGATCAGAATAACAACTATTTCTAATCAAAAACAATAAAAAATGAAATTAGGCCAGGTAGTCAGAAGTTTTTTAAGAAATCCCCTCAACAATTCGGTAATTATAATCAGTCTGGCAATAGGAATGGCCTGTACTAACCTCATTATACTCTTTATTACAAGAGAATTAAATACTGACAGCTTTCAGCAAAACAGAGATCGGATCTACCTTCTAAAATGTGATAATCCTTTTGAAAAAGGATCACAAATGTCAAATTGTAAAAAGGGCGGAGCAGAATATATTAAAGAAAATTTTTCGCAGGTCGAGGATTTTTGCCGGATCAGATATTCAAAAGCCCAGAAAGTAATGACCGGCAACCAGATATATAGCGACAACCTGGCAGTATTTGAGACATCTGCAGATTTTTTTAATATCTTCTCGTACAAGTTGCTGACTAATAATCCAAATACAGTACTGACAACAAAAGATGATATTGCAATATCTGAAGAACTTGCACAAAAGTATTATGGGGAAAGACTGCCGGTCGGCCGGATCATAACAATTATAAATGGCGATAAAAAGACAGATTTAATCATAAAAGGAATCTTCCGGAAACCTGCCGAAAATTCCCAGTTTCATTTTGACATGGTAAAACTCAACAACGATAGCGAGAGATATGCTTTTCTTCTGTTAAAAAATAATGCTAATCCAGCCAGCCTCGAAAAACTTTTTGCGGAACAGAAAGATAAAATTCCCGTTATCAACGATGGTTCACCAGGCAAGTACTATCTGGAGAGTTTTAAAAAGACATATTTTGACACCTCCGAATATTCCCTGCTTGGAGATAAAAGAGAAAAATCAGACATCTGGATAGCAATGATAGTCGGACTGATGATTATTTCTGTTGCTTCTGTAAATTACCTCGGCCTGGTAAACAATAGGTTGTTTGATAAAACTCCTGAATTTTATATCAGACGTATACTCGGAAGCCCCAGAGTCAGTCTGATCAGAGATTTTATGATAGAAAACCTGATGCTTATCTTAATTGCATTTATAATAAGCCTTGAAGTTATTTCATGGATCATTCCACTATTTAACGAACTTACCGGTTCAGTCATCAATATGACATATTATACCAGGCCTGATGCCTTCCTGATCATGTCATTTGTAATACTTTTCCTTCTGCTTGCCACATTAATCTTTTCTGTAAATAAAATAAACAAACAGACAATTTCCTCAACTCATAAAGTCACTATAAATAAAGAGGGTAAAATAATTAAAATCCCGGCATTCATCATTTTCCAGCTGATTGTTACTATCGTACTGTTGATTTGCTCAGTTACAATTTTGAAACAGATTAATTATATTTCAAATAAGGAAATTGGTCTGAATAAAGATGTTATCGAAATAAAAATTCCCGATAAATATGCTGATCAGACCAGGGTCTTTAAAGAAGAACTGCTTAAATATCCTTCAGTCGCCGGCATATCAGTAACTACTGCTTCTCCATTGCTGGAATGGATTCTGGCTTCTTTCCATTACACAGAAAATGGAGAAGACAAACAATATTCACCCAAAATTTTCAGAGGGGATGAAGCTTTTATCAGTACTCTCGGTATAAGTCTTACAGGAGGAAGAGATTTTTCAGGCAATATTAATTCGGACAAGAATAACTGTATTATTAATGAATCACTGGCAAAATACTTTTCAAAAAGAAATCTGATAGGTGAGAAACTGCCAGGGTATGAAAACCTGACCGTGATTGGTGAAGTTAAGGATTTCAATTGTTCTGGATTAAAAGATGCAATATCACCGGGAGTTATAATATTTGATAATTCCGGAAGTCATTTGCTCGTTATGCCAGTTGCAGGGCAATCTCAAACCGTAAGAAATTCAATTTCTGAAACATGGCAGAAACTTATACCCGATTCCCCTCTCAATATTGAATCAGTTAAGGAGAGATATGAATGGTATCATCGCGAGGATTCAAATTTTGCAAAGCTTATTGGAAGCTGTTGCCTGATAAGCCTCTT
>DCFT01000187.1:2646-7902 GCA_002319885.1 Bacteroidales bacterium UBA1797
ACCGCCTTTGTTATAGCCAGTCCTATTGCCTTAATCATTATGCACAAATGGCTTCAGGGCTTTGCTTACAAAACATTACTTAACTGGTGGATTTTCGCCTTAGCAGGTTTGTTGACTGTCGCAATCACATTTCTAACAATAAGCTGGCAAAGCTGGAAAGCAGCAACGAGGAACCCGGTAGAAGCATTAAGATATGAGTAGTGAGGCGTGAGACGTGAGATGAGGGGAATAAAAGGGTGAGAAACAGAAGGGTCGATAGAGGGATGAAATTCAGTGAAACACCATGAAATCCTGATAAACCTTTGAGGATAAGCTAAATTAGAAACTAGGAACAAGAAACAAGAAATAAGTAAGACAATTATTGAAAATAAATAATCTAGATCAGATGAACGGACGGTTTATTAAAATAGCAATCAGAAGAATTACACGGAATTACAAGTCAAATTTCCTGATATTTGCCGGACTGGTAGTGGGATTGACAAGTTGCCTTGTTATATATACCAAAATAAATTATGAACTAAGTTTTGACAACTTTCATACACAGGGTAAAAACACCTACAGGATTGTCAGGGTCACATCCGGACTGGAATATACCAACGGAGGACTGGAGTACCGGACAGGAGTGCATTTCCCCTTGCCTGCAATATTAAAAAAATCTATTCCTGAATTGAAGGATGAGGTAACTATGTTCTATTTGTATGGACAGAAAATAAATGTCCCGACACTTGACAGCACTATAGATAAGTCATTCACCCTCGATAATGGTATAGTGATGACCGAGCCTTCATTTTTTGATGTTTTTGATTATGGACCATCAGGAATAAAATGGTTGAGAGGTGAAGGAAAAAATGTTCTGGCCAGGCCATTCACCGCGGTTATTACTCAAAAGACAGCTCAGAGACTGTTTGCAAATGAGGATCCTATCGGCAGGGATCTAATTATTTTCAACACAAAATTTGTCATTGAAGGAGTAATACGGGATCTGCCTGAAAACTCAGATCTGCCTTTTAAGATCATGCTTTCTCTTAAAACATTTACGGAAAAGATTTATCCCGGATCAACCAGTGACTGGGGAAGCCTGTCGGACAATTATCAGTGCTACGTTGTGTTGAATAAAAGAAGTGATGTTGCCAATGTCGAAAAAAAATTCAGCGAGGTTTACAGTATGAATGCCGGAACTGAGAAAATCGAGGGACGACAGTTTAAACTCCAGGCTCTTTCAAAAGTTCATAAGGAAAACCAATTTGGAAATTACAACAATCGCACAGTCAGTTCGGGTCTTTTGCTTGCCCTTTCACTTATCGGAGCCTTTATTTTTCTTATTGCGTCTTTTAATTACAGTAACTTTTTTCTTGCCGAAACACTCAAACAGAAAAAGCAGATTGCATTAAAACTGATTCTGGGCAGCAGTCCCCTGTCTGTGTTTATCCAGCTCTTTACCGAGTCGATCCTCATCAATCTTCTGGCGATTATTGTTGCTCTTCAATTTACAATTCCAATAATAAGAAATCTTAACTCACTGATTGACATTCCCAATGGTTATTTTCCTCCACTAAACTGGTCATCTTTCCTTTTTGTTATGGGCCTGCTCTTTTCAGGCAGTTTTCTGGCAGTAATATTCTCAGTATTTAATTTTAAGTTTAAATCTTTGTCATCTCTTTTAAAGAGAAATGATACGGTAAATACAGGGCATAAAAATAATTTCGGAAAGTTAAGTGTAATACTACAATTTGTTGTAGCTCAGACAGTCATCATTGCAACGTTAATAATAGTTAAACAGATATACTTTATCAATCATAAGGACTTAGGCTATAATACCGAGAATGTAATTTATGCACGACTACCCGAAAATCCGGGTTCCAAGCTTGATGCGCTTACGGGAGAACTTATTTCTGCGCCTGTAGTTCAGAAGGTTAGCTACAGCTCTGTTCTTCCGGCTGAATCACAACAATGGAGTAACTTCACGCTTTTCATCAATAATGAAAAAAAAAGTATTGATGCCGAGCAAAAATCAATCGATAGTTCTTATCTCAGCCTATACTCATTTACTTTTCTGGCGGGTCAGAATTTCACCGTCAGCGATACCATAAACACAATTATAGTAAATTTGGAATTTCTGACAGAACTTGGCATATCTCAGCCGAACCAGGCAATCAATCAGAAGATTGAGGGGATTGGGAAAAATGGAGCATATATAAAAGGTGTTGTAGGAAATTTTAATTCAGGATCGTTACATGATAAGATAAGGCCCTGTTTGTTCTATAACAATCCCCGTGCATACACGACTGTTAATATAAAACTGAACACGTCTGTTAATGATCAGACTCACAGTTCCAAAATAAAAACAGGTGATATCGCCATGCTGAGCGAAAAATGGAAGAAAATATTTCCTGAGCAAGTCTTCGAATACAGATTCCTAAGTGACAGGGTGGCTGATTATTACAAATCTGAACATAACGCTCTGAATCTCTTTCTGCTTTTTGCCTCTATAACAATCTTTCTGTGTATCCTGGGAATATTAGGGCTTTCCTTAAGCATGAATGAAAGAAGGACGAAGGAAATAGGATTGCGAAAAGTAAATGGAGCTAAGATCTCAGAAGTAATTATACTTCTGAATAAGGACTTTATAAAATGGGTTACCATAGCATTTGTTATGGCAGTACCTGTTGCCTGGTTTATTATGCATAAATGGCTTGAAAACTTTGCCTATAAAACAGGATTAAGCTGGTGGATCTTCGTATTGGCAGGAGTACTGGCACTTGGAATTGCCTTGCTAACTGTAAGCTTGCAAAGCTGGAGGGCTGCTGCAAGAAACCCGATCGAAGCTCTCAGGTATGAGTAATAAAAAGAAAATGATACACAACAATATTCGTCTGGCATTTAGAAATATCCTGCATGACAAAGGGCTAAACAGCATTAATATTATTGGTCTGGTAATCGGAATGGTAGCAGTTTTACTTATATTCCAATATATCAGGTTTGAAACAAGCTATGACAAATTTTTCAAAAATTCAGATCGTCTGCAGCGTCTGGTATTCTACCGGTATTACCAGACAGGACTGGACAAGAGTGTCGGAAATAACTATTATATAGGACAAATTGCCGCTGAGAAAATCCCTGAAATTGAGAATTTTTGCCGTTGCAAGAGAGAGACACAGTATATACAGGCAGGAGAACAGATCTTTAAGGAGGACCGGACTCTTTTTGCCGACAGTTCATATTTTGATCTGTTTACCCATACTGTTATATCAGGCGACAAATCCGTTTTCTTAAGAAGTCCTGATGCAGTTGTTATTACTGAATCAACCGCCCGAAAATATTTTGGAAATGAAAATCCATTAGGCCAAACCATTTATGGGGTAAATCCCTGGAAAAAACCACTGACTGTTCAGGGAGTAATAGAAGATGTCCCAAAGAACTCTCATCTTGAATTTGACATAGTTGTTCCTTTGGCCGCAGTAATCAATAAATCATATTGTTACGCATGCAATAATACAAATACCTATTTCCTGTTAAAAAAGGGTAGCGATCCTGCTAAAATTTCGGCTGAGATAACTGAGCTTGCTAAAGAAAATTTCAGGTCGCGTGATGTTACAATCGATTTTCCCATTGAATATCACCTTCAGCCGGTTACTGATATTCACCTGCATTCAAACTACCGTTTTGAATATGAAGCCAACGGAAACAATAAATATCTGAATATTCTCCTTGCAATCGCCTTCCTGATTCTTTTAAGTGCCGGGCTAAATTATTTTAACCTGTATTCATCTATCACCGGCAGAAGAATTAACGGAATAGGAATCAGGATTGTAAATGGGGCCTCTCATAAAGATATTATTGCTGAATTTACCACCGAAAGTCTTCTTACAGGATTAATTAGTATTACCCTGGCATTTATTCTCCTTGTCATGGTTTTTCCTCTGTTTAAAAATTTTCTTAATCTCGATTTCTCTCTGGCAACACTCTTCCATTTTAGGACCTGGATTTTGCCTATAACCATAATGATTGCGTTAAGCCTGCTTGTGGGTTGGTTCTTAGGTATAAAGATCTTCAATGTGGCCCCTGTTTCCTTTATAAAAAGAGAGTTCTCGATAAACAATCGTGGAAATTCCAAAAGGATCCTTTTTGTTGGGCAATTCATTATTGCAATAATTCTGATCGGTTGTACTATTGGAGCAATGAGGCAGATCAGTTATATGAAAAAGGAAGCTTTTACGATGAATATGGAACGGACCATTGTTGTTAAGAGACCGTCATCCAAAGACTACAATCCGGTTCAGAAGTCATTCCAGGAAAGTCTTTTAAAATATCCCGGGGTTACAGGCATTACCTTCTCAACGATCTCGCCCGGTGAGAAGAACGGATGGGTAAAAGGGGGGATTTCTATCAAAGGAAAAGAAAAGCTCGGATACCAATTTTTCCAGGCAGATGTTGCACCCTCCTTCTTTCAGTTTTTTAATGTAAAACTTATCGCAGGCAGAGAGTTTTTCAGCGACGAGAATAACTGGCTTGAAGGTCCGCGTCATCTTATTCTGAATAAAGAAGCTGCCATGGCATTCGGAGAAGATAACATAAAGGATGTAGTTGGTAAAACCCTTTACGATTCTGATAACAAAGAAGATATCGGTGAAGTAGTCGGTATTATTGACGGTTACTTTCAGAATTCGCTCGACCAGGAGATTAAACCTACTGTCTTCAATTGCGACCAGATAGGATATTACATCTTCATTAAATTTAAAAAAGCAGATGTCAGAGATATTGTTGGAAAAGTGACTTCAGAATTCCATAACTATTTTAAGGATCAGTATTTTGAACATTATTTCCTTGATGACTTTTTCAATTCTCAGTACAAATCACATATTCAACTTTTCAGATGTCTTCTATTGTTTAGTTTTATGGCAGTTGTAATTACGTGCCTGTCTCTTTTTGGTCTTGTGATAATGTCATCAGCTGCACGTACTAAAGAAATCGGTATCAGGAAGTTAAATGGCGCCAAAGTTTCTGAGATACTGTACATGTTAAACAGAGAATTTTTCATTCTTGTTGCATTATCTTATATTATCGGTTCAGGTCTGATCTGGTTCGCATTACATAAATGGCTACAAAGTTTTGCATTCAGGACAGACCTCAGTTGGTGGATATTTATCCTAACGGGAGTTATTGCATTCGGAATTGCGTTATTGACAGTGAGCTGGCAGAGCTGGCGGGCAGCAACGAGGAACCCGGTAGAGGCTCTCCGGTATGAATAATCTACCC
>DCFT01000103.1 GCA_002319885.1 Bacteroidales bacterium UBA1797
TCTCGAATATACAAATTGCTAATGGTAGATGTCGCGCAGCGGCAGAGGGGTTCATTTCATCTATACAGATTTCACTTAGGGTAAATGCTGCGCAGCGGCAGAGGCGTATAAGGACACAAACAAAATCATTTTCTCAGCGACCTTCTGTGAATCTTCAGATAAAAAAAGGGATACGCTTTAGCATATCCCTCTTCTGTAAAAAATTTCAACTACTGTTAGTAGAATTTATATCTTTTATCGATGATATTGGCAGCCTTACGGAGTGCATCATAAGCTTCATAAGAACCTCTCATCTCAAATGAACTTTCTAATTTGTTTCTCAGCAATTTAAGATCTACATCAGGTGTAGTTACCACATTATTTACAGTTAACATATAAACCCCATTATTGCCCTTTACCGGTCCTGAAACTATTCCCTGCTTGGAAACAGAGGCAGCAGCAACCAGTGTGGGCTCTGTACCGGCTCCAGGAATAGTATATGACCTGAAAGTTATCTTAGTTGCCTCCTGTTCTGTCAGCCCCATTGTTCGTGCAATGTCATCAAGGGTTTTTCCGGCACCACCGATTTTATTAAATTCTGCAGTAATAAGATCAGCCTTCTTGTCTTTTAACAGTGCGAATCTTAAGTCATTTTCGACATCTTTCTGTGGGGCAATACCATCTTCCTGTACCTTTGTGCAATATGCCACTACATATTTATCTCCTATTTGAAAAACTGCCTGCTGGCTGTTATCCAGGATAATCTTGCCCTGTTCAGCCTGAAATAAAGCCATAATCAGGGGTCTTGGATTATCTAGTCCGGGCAGCGTTTTTTGCTGTGGTGCTATTGAATTGGCAACTCGTTTATTCAGACCTTCTGCGGCTATGGTCTTTACGAATTTTGCATACGTATCATTTGTGCCGGCAAACTGACTTGCTGCACTATAAGCTTTCTGATTGGTTAAAGATCCTGGCATAATTTTTCTGTCAATATATCCGATATTATATTTACGTATCGGTTTTGATTGTGCGAGTATCTCAATAATATGAACTCCAAAGGTTGTTTCTGCCGTTTTGATGTCACCTTTTTTACCTGTAAAGCAGGCATTATTAAAAGGTACTACCATTTTCCCCTCGGTAAACCAGCCAAGGTCGCCACCGATTTTTGCTGAACCCTGATCATCAGAATTAGCTCTTGCAAGACTTTCAAACGATGTTCCCGATTTAATTAATTTTATAAGACTGTCAGCCTCGTGCCTTGCTTCTTCTATCGTTCTGGTTTTACCTGTAGCCAGGAGTATATGGCGGACATGTACCGAATCGGGTCTGTCGCCAACTGCAATCAGCCTTGCCAGCTTGTATGAACCATCCTCGATATAAGGTCCGAAAATGCTTTTTAAATCTTCCTTCTTCACAAAAGCTTTAAGAGTATCTGGAACTGCGCTTAGTGGAATATAAAAACCAACATATCTTGTGTCAGCAGTCATATTAATATAATCGACCGGATCAGAAGCGTTTGCAAAGTCTTGCTTAGTTTTATTAATCCATTGTTCCGTCTGTTTGATATCATCCTCTGATGGAACAACATCAAAGGTTACGTATTCAATATCTCTTAAAGCACTCCTTTTGTAATTTTCTTTGTGTTTAGAATAGTAAGTATCAAGATCACTCTGATAGATTTTGATCGAAGAATCAGGTACTGATGCATAATTTTTTAGAATATAACTGAAATCGACTGTATTGGCGTTAACTTCCCTGTCAAACTCTGCCTGTTTCGAAGTAACATAAAGACCCTTGGAAACTAAATTATTATACTTGGTATTTGTTTGGTCATTTACTATTTCATTTTCAAAAAATAACCAGTATTTTTTTGCTGTCTCGTCAACTTCTGTCTGTTTCAGAAAGTTCACGAGAAAGGATTTATTAAAAGTTCCGGTCTGCTGGTCGGTGAATAATTGTTGCACAATCTGGTGAGGTTTGTTTCCAAGAACCAGTTCGTCAATCTCTTCGGTGCTTACACCCAAACCGAGTTTCTTATACTGCGGATCCAGAATTTTTTCCCTTACCATCTGCTGCCATGTCTGTTCTCTTAATGTTTCATTGGTAGCTTCATCAATATTTGTTTTTCCTGATAATTTGTAGATTTCTAACAGATTCTGCAATTTTAATTCATAATCCTGATATGAAATATATTCTCCTCCGATCTGGCCGAGCTCATAATATTTTTTCTGTTTGAGCCTTTGGCCTCTTCCTTTTCCAAAGAAATCACTGACGACAAACAGGAAAAGTGAAAAACCAATTAATCCCGCAACTACTACTCCGGCTTTCTCGCGTAAAAATTGAAGTGCTGACATCTAATATATTCTTTAATAATTAATAGAAATTTACATTTTTTAATACAGGCGACAAATATAACAAATTTTCATTAAAACTCTGACCTGCCATTAAATTGTTATTGGTTCTCTAATTGATAGTGTATGAGAATGTTAGAAAATTCCAGACTTAAATATAAAAGTACACATTGACTTTCGATTGATTCTCCTGCTCATTTTCCAAAAAATTATCTTTTAAAATACTACTTAAAAATGTATTAGCACATATCAGAATTGTTTTAATCATATATAAGTATCGGTAATAACACATAAAAACCCATTGATTTTGACTTCGTCGAGCTCCGCTTCGCTCCGGTTCTTCGTTTACCCCAACCCCAAGGGGAGCGAAGAAAATCAATTTACTCCCCTTGGGGCTGGGGTAAATAAATTGATTTTCAAGCGATTTGTAAATTCGTATTCATCATTCCTGATACTCATATAATCATAAAAAGCTAAGTAGCACTTTATAAATCATAAATGACAATAATTGTGACAATTTAATAATA
Organism: Bacteroidales bacterium UBA1797; assembly: GCA_002319885.1. Lineage (GTDB taxonomy): Bacteria > Bacteroidota > Bacteroidia > Bacteroidales > VadinHA17 > LD21. The sequence continues at coordinate 2,858 of DCFT01000103.1, forward strand.
TAAGATGATTGAAGCTTGCCACTATCAGAGAAGTGAAAAACAATGTTAAAATTGGAACTGGTCTCAGATGTTTTTATTGCCGGGAGGAAATTGCTTAAAAAGCATTCATTCACTTAAAATATTAAAAAAAATCGTATTTAGTATTAAAAAACGGGGGGTGTGTTGAAAAAAAGTATATAAAAAATTAAAATACTATCAAAAAACAGGGTGTATATTAAAAATAAATTTATTTTTGTAAAAAAAATTAAAAATGGCAGAACTTAGATTTAGTGCTTTAAGAGAAGTATTCAGCAGGGAGCCTGTTGAAGTTACTACACCATCGAAAATTGTATCCGAATACTACGGAGAAAATGTTTTTGATCTTCCTAAAATGGAACGCTTCCTATCCAAAGAAGCTTACAAGGTAGTGAAACGTGCAATTGATGAAGGGAAATCCTTAACCCGACAGGAAGCTGATCAGGTTGCAATGGGGCTCAAAGCATGGGCCACAGGTAAAGGAGCGACTCATTACACTCACTGGTTTCACCCGCTTACTGACGGAACCGCTGAAAAACACGACGGATTCATTGAGATTGTTGAAAACGGACAGGTAGTTGAGAAATTCTCAGGCGAAGTCCTGGTACAGTCTGAACCGGATGCTTCAAGTTTCCCAAGTGGTGGTCTTCGTAATACATTTGAGGCAAGGGGATATACTGCATGGGATGTTTCATCACCAGTGTTTATCGTGGGAACCACTTTGTGTATACCAACGATATTTGTATCATGGACAGGCGAAGCTCTTGATTATAAAGCCCCTCTTCTGAAAGCACTTTCCGAACTTGACAGAGCAGCAGTGGATGTCTGCCAGTTTTTTGATAAAGATGTTACCAAAGTAATTGCAACCCTTGGATGTGAACAGGAATATTTTTTGATTGATGATGCTTTATATTATGCAAGACCTGACATTGTGCTGGCTGAAAGAACACTAATGGGGCACCAGTCATCAAAAGATCAGCAGTTATCTGACCACTATTTTGGGTCTATTACGGAAAGAGTAATGGCTTTTATTGAGGATTTCGAATGCGAAGCATATAAGCTTGGAATTCCTGTTAAGACCCGTCACAACGAAGTAGCTCCAAATCAGTTCGAAAGTGCCCCCATTTTTGAGGAGGTTAACCTGGCTGTCGATCACAATCTTCTGCTCATGGATATTATGAGAAGGGTTGCACGTAAACATAAATTCAGAGTTTTATTTCATGAAAAGCCATTCGCCGGGATCAATGGTTCTGGCAAGCATAATAACTGGTCAATGGCTACAAATACAGGGGTTAACCTTTTATCTCCCGGTAAAAATCCAAAAACCAACTTGCAGTTTCTAACTTTCCTGGTAAATGTCATCAAAGCTGTAAATGACAGTAATGATGTTCTGAGAGCATCTGTAATGAATGAATCAAACTCCTACAGACTTGGCGGTCATGAAGCTCCTCCTGCAATAATTTCAGTTTTCCTGGGTACCTATCTGATAAATATGCTTGAGAATATATCCAAGAAAGTTACTGATAAGAAGATGACTCCTGCCCAAAAAACAGAACTTAAACTGGGAATTGGCAAAATACCTGAAATTCTGCTCGATAATACCGACAGAAACAGAACATCTCCATTCGCTTTTACAGGTAATAAGTTTGAGTTCCGAGCAGTAGGTTCTTCCGCGAATTGCAGCCCTGCAATGATTGTCCTCAATGCCGCTGTTGCATATCAGTTGACCCAGTTTAAGAAAGATGTTGATGTCATTATTAAAAAGGGAGTAAACAAGGATGAAGCTATATTCCAGGTCTTGAAAAAGTATATCCTCGAATCAGAGAGGGTATTATTTGAAGGTGACAATTACAGTAAGGAATGGCATAAGGAAGCTAAGAAAAGAGGACTTTGCAATCTCACCAGCGTTCCTGAGTCAATCAGTCTGTATCTGACCAAGCAGTCGAGAGAGGTTCTTGTGGGATCAGGAGTTTTTACAGATAAAGAACTTGAAAGCCGCGTTGAAGTTGAGTATGAAAAATTTACTAAAAAAGTTCAGATTGAATCAAGAGTACTTGGCGACTTGGCGTTGAATCACATCCTTCCTATCGCAATAAATTACATGACCTCGCTCGTTGAAAACGTAAAAGGACTCAAAGAAATCTTCAACGATATTGAGTATGAGAGGCTTGCTGGAGCACGTAAAGAGGTGATAGTCACCATTTCCGACCATATTACAATGATCAAAAAGCTTGTAAACGAAATGGTGGAAGAACGTAAGAAAGCCAATGTTATCGAAGACAACTACAAAAAAGCAGTAGCCTATGAAAGCAAAGTAAAACCATATCTTGATGAGATACGGAATCATATTGATAAGCTTGAGCTTGTTGTTGACAATGAAATGTGGCCTTTGCCTAAATACAGAGAATTGCTTTTCACAAGATAAAGGTTAGTTAGTTTTTTTTCATGTTTTACTAAAAGGATTCCTGAACCGGGATCCTTTTTATTTTGAATCAACTTTAATTCTACAGCTTAATCCTCAGGTAATAATAACAATGGTGTGGAATTTCATCGGATCAATTGAAAATACCGAATTACAATTTTTTCTATAATAATTCCAATTCGCCGACGTTAATTATAATTACCATATTTCCTTAAATTGATTACTTTTATAGTCAAATTGAAGGCCCAATTATGAAACAAATATTGCTTTTCATTTTCATATTGATTTTTGTAACATCTTACGAAGCTGCTGCTCAGAAACATAAATCGGAAAAAGCATACTCTTCCTTTGCGGCTGGAGAATATTATGATGCTATAGATCTGTTTAAGGATGCATATTCCAAAACCAAGAAATCTGACAGAAACACCCGCACTGATCTGGTATACATGATTGCCGAATGTTACAGACTAACCAATGATCCGAAAAATGCTGAGACATGGTATAAGCTTGCTGTGAAATCTTCATCATCCAAACCTGATGCTGAATTCTGGCTGGCGGAGTCTTTAAAGAAGAATGGGAAATACTCGCTGGCTATAGATGAGTTTAAAAAATATAAACAGATAGCCCCTGCCGATGCAAAGGCAGAACAGGAAATTAGAGCATGCGAACTGGCTGAAGACTGGTTGAGAAATCCGCAGGCATATAAAGTTGATGAACTTAAGGATCTGAACTCAAAAGAATCAGATTTTAGTCCTGCCTACGCACGTGATGATTTCAGCATGATTTATTTCACATCCTCACGCGATGGGGTAGCCGGGAAGAAAACACACGGCGCTACAGGACAGAATTTTACGGATATTTTCGAAAGTAAGATTGACAAAAAATCAAAATGGAGCACTCCTGTTCCCGTAGAAGTGATAAATAGCGAATTCGAGGAGGGGACTCCTTCATTTTCATCCGATTATAAAGAATTGTATTTCACACGTTGTGAGGTAGGGAAACGTGAAAAAAAGGGTTGCATAATAATGCATTCGAGGAGGTCAGGTGATAAATGGAGTGATCCTAAGAATATTGGAATTTTACCGGATTCCCTTGTCGCAGCACATCCTTCAATATCGAGTGATGGTCTTACATTATATTTTGTTTCTGACATTGCCGGAGGTTTTGGTAAAAAGGATATCTGGAAAGTAACCAGGCTCAGACAGGGTGATAACTGGTCAAAACCGATTAATCTTGGTCCCGACATCAATACTGCCGGTGATGAGCTTTTCCCTTATATCAGGGAGGATGGGACATTGTATTTTTCCTCCGACGGACTTATTGGAATGGGTGGTCTGGATATCTTTATGGCAAAACCCCAACCCGATGGCAGCTGGGCGGTACAGAATATGAAACCCCCAATTAACAGCTATGCTGACGATTTTGGAATAGCATTTGAGGATGGGAACGAAAAAGGAATATTCAGTTCAACAAGGAAAGGGAGAGAGAACGATGATCTCTATTCTTTCGAATTGCCACCTCTGAAGTTTAATGTTACAGGACTTGTGAAAGATGAGAAGTCAGGAACTCCGATTACCGGTTCAGTTGTCCAATTGATTGCAAGCGACGGTTCGAATCTTCAGGCAGAAACAGGTAACGACGGTGATTTCAAATTTGCATTGAAAGCCGATGTTGATTATATCTTCCTCGCATCCAAGAGAGGATATCTGAATGGTAAAGAAAAAGAGACAACCAAAGGTCAGGATAAGAGCCGCGATTTTATGGTAACCATATTGCTTACTGCTATCGACAGGCCGATAGACTTGCCCAATATTTTGTATGACTTTGATAAATGGGACCTTAGACCGGAATCGATGGTATCTCTTGATAAATTGGTAGAGACTCTTACTGATAATCCGAATGTCACTATTGAGATAATGTCGCATACCGATACGCGTAATACTGATGAATATAACCTGATTCTTTCTCAGAAGAGGGCTCAGTCAGTTGTTGATTATCTTGTAAGTAAAGGCATCGAACTTGACAGGCTCACAGCCAAAGGTTACGGAAAATCAAGTACAAAAGTAGTCGATGCAACAATAGCAGCACAATATCCATTCCTTAAAGCTGGTACACAGCTTACTGAACAGTTTGTGAACAGCCTTCCTAACGATGAGCAGAGAGAGATAGCCCATCAGATAAACAGAAGAACTGAATTCAAGGTATTAAGAACAGATTATGAGCCT
>DCFT01000009.1:0-52316 GCA_002319885.1 Bacteroidales bacterium UBA1797
AATGTTGATCTTAATAAATGGAAAGATCAGACAATTGATGTGGAATGGACATCTCAAAAATCTGCTGACAAACTTATTCTGATAAGGAAGGATCGTCCTTTAAAGAACCTTGATGTATGCAAAGTCAATACAGAAACCGGGGCTGTAACAGTTCTATTCAGCGAACAGACATGGCCCTATTTCAACGATGATTATGCCAATTTATCTGTTCTCAACGAAGGCAATGACATAATATGGTGGTCGGAAAGGACAGGATGGGGGCAGCTTTATCTTTATGATGGTAAAGGAACTCTTAAAAATCAGATAACCGATGGTTATTTTGTTACCGGTAAGGTTGAACAAATTGATACATTAGGTAGAATGGTCTATTTTGAAGCTTTCGGCAGGGAAAAGGGCATTCATCCTTATTACAGTATGAAATATAAAGCTTCGATTGATAAAGGAGGTATGACACTTCTTACAAAAGAACCTGCAAATCATTCATTCTCAATGTCAAAGTCAAGTAAATATTTTGTAGATACTTATTCAACTGTAAATACAGTGCCTAAAGCTGTTTTAAGAGATAATAACGGGAATATCATAATGAACCTTGAACAGGCTGATCTGTCTCAGTTATTCGCTTCAGGATGGAAAATGCCGGAGATTATAGTTCTAAAGGCTATGGATGGAGTTACTGATTTGTATGGAGTTATGTACAAACCATTCAGTTTTGATTCAACGAAGAAATATCCGATCATATCAAATGTTTACCCCGGCCCACAATATGAAAGAGTTCCGTATGGATTTTCGGTAAGCAGTGAGAAAAATGTTGCCCTGGCTCAACTTGGATGCGTCGTGGTTGTTTTTGGCCACAGAGGCGGAAGCCCTATGAGAAGCAGCTACTACCATACATATGGTTATAATGATCTCAGAGACTATGCGCTGGCTGACGACAAATATGGCATCGAGCAGCTTGCCGATAAATATAAGTTCATTGATATTAACCGTGTTGGAATTTATGGCAGATCAGGAGGAGGTTTTATGTCAACTGCAGCTATCCTCTCATATCCCGATTTTTATAGTGTAGCTGTTTCTGCTGCGGGTAACCACGATAATAATATTTATAACCAGTGGTGGGGCGAAACACATAATGGAGTGACAGAGGTCGACAAAAAGGTTAACATTAAAGGTGAATCAAAGGACAGTATTGGTAAGAAAAAGGAGGTTGTAATATCTTTTAAAAGCGAGATCGGAAAAAATCAGGATATAGCAAAGAATCTTAAAGGCCATTTACTTCTGATACATGGCGATATGGACAATAACGTACATCCCGGAAATACACTCAGAGTAGTTGATGCACTTATTAAAGCCAATAAACGTTTTGATATGATTATTGTACCTGGTCAGGGTCATACTTATGGTGAAGATACTCCCTACCTCGACAGGGCTATGTGGTATTATTTTGCTGAGCATCTTATGGGAGATTACAGAACAAATGTAGATTTGCTTGATTTTTAATCATATTATCTTTTAAAACTCTAACACGAATTAATTATATAAAACTATTAATGAGAACACATACTATATTGAAAGCGCTTGTAATTATCTTACTGACTATATCATCAACAGGCGTTAACGGACAAATGTCAAAGAAACTATATGACCCTTCTCTTGACGGGATGAAACAAATAAAGGAAGCTATTGCACTGGCATCTAAAGAGGGAAAGAACGTTTTGATTCAGTATGGAGGAAATTGGTGTCCCTGGTGCATACGATTCGATGCGTTTTGTAAAGCGGATAGTACAATTACTAATATTATTTCTGCTAATTACATCCAGGTAGAACTTAACTATGATCAGACTAATAAAAATGATGAAGCAAATGTCTTTCTCGGGAATCCTGCAAGATTTGGTTTCCCTGTATTTATTATCATCGATGGCAAAGGACATGTTATTCATATACAGGACAGTAGCCTGCTCGAAGAAGGTCATGGTTATAATAAACAAAAAGTAACAGGGTTCTTCACTCAGTGGACACCGGCTGCTCTGATTCCAAAAGCTTCCGCTTCGGGTCCGAAATAAAAGTAACTTTGGTTATATAATTTATCTGAAACCTGAATAGGATGTCAATAGAATCCGCTGAAAAAGCAAGAGAATTTCTGTCTGTCGCATCACAGTATAAACTTGGGAAACTTGTTACAGAATCATCTCACCCGGATACCAGTAATCTGTCATACCTGTCTTTAAATGATCTTCGTGAGGCAGTTGCAAGGCTGAAGGACCTCGACAATCTGACAATTAATGTCCTGTCAGAAAAAATTGCTGACATTTACTACCTTAAAGATATTATAAGGGATACTTTAAGCTCGGGAAATAACGTATATTTCTGCGGATGCGGCGCAACAGGACGGTTATCGCTTACAATAGAGACACTCTGGCGCCAGATACATTGTGGCAAAGAAGATGCCGACAGGGTTTTCAGTTTTATGTCGGGTGGAGATGTGGCACTCATACGCTCAATAGAAAATTTTGAAGACTATCCGCAATATGGAGCAAGACAACTGGTAGAAGCCGGGTTTGAAGATGGAGATCTCTTAATTGGCACAACAGAAGGAGGGGAGACTCCTTTTGTTATTGGCGCTGTTGAGAAAGCTGCTCAAATGTCAAGAAGAAAGCCTTTTTTCCTTTACTGTAATCCTGATGATCTGTTATGCGAAGTAGCGGAAAGATCCAGGCGTGTCATTCAGAATCCAGCTATTGAAAAGATTAACCTTACTGTTGGTCCAATGGCAATTACCGGAAGCACAAGAATGCAGGCTTCGACAATTCTTCTTGCCGTTGCAGGGATTGCTCTTCTCTATTATAATTCTGACAATGAATTTATAGAAAATGAAATTAATGCATTTAATGAATTCTGGCGTTCTGCAGACATAAACTTTATTGAAAAATTCATCCTAAGGGAAACTGAATGTTATAAAAAGGGCGACTTTTTGCTTTATGAAACAGACAATTATCTGGGAATAACTGTTATGACTGATACCACCGAAAGGTCACCTACTTTTAGCTTATATCCTTTTGAGAATGTCGGGGAAAAAGAAATGAATATGTCTCTCTGTTATCTTTTTATGCCTGACTACCCATCAAGCGAAGTTGCCTGGGAAAAATTGTTATGGCGGAAACCTCGAACCCTTGAATGGCCCGATATTAATGGAATTGCATCAAGAGATCGTTTGCTGGGTTTTGATTTCAGCAGCAAAGTTATGCCAAGGAGATCAAATCAGGCGAAATCAGCAAGCCAGCACAGGTTTAAAATTCTGAATAATGAGGATGGGATTAATTTTGAGCTGGATGAAGAAAGTCAGTTTTTTGCTACCCCTTTTTCGATGTCGTTGTTCAAACACCTTGTTCTGAAAATGATAATGAATACTCATTCAACCCTTGTAATGGGAAGACTTGGCCGATACGAGGGTAATGTAATGACATATCTGCGGGCAAGTAATAATAAATTGATTGACAGGGCAATACGATATATAGATTTAATTCTGAAGACAAAAAAGATAAATCTTACATATAATGAACTGGCGTTTGTCATGTTTGAAATGATTGAAAAGACTCCCGCTGATCAGTCGATAGTGATGGCAACAGTGGCAGAAATTATAAAACGGCATAAACTTTAGTTGAGGTTGTCTCAAAAGTCAGAAACTTTTGTATTTCTTTCTCTGGGGAACTCTGCAGCTTCTCTGTGGCGCTCTGTGTAACATTAAGAACTTACACAGAGGGCACAGAGTTTCAGAGAGGACTTTTGCGACAGCCTCATCCGGAAATGCAGCGATCGATTTCCGTCTCAACTCATTCTTCATCTTTGCCGGAAAAAGCTTTCCCGGCTTTCTCACCGTTTCTCAGGAGGACCAGATCACTCAGAACAATCTCGGTGATATACTTTGTTACACCATTTTTGTCCTCATAAGTGCGATAGACAATTCTTCCCTCGACTGCGACCTCTTTACCCTTTTTCAAAAACCTTCCGGCAATATCTGCAAGGCCGTTCCATGCAACAATATTATGCCAGGTCGTTTCGCTTACTCTTTGACCATCAGCATTCTTGTAACCATCTTTCGTGGCAAGAGTGAAATGTGATAATTTCTTGCCGGTTTCTGTTGTCTTAGTTTCCGGATCCTGACCAAGGTTCCCGATCAGTGTGACTCTGTTTGATAATGAATTCATGACTTTAAATTTTAGTTTGACATTAAATTAATTTCTTAACAAACTTAAGCCATGCACGGAACCTGACCCGGTTAGTAATCATTTATACACGGTTCTCAAACATTTATAGTCGTTTGTATCCGTTTGAAAACGTTTTTATATATCTGTATCAAGTATATATCTGGTTTGTATTTTTTTATATCTTTATAAAAACATTCGTGCTGTGGAAAAGAAATGTCTCGATTGCGGCGATATTTTAAGAGGTCGTACCGATAAGAAGTTCTGTTCTGATCAGTGTCGCAATAATTATAATAACAGGCTGAACCGCGATTCAAATAATTTCGTTCGGAATGTTCACGGCTTACTAAGAAAGAACAGAAGAATCCTGTCAGATCTTTATTCGGAAGGCAAAATGAAAGTACATAAGGACGCACTTTTTGCCCTCGGGTATAATTTCAGCTTTTTTACCCATATTATTGAAACATCTCATGGGCAAAAGTATCATTATTGCTTTGAGTATGGATATCGTGAAACAGGAGATGACTTTCTGGAATTAAGTCAGAATAGTCAATATCTGGAATATCATTGAGTGCTCGCATTCCAATAACACTCAGGTGATCTGATGTTAAATTTTCAGATGCTGTTGCCTGACTGCTGGAGAGTATCAGAATTATCATCTATCGGTACAAGATAACCGGAATATCTTATATTATCGATTTTGAGACTTGATACTGAGGCAGAGCAGTAACCATTTTTAGTTATTGTAATATAAACGTCAAATGTGTTTGATCTGCCATTGCCTACCTTCATCTTTATTTCATACGAACCTTTTGATAAGTTGTTGGTTACAGCATAATTCAGAGCCTTTCCATGTATATCTATGGCGGCAATGGGTCTTATATCATATTGTCTTCCGACATAGGCTGTATTCAGAATAGCCTTTCCCCTGTCTATAATAAGGTAATTGGCCCTGGGTATAAGTTCAATCATACCTCCAAAGTTGTTATATATCCTGTCGAACTTAATTATGTACCTTTTTGATTCAACAGCATTCCTGATAGCAGTCTGCTCTACAAGTTTTTTCTCTTTATGCGAATCTCCTTTTGCCGATCCTGCCTCCCTTGTCGGAGAGCATGACGATATTACCACCAGAGAAATAATAACAGCGAATAGATTTTTCATGGCATATATTTTACTAAAATCAATTCAAATATCATGCCATATTCAAGTTCTGGTCTGTTATTGTTTCTTTAAGAAAGGAAAGTAGTATGTAAGGTTTTCCCTGGTCAGTTTAGCGCCATACCCGGAATCTTCGAAAGCTTCACAGTATTTTATCTCAGCACCTTTTTCAGGTCCGTAAATCTCTATTAATTTGTCACGATACGGAGTGGCATCGAATTCAGCTTTCCTTGTTTTGCCCAGCCATATCCTGCGATCAGCGTCAGATGCAGGAACCTGATCGAGGATACCCTGATTGAAAGGTAGCCATTCATACATCTGTGATTTGTGCTGATGAAACATATCCATCTTCTTTTCAATTACATCATCTATATCGATAGCTACATCGGCTTTAAATGGTTCAGGATGCTGAAAACCATCGCTCATGAACAGGAACATCGGATTTTTCTTAAGATAAGGTACTTCAGGCAGAATGGTCGGAACAGTAACCATATATGCCGCATCAAGGACTAATACACCGGTATACCTGTGATCGGGATGATAATCATACGGCCGGGGAAAAATAACAATATCTGCCTTCTGTTCCCTGATCAGCTTTATGACCTGTAATCTGTTTTCATAAGTTGGCATTAACTGTCCGTCGTGATTATCGAGAGTAATATATCTTACCCCAATAACTTCTCCGGCTTTCCTTGCCTCTTCGCGACGTATTTTAGCCAGTTTTTCAGCAGGAATAGATTGATGTCCGGCATCTCCGTTTGTAAGTGATACCATCAAAACATCCCAACCCAATTGTGCCCATTTATAGGCTGTTCCACCTGCTGCATCAGCATCATCCGGATGAGCACCGATAATAATTACATGAAGTTTCTGAGCTGGTTTATCCTGTGCCTGGATTCCTGGCAAAAAAGCAAAAAGCAAAGCGATCTGAATAATTGCGATAATTGGTTTCATATTGAATGATTTTTTAAGTTTGTATGGAAGTTATTATATTATTAAAAATTTATTCTGACGTTGGTCTGACAAGATAATTATTTATTACAAGTTTGCTTTACTGTTATATCTTTGAAAAATATTAAATATTTTTTATGAAAAGAAATTACTTTGTTTTAGTGTTTACAATTTTGATCTCTGCTATATCCAGCAGTCAGGGGCAAATTACTAATGATGAGGGTTATATTGTTAAGGTTGGTGACTCAGCACCTGATTTTATTATCAGTGAAGCCGGTGGAAAAACTTACAAACTTTCTGATCTTAAAGGAAAGGTTGTAATGCTTCAGTTTACTGCCAGCTGGTGCAGCGTATGCAGGACTGAGATGCCCTTTATTGAAAAAGAAATCTGGCAGAAAAAGAAAGCCAATGGACTTTTGGTTATAGGTATCGACCGCGATGAACCTGTTGATAAGGTTCTGCTATTTAAAAAAGACATTGGCGTTACCTACCCTCTGGCATTGGACCCAGGAGCAGACATATTCGGGTTATTTGCCAGGAAAGAAGCGGGAGTAACAAGAAATGTTATTATTGATCGTTCAGGTAAAATAATCTGGCTGACGCGTCTTTATAAACGGGAAGAATTTGAAAAAATGAAAAGGCTCATTTTTTCCGAGCTTTCGAAGAAGTAGCTGACTTTTCAATTTATTCTTCTGTTTAACGCTTTATATAAATTTTTACTCAATGAAACCTTTTTAGCAATATTTGCGTTATAGTATACGTTTGGTTAAAAGATAATTACTAATCTGCTGATTTTATAAACTTAATTGTAAAACCCATGAAGAAATTAATTGTAATAGTATTTGTAGTCCTTGTTTCAATCCCGGCGTTTTCACAAATCAAATTTGGTCTAAAGGCCGGAGTAAGTACTACTTCATTATCGATGCCTTCAATTAAAACCATTACTTCTTCAACAAGTTCCTATACTGTAGATGCTTTAAAATCTGCAAAATATGGTTTTCATGGTGGAGCGTTTATCAGGATTACCCTGTTTGGAGTATACCTTGAGCCTGAACTATTATTTTCAACACGCACCAATGAATATACTGTAACTAATGTTCAGAGCACTGTAGCTACAATTGAAAAACAAAACTTTAATAAACTTGATATCCCTGTAATGGTTGGCTTTAAACTGGGCCCGATTCGTATTAATGCAGGGCCGTCAGCGTCCCTTCTGATAAACTCTCCTAAGGATCTTATCAGCAATCCGGATTTAAAAAATAATTATAGTAAGATGACAATAGGCTACCAGGCCGGTGTAGGGTTTGATCTGTTTCAGCGTCTTACGTTTGACTTAAGATATGAAGGCAGTCTTAAAAAATATCAGAACCAGATCCAGAACCTTGCAGGAACAACCAAAGTCAATCTCGATGACAGGCCAAATGCTTTCTTATTCAGTGTTGGGCTGATGTTCTGAAATAAATTGAATAAAAATATTTAAAGAGGCTCTTAAAAAAGAAGAAATCCATTAACCACAAATCGAAGTGAAGTGAAGTGAAGATCCCAACCGAAGCGTTGGGAGGGCTCAAAGAAATTCGCGAAGAACACAAAGTCCCGATAGCTTTCGGGATAAATATCAGGTTTTTCCCTTTGTGTACTTTGTGCCTGCTTTGTGTACTTTGTGGTTAATGGATTTCGACTTTTTCAACATCCCTTTTGAACTTTACTTATTTTGATAGCAGCATTTTTGCAGCAACCAGAAGCAGCAGGACTCCGAATATCTTTTTAAGTGCTGCCTGAGGTATATTCAAAGCAAGCTTCGATCCGAAATATGAGCCAACTATAAAAAACAGAGCCAGAATAATTGCAAATCTGAAATTAACCTGTCCTGCTTTATAATAGTTGTAGGCAGCGATTATTCCGATAGGAGGCAACATTACTGCAAGACTGGTTCCCTGCGCGGCCTGCTGACTGATTCCTAACAGATAAACAAGAGCAGGAATCATAATTACAGCACCACCTATTCCAAGCATACCTGCCATAACTCCGGTTATGATCCCTATTACAATAAGAATCAATATCATCGACATAGACATTTTCATGAATATTTAATTAATTATTTTAAATGCAAAATTATTAAAATAAAGATACACGACGCAAAGCAGGGAATATTTGGATTTTAGCTTGACTCTTAATTCATGAGTGTGAGTCATGAATCGGATACTAGGTGTATTACATTGGTTATTTTGTCGCATGAAACAATATCCTTAAATTTGCGTTAAGGGAAAGACAATGAAACAGAAGAAATTATATTATTATCTGACAGGTGCTGCAATTGCAGCTATTGTCATAGTATTTGTTATTTACCGCGATCTGGCAGGTATTAATATTATTACGAAAAAAAATAATCAGGCAATTTACATTCCTACCGGTTCAACATTTGAACAGGTTTTAGATACTCTGGAATCACGACTTGTTATTAACAACAGAAAAGTATTAATCTGGGTCGCTAAAAAGAAGCATTATCCTGCATTGATTAAACCCGGCCGGTATATTATAAAAAATAACCTGAGCTACAATAGTCTGATCAATCTGTTACGATCAGGGAAACAATCACCTGTTAAAATAGCTTTTAGCGATGTCAGTTCTTTAAATCAGCTTGCTGGCAAGATTGGCAGGCAAATAGAAGCGGACTCATCCAAAATTATGAGTTTTCTTTCTGACGATTCTAATTATGCCAGTGACGGATTCAATAAAGCAAATATAATTTCACTTTTTATACCTAACACTTACGAAATTTATTGGAATACCAACGCCAGAGGTCTTTATATGAGACTGTTGAAAGAGTACCGGTCATTCTGGAATGATCAGCGTTTATCACAAGCCAAAGAAAAGGGACTGGATCCTAAAGAGGTCTCGACTCTTGCCTCTATAATTGATGATGAAGCATCGAAATCCGATGAAAAACCGCGTATTGCAGGAGTCTATCTTAACAGGTTAAAACTGGGAATTCCTCTGCAGGCCGATCCTACAATAAAATTTGCACTGAATAACAATTCAATAACCAGGATTTTGAAAAAGAATCTGCTTGTCGACTCTCCTTACAATACATATGAACATTCAGGTTTACCCCCGGGACCCATCGGATGTGCAACTATTAGCGGAATCGATGCGGTTCTTAATGCGGAGAAAAATGATTACTTATATTTTGCTGCCAGGGCTGATTTCTCAGGATATCATAATTTCTCCAGGACTCTTGCCGAACATATCAGATATGCTTCATTATACCAGAAAGAGCTTAATAAAAGAAAGATATTCAAATAACACCGACTACCTCAACTTCTCTTTCCAGCCTGATACCAAATTTATCAAGTACTGACTTCTTAATATCCTCTGAAAGGCCATATATTTCTATGCCTGTAGCCTTCCCATAATTTACCAGTACCAAGGCCTGCTTTTCGTGAACACCCGCATCTCCGTATCTTTTTCCTTTCCAGCCGCACTGATCTATCAGCCAGCCTGATGCAAGTTTACTGTATCCTTCCGTATCTCTGTATACGGGCATTCCGGGAAATTCATTTTGAAGTACTTCTGCAACAGAATTTTTTACAACAGGATTCTTGAAAAAACTACCTGCATTACCGGTTATTTCAGGATCAGGCAGCTTACTCCGTCTGATGTTTATTACTGCCTGTCTGACATTTTTCAGAGTTGTTTCTCCCAACTTATTGACTTCTTCTTTCAGCGACTCGTAACTTAGGTTTAATAAGGGTTTAACTGAGAGTTTGTAATATACTCTGGTTACGAGATATTTACCTTTTTCACTATTTTTGAATATACTATTCCTGTAACCGAATGCGCATTCGTCATTTCTGAAAATCCTCACTGATCCATCGCTTATATTAATAGTTTTGACCCGTAAAATAGATTCTTTGACCTCAACTCCGTATGCTCCGATATTCTGTACCGGAGTTGCACCTGCTTTTCCGGGGATCAGTGATAGATTTTCAATTCCACCAAAGCCTTCATTTACCGACCAGGCAACAAAGTCATCCCAGTTTACGCCGGCACCTGCAGAGACTATTATGTATCCATTATCCGCTTCCTCTTTCTCCACTTTCATTCCTCCTATTTGAGGATACAAAATAGTTCCCCTATAATCAGATGTAAAGAGAATATTGCTTCCTCCACCTAAAATCAAAAGAGGTTTCTTTAATGTATTATTTTTATGGAAAATGTCAGTAGCTTCTTCCTCGGTCTCTATTTGAATCATGAACTCTGCTTTATAATTCAGACCGAATGTATTATATTTCCCCAAAGGGATATTTTTAAAAATCATCATCAGGATATTTTATGTAAAAATAATTTATTTTACCTTTCCTTAAAAAACTGATGGAGCTCTACGTCAAAAATCGCGAAGAATGGCGTGAATGGCTTGAAAAAAACCACACGACAGCCCAGGGAATATGGCTGATCTATTATAAAAAGCCATCGGGTAAACAGAGGATCCCGTATAATGATGCTGTTGAAGAAGCTTTATGCTTTGGCTGGATAGATAGCAAAATAAAAAGAATTAATGATGATTATTATATACAGTGGTTCACACCCCGCCGACCGGGAAGCAGCTGGTCTGAATTAAATATTGACAGAGTTCAAAAGATGATTAAAGAAGGCCGGATGACAAGAGCAGGATTAGCAGTTTATGAGGAAGTAAGCAGTAAGCCAGTATTGATTAAAGAAATGAATCAAAAAGCTGAGACGATTGTGCCCAATGACCTTATGAATGCTTTGAAACGAAATGCCGTAGCCTTTATTAACTTTGAAAAACTTCCTCCATCCAGCCGGAGATTATATGTATTATGGCTCAACGACGCGAAACGCCCGGAAACTCGCAGGGCGAGAATTGAAAAAATAGTTGACAGGTCAGAAAAGAATTTACGTGCTGGTATGATGTAAAAAAACAACTGGTTTTTGTTTTGATCAGGGCCAGACATTTAAACTTAAATAGCTAATTAATCTTCTTTCAGGAGAAATCTTGCCTTTTTTATCTGGTAACACATAGCTTAACAAGATTTTCGTATTTTTATCGCATGTCTTCAAAAACAAATCATGTAAAGATTGCCTTTTCTGTTACAAACACAATTTGTAATGATCAGCGTATTCTGAAAATTTCACAGACTGTCAGTAATCTTTGCTATGAAGTTTTCATAATTGGAAGAATAATAGGAAATTGTTGTAATAGTGATTCGCTGCCATTCAAAACAAAAAGGTTCAGGATGATTTTTAAAAGAGGTTTTCCTTTTTATGCAGCCTTTAATATCAGGCTCTTTATTTTTCTGCTTTTTCATAATTTTGACCTTCTGGTAGCCAATGATCTGGATACCCTGCTTCCAAATTTCCTGGTCTCAAAACTTAAGAAAATCCCTCTTATTTATGATTCTCATGAATATTTCACCGGGGTTCCGGAGCTTCAAAACCGGCCATTCGTGAAATGGGTGTGGAAGGGCATTGAAAAGCTTATTTTTCCGCGATTAAATAATGTTATGACTGTAAGTGATTCAATAGCAATGCAGTATGAAAAAGAATATGCCGTGAGACCTATAACTGTCAGGAATTGTCCTGTAACAAATGAATTGATAGTCCCTTTATCACGTGATGAGATAGAACTTGATCCCAATCATCTTTTATTAATATTTCAAGGTACCGGAATAAATCTTGACAGGGGGGGTGAAGAGTTGATAGATGCTATTGCAATCACAGATAATGTCTCGTTATTAATTATCGGTTCAGGTGATAATTTTGATTTTCTTATAAGGCGGGTGAAGAAACTTGGACTTACAACCCGCATTAAATTCATTCCTACAGTGCCATGGAAAACGTTAATGAAGTACTCTATGGCAGCAGATGCAGGATTGAGTCTCGACAAGAATTCCAACTTGAATTACCGGTTCAGTCTTCCAAATAAATTATTTGATTATTTACAAGCAGGAATACCAGTAATTGCTTCTGAACTTCATGAAATTTCAAAGATCATTACCGAATACAATTGTGGCATAATAATTCCTGAAGTCAGTCCCGATGAAATTAGTAAGGCAATTAAGAAATTGAGAGATGATCAACAGCTCCTAAATGAATTAAAGCATAATTCTGTTATTGCCTCTAAAACAATGAATTGGGAAAGAGAATCATCAAAAGTTGTAGAGCTTTATAAGTCAATTATAAATGTGTTGTAGGGCTTTCTTTGTAGCTCTTTGTGATCCTATCGGGTTAACAAGGCGATTGGTGAGGACAAATTGTGTAAGTTCCTGAATCTTTTTATTGCACATAGATCTCAGCGGTGGTATTTCTTATAAAAGTCGTATACATTTTACTGAATAAAATATTACTTTGCAGAGAATTAATTTTATTGATCTAATTTCAAAATAAACTCGTCATGACAACCAATCGTCGTAATTTTCTGAAAACAACGGCATTTGCCGGAGCAGGTGCAGTAGCCGGAAGTTTAATATCAGGTTGTACCCCAAAACAAGCTGAGTCGAATCTGGCAGGAATTGTTGAAGCTGTAAAAAAGACTCATGCACAGAAGTTTAACATGGCTGGATATGGAGCTCCTGCAATTCCTGTCGTACGAGTAGGAATTATTGGTCTGGGTGACAGAGGAAGCGACGCTGTTGAAAGGTTGTCATATATAGAAGGTGTTGAAATAAAGGCATTAGGAGACAAAAGAGAGGTATGTGTAAAAGGATCTCAAAAATATCTTAATAGCATTGGGAGACCTGCCGCACAGGAATTTTTTGGAAGCGAAGATATCTGGAAAAAGCTTGTTGAACTTCCTGATCTTGATCTGATTTATACATGTACTCCATGGATTTTACATACTCCAATTTCCGTATATTCAATGGAACATGACAAACATGTGGCATGTGAGGTCCCAATAGCACGAACAATTGATGATGCATGGCAGCTGGTTGAAACATCCGAAAGAACGAAAAAGCATTGTATGATGCTCGAAAACTGTTGTTATGATTTCTTTGAACTGCTGACGCTTAATATGGCCAGGCAGGGAATGTTTGGAGAGATAATTCATGGTGAAGGCGCATATATTCATAATCTGATGGGATATAATTTCAATAAGCCACAGGATGACAAACAAGTTGATGGTGCCTATACTGATATGTGGAGATTAAAGGAAAATGCCACAAGAAACGGGAACCTGTATCCTACACATGGATTGGGCCCTGTCTGCCAGGCATTAAATATCAACTGTGGAGATAAGATGGAACATCTCTCGTCGGTTTCGACATTTGATTTCACTATGGGACCGAAAGAAAAAGAACTGGTAGCGAATGATCCCTTCTACGCTCCATGGAAGGACTCAAAATTCCGGGGAAATATGAATACAACCATTGTAAAGACAACCCTTGGCAAAACAATTATGATTCAGCATGATGTTTCCTCTGATCATCCGTATTCAAGAATTCATGTTCTGCAGGGTACAAAAGGACGGGTCCGCAAATATCCCGATGAACATATTGCCATGGGCGAAGAATGGGTAGATGAAGCCAGAATGAAAGAATTATATGCTCAATATTCACCTGAAATTGTTAAACGCGTTGGAGAGATGGCAAAAAAAGTCGGCGGTCATGGTGGCATGGACTTTCTGATGGATTGGCGTTTAATTGATTGCCTGAGGAATGGCTTGCCTCTCGATGAAAGTGTTTATGATGGCGTCTTATGGAGCTCAATAGCGCCATTAAGTGAATGGTCTGTAGCAAACAGATCTCAGTCAATAGATGTTCCCGACTTTACCTGTGGCTCCTGGAAAACCAATAAACCTCATGGGATAAACCTGGAAACCGGCGGAACAACTAAGGTACTTGATCTCCCTGAACTGAAACAGGATGCATGATCTAATATGAAGTAGCAATTGAATTATTCAGGGGACGCTTATTAATCTAAGACGGTTCCATACTTCCCTTTAATTCTTTAACAGCTCCCTGACTTTTGAAAAACCGGGATTTGTTATAGCTCTGTCCTCAAGCAGGTTTAGCGAGAATTCATAGACATCCCCGTATGTCTTGAAATCTTCATGGCCCTCCAATGGCCTATTCTTATACTTTTTGATAAGTTTTTCCGCCTTATCGTACTGATTATTTAAAATATATGTAATCGGAAGAATCATTGGGATCTCAATATTTGTGCTGTCTGAAAGTTGAGATATCTGAATTGTCTTAAGCGCTTGTGCAAATTCTTTTTTCAGAATAAAATCAGAGGATATAAAAAAGCACCACTTGCAAATATCATTTCTCTCTGCTTTCGGCAGATCATTCTTAGTTAACAGTTTTCGACAAATTTCCTGAAAAATGTCGGGTATTCCCAGCTGGTTTATTGTAGAATCATTCTTTGCACAGACCAGACAGTAAACATAGCTGGAGAGTGTAAGATCATCAATACTATTAAAGCTTAAAACCTTTTCATTTATTTTTTTGATTTCTATTTTTGTCTGATCTGATGGGTTTGTTCCATAACTATAAACACAGGCTCGCAGTAGGTTGAAAAGGTAATCTTTATTATCAGGAGATTCATCTAACAATTTGTTATAAATTTCTGTAGCATAACTTAAGAATTTGGATTTATCATCTACGCCGCTTTGTAAAGCTTCATATACGTAATAATCAGCAGCTTGCAGAAGTGATTTCTCATTTTCGGAATTTTTAATACCACTGAGATCAACTATATCGTACTGAAGTTTATCAAAGGAACTGAGATTTTCATATTTATTGGATCTGTTAAAATCGCGATAAGACATTTTAACCGGATATAATCTTACATTACCATTGTCCATACCTGCCAGAATACTCTTTCCATCGGGTGAAAAACTGATTGATGTCACGTACGATTTATAACCCGAAAAATTCTGGTCCATACTGCCATTTATATCCCAGATAATAGCGGTCTGATCAGCTGAACCGGCCATGATTTTTTTTCCGTCAGGAGAAAAAGCTACTGAGAAAATTGAAGTTGTATGTCCATTAAAAACATTTAATAATTTCCCTTTAAGGTCCCAGAGCCTTGCAGAAGGATCCGTGCCGTATGATCCTGTTAAAAAACTTTTTCCATCAGGTGAAAATGCCACAGAATTGATTGCACTTGATTGTCCTTTCAACGCAGTCAACATAATCCCGTTCAGATCCCATAACTTCGCAGAATAATCGTCAGACCCAGTCAGGATGGTTTTGCCATCGGGAGAGAAGGCAACAGAATTCACTGCAGAGTTATGTCCCTTAAAAATGAAAAGGGTATTTCCATCGATGTCCCAGAGCCTTGCTGTAGCATCTCTTGATCCTGTAAGAACTTTAAAACCATCAGGAGAAAACGCCACACTGGTAACTCCCGATTTGTGGCCGGAAAAAACTTTTATTATATTTCCCTGAATATCCCAGAGCCTTGCAGTTCCGTCATCTGACCCGGTCAGAACTTTTTTCCCATCGGTAGAAAGTGCAATACTATTAACAGCACGGGTATGCCCTTTGAATACAACTTTTGTATATCCGTTGATATCCCATAGACGAGCGGTGTTATCGAAAGATGCCGTAAGAAATTCTTTACCGTCCCCGGTGAATTTTAACGAGGTAATTCTTCCTGTATGCCCATTGTAAACATGGTTGACATTTTCATTGAGGTACCAGAGTTTTGCCGTACAGTCACCAGAACCTGTTACAACTTTAGTGCCGTCGGGTGAGAATGCTACAGCTCTTATCAATATGCTATGCCCCTTAAATTCTTTAATTTCATTTCCATTAAGATCCCATAAAACAGCATATCCTGCACTTGCACCTATAAGTATCTTTTTCCCATCGGGAGAAAAAACTGCATCATTAACTTCTCCGGGGAAACCGTTAAATGTCCTTATAAGATTACCCTCCGGATCGAGAAGTTTTACTGTTTTATCAGCCGACCCTGTAAGTATTCTTTGCCCGTCTGGTGAAAAAGCTACTGTGTTAACATTTCCGAGATGTCTGATAATAATCTTTAATTGTTTCCCTTTTAAATTCCAGAGTCTGGCAGTTGAATCATATGATCCGGTTATGATATGTTGTCCGTCAGGAGAAAACGCGACTGCTTTAATGTCCGAACTATGCCCGATAAATTCCTGAATTACCTTACCATTTAGATCCCATAGCCGGGCGGTTTTGTCTTTTGATCCGGTAAGGATTGTTTTACCGTCGGGTGAAAAAGCTACGGAATTAACCGCGGAACTGTGCCCATTAAAATCCATGAGTACCTTGCCATTAAGATCCCAGAGACGGGCAGACCGGTCAGATGAACCGGTCAGAATTGACATCCCATCGGGCGAAAAGGCAACCGAATTCACATATCCTGAATGACCAATAAAAATTTTAATCAAGTTACCTTCGAGATCCCACAATCTTGCCGTAGCATCGCCTGAGCCTGTAAGAATGTATTTATTGTCGGGAGAAAATGCCACAGCCATTATTGCATCTTCCTGTTTTGCAAACGCATCTTCCTGTTTTGCAATTAAGGTATAAAAAATATTATCAGAATAGATCCGTTTGATATTGATTAAAATGCTCTGGTTTGCAGTATCCATCGCATGTGCATATTCAGCGAGTCTTAAGCCTTTTGTCGGATCTTTTAATGCAATATTTGTAGCAAGCAGGTTATATTTCTCAGCAATAACCTTGGTGTTCAGACTTTCAGCTCTGTTACGTTCTGTTAGTGCCCAAACTGAAAAAACTGAAAGTAGAATAATAATAATAACTCCTGCTGAAACAAGGATGTTCCTTCTCCTGTTTCTGGTTTTGTAGTGTGTCTCCCTGCTCAATCCAATAAGATTTGTCAGCTCCTCTGATAACGACAATCGTTTTTCAAAGTGACCGATATATTTCAGATCGTCCTCAGAAAGAAGTACTCCATGCTTTTTCCAGAAGTAATTTGCACTTTCTATAAATTGCCTTACCTCCAGTATTTCCAATTCAGTTGCAGATATTTTTTCAAAGGTCTTGGCAGCGAGGGCATCGTGTCGTAGTTCATAACAACCATTTTCATTTTTTTCGCATAATATCCTTAATTGAACTAGTGATCCAATTATTTCTGTTACATCTTTTTCCCTGATACTCTCACCCAGAGTGTTTGCATAGTCTTTTACCTCTGCAAGATTAAGTAGTCGTTTGGTACCTTTATAGGAGACAAAAGATTTTAAGATGGCCATCGCCATATCTGGTCTTGTTGAGAATGAGATCTGATTATCAAGAAATGTTCCAAGCAGGTCGGAGACATCTCCGGCTTTTTCTATTAATTCATTTGTGAAAAATATAGGCTTCTGCCCTTTATTGCCATTCTGTTCCTCAGCAGTTGATAAGTTGAATATCTTGTCAAGAAAAATCTGCAGATAGGTAAGTTCTATTTCCGGGCCGTTGCTATTGAGTTTTTTTAGAAGATTTTCTGCAAATCCTTCTTCAACATGAATATCATAAATGTTGCATGATCCCATTATAGCTTCAATGGCATTTGAACGATTCATTTTTTCAATGCGCATCCTGTTAGCAAGAAAATTAGGGATATACTTTTCAAACTCAGCAACATTTGAAAAATACTCTTCACGAATAATAAAAATAAAATTACAGAATATGTCCGATTCCAGAAGTACTTTTATAACCTGTATCAGTCCTTGTTTTTCTTCTTTTGTGCCAAATATGAACAGCTCTTCAAACTGATCAAAAACAAAGACAATCTTTTTCCCAATGTCGTCTGAGATTTCTCTCAGAGCTTTTTTGAAAAGAAGAGCAGTCAGCAACTGATGTGGAGAAGACTCTCCCAGTAATAGCTTTATCGCATTTGAAAGACTCTCAAGCATGTTGTCCGTGCGGCGGATATAGATCGGAAGATATTCAGATTCATGGAGTTTATTAATTAAACCGCAGTTGATGAGGGAGGATTTCCCTGTACCCGACTCGCCATAAATCAATAAAATCCTGCTCTCTGAAAACCGCCTGAATACTTCTTCTGTCTCCTTTTCTCGCCCAAAGAATATTTCACGATCCTCTTTTGAATAGGAATCAAGGAATTTGAATGGTGATTTCATATTACTTTATCTAATTTCGTTCTTCCACATGTGCCTTTCAACAGGTATCAGAATAAGTTTATTTTCGGACAGGTTGAGTTGATATGAACTGTCACTGACTGTCGTATCATTCCGGATAATGAAAAAATGAATAGTATCCTGCAATGCCCAGCATAATTACTACAAAATAAGGAGAAATACAATTACTATTTAGATAATACTATAGTTGTTAATCCAGTAAGTAAATAACGCAATTTGAATATTTTATATTTCAGGAATTAGTAATATTGCTTAAATATTAGTTTTGATTTGCATTTTATATCTGGTTAATTCATTATAATATAAATGATAAAATCTCATACCGGAACAGTTAATGTGTATCCGCAGGGTCAGGACTCTTACATAAAAAGACTGATACTTGAGGGAGAACATCAGAAGCTGGATTTTAAATTTGAAATATCCGACTCCAGGAAGATTGCTAAAACTCTTGCAGCTTTTTCAAATACCGACGGGGGTACTTTGCTTATTGGTGTCAAGGATAATGGTAAAGTAGCGGGAGTTCGTACGGAAGAAGAATTTTATATGGTACAGGCAGCTGCAAATATGTATTGTAAACCTGAAGTGTTTTTCGAATCAAAGCGATGGGTAATTGAAGGTAAAACAGTACTCGAAGTTACTATTCCAAAAGGTAAGAATTACCCATATTTTGCCGAGTCGGAAGTTGGTAAATGGCTGGCATATATCCGGGTAAAGGATGAGAATATTATGGCTACTAATATTCATCTCAAGGTTTGGAAAAATAAAACACACGATACAGGTATTCTAATTGAATATAGTGAGAAAGTAAAGAAGCTTTTGGAATATCTTGAATTAAATCCATCAATTTCAATTTCTAAATTCTGCAGGACAGCATTCATTCCTAAAAGCACTGCCGAAAACATTATGGCTGATTTAATTTATGTCGGATTAATTGAAATGGTATACAAGGATACGCACTTCATATTCCAATTAAAATCAAGAAAAACAGGTGGACGCTTTCATCCTTTTTAGCTTTACATGAGCCAGGGAACAGCAACCTGCCTGTCGTGTAGGTTTATAATTAATGGATTTCGGAATTGCTCATTTTTTCTTTACTTTGCACCCTGTATTAAAAAACAGTTCTAATAAACCGGGAATGATTTTGTCTAAAAATGTTTATTCTTTCATAATTGGCTAATTACTTCATATTCATAGTACTATCAGCTATAATAGCTATCTTTTTTGTGAATACAAAGATTAAAGGCTTAATAACTGTATTGACAGTAATTACTCTTGCTCTGATAAGTAGTTTTTTTGGATTAAATGCATTATCGGGAAATAGTTATGATATTATCCTGAAAGGCACAGAAATCTCTGGGAATGTGCCTGTCAGGATCGATGCCCTGTCAGGCTGGTTTATCCTTTTAATCAATTTTACTCTTATTACAGGGGCTCTTTACGGCTTCAATTATATGAAGGTGTACAGGGAAAGAAAAAGTGATATTACACTTCATTGTATAGCTTATATACTCATTCAGTTTGCCTTGTTGGGAATCTGTGTTGTTCAGAACGGTTTTATCTTTCTGTTGTTATGGGAATTAATTTCAATATGTGTTTTTATCCTGGTAATATTTGAACATGAAAAACCGAATACTATAAAGGCTGGCATAAATTATCTTGTTCAGTCGCATATAAGCATTGTCTTCATTATGCTTGGTTTTATCTATGTAGCTTATAAAACCGGAAATTTTGGCTTCGATGCTATTACCGATTTCTCGAATCATCAAACCATACTTGCAGGATCTGCACTTTTCCTTTGTTTTTTTATAGGATTTGCCATTAAAGCAGGTTTTGTTCCCTTTCATACCTGGCTTCCATATGCACATCCGGCAGCACCGGCACATATCTCAGGTATAATGTCGGGTGTGGTAATAAAAATAGGGATTTATGGTATCCTCAGAATGCTACTCTTGATAAAAACTGATTACACCACAATTGGGTTTATTATTCTGTTTGTTTCAACGGTTACAGGAATTTATGGTGTAATGCTGGCTACCGTACAGCACAACCTTAAAAAGCTTCTTGCCTATCACAGTATTGAAAACATTGGAATTATTGGAATGGGTATCGGACTAGGTTGCATAGGTTTGGGAGCAACAAATAAGTGGATGGCTATACTAGGCTTTTCCGGGGCATTGCTTCATACTCTGAATCACTCGCTTTTTAAATCATTGCTGTTCTATAGTTCAGGAAATGTATACCAGGCAACACATACAGTGAATATTGAAAGTCTCGGAGGCATGTTTAAAAGAATGCCTCAAACAGCGGTATTGTTCCTTATAGCCGCGGTGGCAATATGCGGACTTCCTCCTCTGAATGGTTTTATCTCTGAATTCCTTATTTATGGGGGATTGTATAACTGGCTTTTCAGTGCTAATCTGATCTCACTTATCATTTTCGTGTTTACACTGACTGGTTTGGTACTAATAGGTGGTTTGGCCATATTGTGTTTTACAAAAGCATTCAGTGTTGTGTTCCTGGGCAATATGCGTGAGGATCTGCCACAGGAAATACATGAAAGTAGCTTCTGGCAGTTATTCCCATTATATCTCACGGTAACCTTAATGATCTCAATTGGTTTATTTCCGTCATTTTATATACAAGCATTACAAGGACCTGTTAACCTTTTTACTCACAATATATTCTTCAATTTAAACCTTCTGAGGGTTGGATCAATTGATTCTCTTCATGTTATAAACTGGCTGTTCTTAGGATTCATTCTGTTTGTTATTGGAATTCTTGTTTTACGGAGATTTTTAAGCAGGAAGAAGAAAATTGAAAGGCAACCCACCTGGGGATGTGCATATACTCCCGGAACAGTTAAGCTTCAGTATACTGCCAGTTCATTCGTAAGGAGTTATGCAAAGATCGCCAAGCCATTGCTTGATATTGAAAAAAAAGATGTCGTGATCACAGAGGTTTTTCCTGAAGAAAAACATTATGAAACAGATCCATACGACAAAATTGAAAGGGTTTTTATTGATAAACCCTTAAAAATTATTGACCGTATTTCAAATTTATTCCTTTTTCTTCAGAATGGGCACCTTCAGAGATATATACTATATGGGATAATATTTATTACCGGGGTAATTGGCCTGCCAATTATTATAGAAAAGATTTTAACTATTATCCATTTCTTAAATAATTTGTAGCATGGTAAGTCTGGCATTAATAATTCTCAGCAGTATTTTTTTTACGGGAGTAATATTACAGACAAAGAGCATTACTTCCGGAAGAAAGGGCCCTGGTATATTACAACCGGTAAAAGATGTTATCAGACTTTTTAAAAAGGGCAGTATATACAGCGAAACAACAAGTGTTATTTTCACGATTGCCCCTGTCATTTCATTCGCTTCAGTTATCATGGCCTGTCTGGTCATTCCATTTGGTTCCTGGAAAGGGATAATAAGTTTTGATGGAGACTTCATATTTTTTGCTTATATTCTTGCTTTGGGTAAATTCTTTAGCATAATAGCTGCAATGGACACAGGCAGCAGTTTTGAAGGAATGGGAGCGAGCCGTGAAGCACTTTATTCCATGTTCGTCGAACCGGCGTTCTTTATACTTATCGGTTCCTTTGCACTTCTTACGGGAAACACTTCTTTTTATAATATTTTTTCAACTCTTCATCTCGGTTCGTCCATTACATATACTTTGGGAGGAATGGCTTCATTTGTGCTCATAATGATTGCAATGATCGAAAACAGCAGGATGCCGGTAGATGATCCGAAGACCCATCTGGAATTAACTATGATCCACGAAGTTATGATTCTTGACAATAGTGGATTTGATCTTGGACTGATCCTTTCAACGGGGTATATAAAATTTGCCATGTACGGGACATTAATAGCCAACTTCTATATTGGCGGATTATCTTTTTTATGGGCTTTTCCTGTTTTTCTGTTGGTACAGTTATTATTTGCTGTTATAGTCGGTCTGATGGAATCTTTTATGGCCCGGTTCAGGATGAGTCATAATCCTCAATTCATACTGGTTCTTTCTTCAGTCAGTTTTTTAATCTTTCTGGGAGTGCTGCTTGTTTTGGAAAAATTTGTTTAAACATTTATTTATGACAAATGTATTATTGATACTATTCATTATTAGTCTTTTATATGTTTCAATCGCGAACAGGATAATCACCTACGTCAGAGTGCTGGCTTTGCAGGGATCTATACTTTTCGGAGTAACTTTTCTGCAACTGAAGGATATTCAGACATGGAATCTTGTTTTAATACTGCTGGAGACTGTTGTTTTTAAAAGCATTGCTGTTCCATATTTTTTAAGTTATCTTATTAAAAGAAACAAAATCAGCCGTGAGACTGAACCATATGTGCCACATTTCATTTCCTTGTTAATTACTACATTCATTGTTGTTGTAACTGTGTTACTTGCGAATTCGATACATGACACTCATCTCGATAAATTATTTTTTATCGTATCGCTTTCAACCCTTTTCACAGGGCTTTATTTTATTGCTTCACGAAAAAAGATTATCACACATGTATTGGGCTATCTGATGATCGAGAATGGAGTATTCGTCCTATCTCTGGCGGTAGGAAATGAAATGCCCAACCTTGTCAACCTCGGAATTATGCTTGATGTTTTTGCCAGTGTATTGATTCTTGGAATATTCCTGAACAAAATAGGCGATGTCTTTAAAACCGCTGATGTAGATCAGTTAAGCAATCTGAAAGATTATTAATCACAAAAAAGATGACAGGAATTTATCTTATCAGCGCTTTTGTAATTACCGGAATGCTCTTCGTAAACCGGAATACTATTTTAAATAATTTACTGATAATTATTTTTGGTATTGTTCAGATTGGATTTACTTTTTATGCCTGTTCAAATTATATGAACAGCGTTCTGGAATATTTTACTTTTGATTCCCTGGGACTGCTTCTCCTGACAACCATAAGTATAATTGCAATTCCGGCTCTTTTTCATAGCTATCTTTATATTCAGAGACACGATGAGACTCCCCAGTCAAGGGCTATTTATTTCTCAGCCATGGTGCTTCTGATAACTTCAATTTCAGCAGCCTACCTGGCAAATCATATTGCAGTGATCTGGATATTTACAGAAATGACCACATTATCTGCGTCTATGCTGATTTATCATCACAGGAATAAACTTGCACTGGAGGGTACCTGGAAATATGTTTTCATATGTGCCATAAGTATCACTTTTGTCTTTATCGGGATCCTTTTTCTCAGTCTGTCACTTGAACATGCAGGTTCAAGAGACCTTTCATTTGTTAACCTGATGGCTTTTAAGGATAAACTAAACCCATTCTGGCTTCGACTGGCATTCCTCTTTATATTTACTGGTTTTACTGTCAAACTGGGTTTAGTCCCTATGTATACAGCCGGTATCGATGCAAAAGATAAGGCCCCGGCCCCCGCGGGAGCTTTGCTATCGAGTGTTCTTATGAACCTGGGTTTTGTGGGCATTTACCGAACATATTCTGTTGTTGCCCTGACCTCAGTTTATCACTGGGCAAACATGGTCATCTTTATATCGGCCTTTCTCTCAATATTTGTAGCTACTATATATATGACAAAGGTTATAAATATTAAAAGGATGTTTGCATATTCAAGTATTGAACATATGGGTATAGCAATGCTCGGTTTAGCAGCCGGTGGTATTGGTTACTATGCGGCAATCCTTCATATTATTTTACATTCATTTGTAAAATCAAGTCTGTTTTTTCAGTTTAACCAGCTTTACAGAACCTTTCAAAGCAAAAGTATTCAGTATGTTGGCAACTATTTTAAATACAATCCCGCCGGCGCAATAGTCTTATTTTTAGGATTTATAAGTGCTACTGCAATGCCACCCTCAGGATTGTTTGTAAGTGAGTTTTTGATATTCAGGTCGCTCTTTGAAGGTAAATTTATTGTCCTGTTAATAATGGTTCTCCTGCTTTTGACAATCGTCATCTGGGCGTTCGGGAAGAATATTATGAAGATCTTATTTCTGCCGGTTGATGGTCTGGATGAGAGTAAAATACCAAAGATCAATCCATGGGAATCCTTTACACAGTATTTCTTGTTATTTACTGCAATCTGGCTTGGGCTAAATCCTCCTTCAATTTTTGTACAGATGATTCATAATGCTGTTAAAATCTTACCTCAATAAAATGAATTTCATTAATATATTTAACCAGCAAGTTGTTCCTGTAAGTTCAATACCTTTATTGAATTACAATTCGTTTTTTGAGACTATTTGCTTACTGGTTGAAAATCACCCCGAAAGACATTGTGTTTTATACTTCGGTTACAAAGAAAATATATCAATACATCTTATTTGTTGTATTGCGGATGACAATGAACACAATATTAAAGTTACTTCCTCTGTGATAAATGAAAATTCAGTTCTTCATTCTCTGACAGTTGTCAACCTTTCTTTTGAGAAATTTGAACGCGAAATTCACGAGAATTTCAAAGTAAATTATTCTGATCATCCATGGCTTAAGCCGGTTCGCTATGCTGAAGACAGAGCGGACAAATCAAAGACGATTGCAAATTACCCGTTTTACAGCATCGACAGCGAAGAGCTTCATGAGGTCGGCGTTGGTCCGGTGCATGCCGGAATTATTGAACCCGGACATTTCAGGTTTGTATGTAATGGCGAACAGATATTGCATCTTGAAATTCAGTTGGGTTATCAGCATAGGGGAGTAGAACAGTTATTTCTTGAAAAGACAAAGCTGATCCAGCGCACTATTTTGGCTGAGTCGATTGCAGGAGATAGCGTAATTGGACATACATCGGCTTTTGCTTTTCTCATGGAAAGTTTAAGCGGGCTAATGCCTGACCGTGAATTACTTTTTTCGCGCACTCTGGCTCAGGAACTTGAACGAATTGCCATACATACCGGTGATCTGAGCGCTATATGCACAGATGTTGCTTACCAGCTGGGCAGTTCCGTGTTCGGAAGACTAAGAACTCCTGTTATCAATTTCTTTCAGGAATGGTGTGGTAACCGGCTGTCGAAAGGCTTAATACGTACTGGTTATAATCCATTCCCATTTAACAGAGCGCTGGCTGACAGACTTAATACTATACTAGACGCTTTTGAACCTGATTTTATAGAGATGAACAGTGAACTTGCCAAATTACCCAGTTCACTCTCGAGATTTGAAAGAACAGGAATGTTGTCAAATGAACAACTGCTGTCAATTGGCACAGTGGGAATGTCTGCCAGAATGAATGCCTTAAACAGGGATATTAGAGTGTCTCATCCATATGGTTTATACAATGAATTTAAGCATGAACCTGTTATTAAGCATCATGGTGATGTTTATTCAAGAGTACAGATAAGAAAACAGGAAGTCATTCAGTCAATTTCATATATAAGACAATTGTTGAGTCAGATTCCTCATTCTCAAGCTCTACCTCAACCTCAACCTCAACCTTCTATATTGAAACCCGATTCTTTTGCAATATCTCTTACAGAAGGCTGGAGAGGAGAAATATGTCATGGCTGTGTAACCAATGAAACCGGTGAAATGCTAATATATAAAATAAAGGATCCTTCATTCCATAACTGGCTGGCACTTGCACTGGCAGTGAGGAACAATGAGATCTCTGATTTCCCGGTATGTAATAAAAGTTTCGATCTTTCATATTGTGGCCACGATCTTTAGAAATTAAAAAACAGCAATGTTAAAGACCTTAAAAATATTGTATCATCAGGGTAAACAATATATTCCCGATCTCAGGAATGCAACTGTTCCCGGTATTTTCAGGGGGCGACCTGAAATAACCTCTGAAAAAATTGATGAAAAAGCTTTAGCTGAAGTTTGTCCTACTAATGCCATAACAACTGACCCTGTAACAATAGATCTTGGAAAATGTACCTTTTGCGGAGAATGTTCAAGGCTTTTTCCCGGCAAGATTCATTTCACCACCGACTATAAATTATCTGCAAATGAACGTAACCGGTTAATAATCCATGAAGGAATAACATCCTCAATAAAACTTAACCCCGATCTGATCAGAAAGGAAATTCAGAAGCTTTTCAGAGGTTCTCTAAAGCTTCGCCAGGTTTCTGCAGGGGGAGATAACAGCACTGAACTGGAATTAAATGCCTGCGGGAATGTAAATTTTGATATTGGCAGGTACGGAATTGAATTTGTTGCATCGCCACGACATGCCGATGGGATTGTAATAACGGGTCCTGTTTCTAAAAATATGGCTGTACCGCTTGAACTCACATATAAAGCAACTCCTTCTCCCAGGATCATTATTCTAGCCGGCACGGACGCCATAAGCGGCGGCATTTTTGAAGGCGGTCCTGCCATTGACAGATCATTTATAGAACAGAATCATATAGATCTTTATGTACCGGGAAACCCTGTTCATCCTTTGACATTTATAAATGGTGTAGTAGATTTACTGGGAATTACCTCTTAACCATTTTTGCCCCCCAACCCCCCTAAAGGGGGGCTTATCCACTGTTCTTGACTGTACTTACTAAATGGTTGAGAATGAACCCCCCTTTAGGGGGGCAGGGGGGCTGACCCGAAAAAAATCAGGTGGGCTGCAAGAGATTGTCAATATCCGGAAGCTTGTCCGTCTTTTCTTGATTCCGACGCACCGAACCAAACCTTGTTCTTATCATCCCACATGATAGCCTGATAGCCTCCATATCCTCCGAGGTCCCATTGAATAGTATGGCCCATCGACATGAGTTTTTGAATTACTTCCGTACGGAACCCGCTTTCCAAAAGTAAAATACCACCATTTGTCATTTGCTGACCGGTAGGTTCAGATGAGCCTATATGATGCATTCTTGGAGCGTCTCCAGCTTCCTGCAGATTCATTTTAAAATCAATAAGGTTTACAACGATCTGGACATGACCCTGTGGCTGCATATCCCCACCCATCACACCAAAGCTAATCCATGGTTTTTTGTTTTTTGTGATGAAAGCAGGAATTATTGTGTGAAAGGGTCTTTTCCCTGGAGCATATACATTATTATGGCCTTCTTCAAGACTGAACATCTCGCCTCTGTCCTGTAAAACGAATCCAAGTCCGGTGGGACACATTCCTGATCCCATTCCACGGTAATTGCTCTGGATGAGTGAAACCATATTTCCAAATTTATCAGCAACAGTCAGATATATAGTATTACCAGCTTCAATCCGGCCTGGATTATAAATCTTAGCGGCCTTTTCCCTGTCAATAAGTTTTCGTCTTTCAGCAGCATATTTCTTTGAAATAAGTTGTGCTATTGGAATTTTACTAAATAACGGATCGGCATAATATTTAGCCCGATCCTCAAAAGCAAGTTTTTTAGCTTCCGTGAAAACATGTATATAATCAACTGAACCAAAACCCATAGCGGCAATATCGTAGCCTTCCAGTATATTCAGCATCTGCAGAGCAGCGATTCCCTGTCCGTTTGGAGGGAGCTCCCATACCTCATAGCCACGGTAAGTAGTACTTACAGGGTCCACCCATTCCGAGTGGTGGCGGTACATATCATCATAGCTGAGAAAGCCTCCCTGTTGTTTCATGAATGCTGCTATATCTTTGGCTATCGATCCCTTGTAAAATTCGTATCGTCCACCTTTAACTATTTTCTCAAGGGTATTTGCCAATAAAGGGTTTTTAAAGATCTCCCCTTTCATAGGAGCTCTTCCTGAAGGCATATATACCTCTTTTATATTAGGATATTGTTTTAATATTTCTGTTCCCTGTTTTAAGGCATAAGCAATTACTTCAGTTACAGGGAATCCTTCCCTTGCATAGGTGATTGCAGGTTGAAGTATATCGCGCATGGGCAGACGACCAAACATATCGTGCATTTCAAACCAACCGTCAACACAGCCTGGAACTGAAACCGGCAAGGGTCCGTATGACGGCACAAATTCATATCCGTTATTTTTAAAATATTCGAGTTTAAGAGATCGTGGAGATCTTCCGCTTCCATTCAAACCAAATAGTTTCCCTTTATCAGCACTCCATATAATTGCGAAGATATCCCCTCCTATACCGGCCCCGGTGGGTTCTACAAGTCCAAGCATAGCATCGGCTGCTATGGCAGCATCTATAGCAGTTCCACCTTTTTTAAGAATATCCAGAGCAACCTGAGTTGCCAATGGCTGGCTTGTACAAGCCATTCCGTTACGGGCTATAACTTCAGATCTGGTTGCAAAATCATGCCCGGTAATCCTATCCTGTCCTTGAGCTAAAACAGGAAGCAGAATAGCAAACGTTATAGAAATAATTCTTCTCATCTCAAAATCGTTTAAGATTGCAAAGGTAAAAAACAGTGTGTACTATTTTGCCATTGCCCTGACTTTTAATTCGTGCGGCATTTTTTCGATAGCATATCTAAGTGAAGTTCTTGGCATATTGGCTTTATTTCTCATTACATAGTTGAATATATCTTTTTCGTGTTTATGGCTCGCAGCTTTTAACATCCATCCGTAGCCCTTTTGAACCATATCGTCATCATCGGTTAGCAGGATATCGGCTATCTCCATAATATCTTCAGGGAAGTTTCCATTTCTTGCCGGTATAATGAGTGAAACTGCTGCTGCACGTTTAACCCAACGGTTTTTTGAGCTGGCCCATCTCTTTAGTTCATTAATATATTCAGGATACATTTCCACAAAAGTTCCTATAGTATGGTTACAAAGTGTGTCGCACGATGCCCAGTTAGAAACATAATTGTTCACCCATCTCTCAAAAACATTAAAATCCGCAGGTTCGTATTGTTTATTCACATAATATGACCAGTTGCAGGCTACAAAAGATTCTTCCATATAGCCCGACTTCCATAACTCATCGCATAAACCAAAAATATTTGATTTACTTTTATCCCCGATTATTTTGTAATATACCTTACTAAGTCTGATAACTTCAGCGGATTTTATACCGTACATTTTAGCACTTTCCTTAAAGAATCGTTCAGCGGCTGTCTTCGTCTTAGAATCAGCCCTAAGTATCAATTCCTCCCTTATTCTGTCAATAATATATGGCATAGAGATAATATGTTAATTTTAATAATACAGTCTGTAATATATATTTCCAATTTCCTTTGCGTTCCTTTGTGTAACGATAGCTATCGGGATACTTTGTGTCCCTTGGTGTTTCAATGATTTTGTTTTTACTACGAAGGTACACAAAGGTTTACACTAAGGGCCACTATGGTATTAAATATAAGTTTTATTAATAATTTAGCGATTTATAATTAAAAAAATTCTAGATGCAGGAAAGTGATGATTTTAAATATTTTGTAGAACAATTCGAAGATATAAGGGTACTCAGATACATGCTCCCGGGTTTTGAATTGCTCACCCTTCAGCAAAAAAAGTTAGTATACTATCTCAGCCAGGCAGCACTCTCAGGAAGAGATATATTGTGGGATCAGAATTTCAGATTTAATATTCTGATCAGAAAGACTCTTGAAGCAATTATTGAAAACTATTCAGGCGATAAAACGACAGATGATTATAATGCTTTCTTGATTTATGCCAAAAGAGTGTTTTTTGCCAATGGTATACACCATCATTATTCACACGACAAATTAAAACCCGGATTTACCCAAACATATTTCTCATATCTTATAAGGGAGATCAATAAAGAAAGGCTCCCTCTCGGAAAAGGACAGACTGTCGACGATCTTATATCAAGTCTCTCTGAGATCATTTTCGATGATAATAATTATAAACGAAAAGTTGAACAGAGATCAGGTGCGGATATGGTGGCAGAATCAGCTATTAACCTCTATCATGACGTTAACCAGCAAGAGGTTGAAGCTTTTTATTCAGATAAAATCAACCATAATGATCCTCATCCTGTATTGTTGGGACTTAATTCACAAGTTGTTAAAAAGAATGGTAAGATTGTTGAAGAGATTTACAAATCAGGAGGTCTTTATGGCCAGGCATTAGACAAGATAATTAACTGGATAGAAAAGGCTTCTGAGTTTGCGGAATCTGATCAGCAGAGAAAAGCACTGCGACTTCTGATAGATTTTTACAGGTCAGGGGATTTAAAAACCTGGGATGATTTCAATGTGGAATGGGTTAAGGATAAAGACTCGGTAGTTGATTATACTAACGGATTTATAGAAACTTACAGCGATCCTATGGGTATGAAAGCGACATGGGAAGCAATTGTAAATTATACTGATTCAGATGCCACTAAACGTACCAGAATAATCGCGGCCAACGCCCAGTGGTTTGAAGACAATTCACCAGTTCAGCCTCAGTATAAAAAAGAAAAAGTTACAGGTATTTTTGCAAAGGTTATTAATATCGCCATGCTGGCCGGTGAATGTTATCCTTATTCACCAATTGGAATAAATCTTCCGAATGCTAACTGGATCAGGAAGGAGGTAGGTTCAAAATCAGTAACACTTGCAAATATTACTGAAGCTAATGATATCTCTTCACGGGGAAACGGATTTCTCGAGGAATTTGCAGCCAGTCAGGCTGAAGTCGAAAGGATTAAAAAATATGGAACATTATCAGATGCTCTGCACACCGATCTTCATGAATGTGTAGGACATGCGAGCGGAAAATTGGCGCAAGGAACTGATCCCAATTCTCTAAAGAATTATGCTTCAACTCTTGAAGAAGCCAGAGCAGATCTTTTTGCCCTTTATTATATTATGGATAAAAAAATATTAGATCTTGGACTTCTTCCCTCTGAGGATGCCGCCATAGCCTCATATGACGCATATATAAGAAATGGCCTGATGACTCAGTTGGTCAGAATTAAACCTGGTAAGAATATTGAGGAAGCACATATGCGAAACAGATCATTAATATCTCAATGGGTATATGAGAAAGGTAACAGGGGGAATATTGTTGAGAAATTCAAAAAAAATGAAAAAAGTTTTGTGAGGATTAACGATTATTCAGGGGTCAGATCGCTTTTCGGTGAGTTACTTAAAGAGATTCAGCGTATTAAATCTGAAGGCGATTATGAAGCCGGGAAAAGACTCGTTGAAAATTATGGAGTAAAAGTTGATGCAAATCTTCATGCCGAAATTCTTGAACGGTATGAAAAGCTTAACCTGGCCCCTTATATCGGGTTTATCAATCCAGGGCTGATACCTGTCTTTAATGGTGAGGGTGAGATAACTGATGTTAAAGTGGAATATGCAGATGATTACCTGGGCCAGATGTTGGAATATGGCAGAGATTATTCATTTCTGACCCCTTAACTCTCTGTCCCACTCTTAAGAGCGATTCCCGTTGATGAAAAAAAAACTCTGTGACTATCAGCAGAGGCTGTTGAAAAAGACGCAAAGCTCACAAAGATAAGACTCTATATTCCATTCCGATAGCTCCCGATAGTTATCGGGACGGAACTTTGTGCCCTCCCAACGCTTCGGTCGGGATCTTCGCTTCGCTTCGATTTATGGTTAATTGATTGCTCCTTTTGAGACACCCTCCTTAACGCTTGTGCCCCTTTGTGGTTAATTGATTTTGACTAATTCAACAGCCCCATGAGGGTGAATAGTTACCGGTGAGAAACCTTATTTCAGATTTTTCCAGAACTTCTCTTCCGATCTTTGTATCTCATTTCTTTTTTTGTTTTCAAGCAAGGCATAAAAAATTACACCTAACGTTCCAAAAATAAGCAGACCAAGAAGAAAGTATTTAATAATCCCCGACACGTCTGACTGCCCATACGTCGCCAGATTCGATGTCTGCTCAGAAGCAACTGCGGAGGGATTAATTAGTGATCCGACATTTATACCGAAAATGTTTTTCATGAAGAACAGCAGGAAAAATGTTAAAAATCCTGAAGCAACCGGTGAAATGATCCAGGCAATTCCAATTTCTCCGAGTATCCTGAAGTTTATATTTCTTGCGCCTTTATATAAACCTATACCTAGTATGCAACCGACAATTACCTGTGAACTTGAGACAGGAACCATCGGTATTGCAGGAAGTCCCATTTTTACAACCCAATTTGAAAGAGTGGTTGAAGAAAATATAAACAGCACCAATGCCTGCGCCAGAACAACTACGAGTGCTGCTTCAGAGGAAAGCTCCAGTATGTTGCTTCCTATAGTCTGCATAACCTTCCAGGAGTAGGTTATAATTCCTGCGGCACAGGCAATGCCTCCAAGAAGAAATAATTGCTGACTCG
Source organism: Bacteroidales bacterium UBA1797 (assembly GCA_002319885.1). Classification (GTDB taxonomy): domain Bacteria; phylum Bacteroidota; class Bacteroidia; order Bacteroidales; family VadinHA17; genus LD21. The sequence continues at coordinate 32,580 of DCFT01000009.1, forward strand.
AGTTCAGGGAAAATAACCAGAGGTCAAGATCTTTAAGGTGAAAAGCTGGTACAAACACTCCCATGACATTTGCAATGTTGTTGGCTCCCAGACTGTATGCCCCGAAAGCTCCAACAATAATTAAACCTGTTTTGACATACGATTCAAATCTTATAAGATGAATCTTTGAAGAGTTTTTAAACCACTTCACAAGCATATATAAAAGAACTGCAAAAGCTGCACCGATGATTGGCCCTGCAATCCATGCGGAGATAATTTTTTCTAAGGTTTTACTGTCAGTATGGTTTCCGGTAAAAAAGTTCCATCCTATTATTGCACCTACAATAGCCTGTGTAGTTGATATTGGGAGAGCAAACTTGGTCATCATATAAATAGTAATTGCTGCAGCCAGAGCCAGAGTGAAAGATCCTCCGAGAGCGTTAATGGAACCAAGTTTATCAAGTGTATGTGATGTGCCAGAACCCTGTATAACTGAACCAAGAATGAAGAATACTGACGCAATTATAGCAGCTTTTTTAAAGCTCACCATCTTTGAACCAACAGCAGAACCAAATATATGGGAAGCATCATTTGCACCCAGGGACCATCCGAGGAACAGGCCGCTTGTAAGGAAGAATAAAATCATCCTTGATATGATATTAATTTGTTAAATATCTTTTAGACTCATGGTGCACGAATCGCGAATCACTAATCAAGAGCCTTCTGCCTTTTGTCATGAGTCCTGTACTGTGCACCGTTTTACATTACAATCTTTATTGCCATACCCGAAAGCATATCTGCAGCTTTCTGTGCCAGATCAGAAATATTTTCAATATGATGGATTATATATCTCAGATGAGCTTTATGTGCCAGATCCAATTCATCCATCTCCTGAAAAATAATCTTTTTAGTACTTAATGAGAGTTTATCTGTCTCACTTTCAAAATAATACACTTTTAATAATTTTTCCCTGACCGTATATGGAGTCTTAAAATATGCTCTCGCAGCCGGGATAAGTTCTTCAGCAGCATTTATTGATGTTTCGGTAAGGCTTATGAAGTTTTTATTAAGCGAGGAAGGAATATCCGGCAATTCAATATTAATTTCATTTAAGGAGCTCTTTAGAGCATCAATGATCTCGTCAAGTTCATCGATGAGGGCACTTACTTCAGACCTGTGTTGTGGCAAAATTGAATGAGTAATCATCTCATTTTCAATCTCGCGTTGAAGCCTGTCAGCGTTATTTTCGAGCGAATCAACTTTCTGAAGATGTCGATGAAAGGCAACCATATCTTTATCAAGGTACGCTTTTATGCCTTCTCTGAAAACCAAAAGCCCGAGATCAATGTCATCAAAGAATTCATCAATCTTAAGGATCAGATTCTTAGTAGTTCTGGTAAAAACCGGCATGTGAAATGAATATTAGGTTATTATAACAAATATAATAACAAAAGCCATTGTCAGTAAAACTTTAACCTGATTTAATTGCACTTAGCCGGATTGCTCAGATGAAAACATAAAATGTGGTAATGGTTAGTTCTTGAAACTGAATTAAGTTTGAGCAAAACCAATAATTACTTGTTCTTTATAAAATCTTTATATGTTCATAACAAATCCATATATATACTTTATAGCTCATAGATTATATTCGCACGATTTATCAAAGCAAAAAATTATGTTCTGAGAGCCATCAGGTGTTCAAAGTGTTATTGGCATAATAAACGGAGGCGTATGGAGAAAACAACTGAGGGATCTACTATTGGTGAAAAACTCAAAAATACTTTTATTGGTAAGGCTAAAACACTCCAGGACAAGAGATTATTTCATAAATTAACACTTGTAGCTTTTTTTGCCTGGATAGGTCTTGGTTCCGATGGTATTTCATCATCATGCTATGGGCCCGAAGAAGCCTTCCGGAATCTACAGGGACATACCAGCTTAGCAATATTTGTTGCTGTAGGATCAGTACTTACAATTTTGATTATCAGTTCCAGTTACAACCAGATAATCCGATTATTTCCTCATGGTGGCGGTGGTTACCTGGTAGGCAGTAAATTATTATCGCCTACTGTAGGAATGATTTCCGGTTCAGCTCTGATAATTGATTATGTTCTTACCATTACTATTTCGGTGTCAAGTGGTGCTGATGCAATTTTTAGCTATTTCCCTGCCGGATGGCAGCTATATAAACTTCCGTTTGCCATTATGGGGGTATGTTTCCTCATCATTTTAAATTTGAGAGGAGTGAAGGAATCTGTACTGGCTCTTGCTCCAATATTTGTGGTATTTATTGCGACCCATGTTATTGCTATATTGTATGGGGTCATAATTAAGTCCTATAATTTTACAGCAGTTGCCAGTCATACCACTAATGAAATTCATTCTACAGTTTCGCAATTCGGAGTTTTTGCTACATTTCTTATAGTTCTCAGGGCATATAGCATGGGGGCCGGGACATATACCGGTATTGAAGCAGTGAGCAATGGAATGCCAATACTTCGTGAACCAAAAGTTACAACAGCCCGTAAAACTATGGTTTTAATGGCGGCTTCCTTATCCTTCATGGTTCTTGGATTGATGGTTTGCTATATGCTCTTTGATGTACAGCTAAATACTCATAAAACTTTAAATGCTGTTTTATTAGGCAGCCTGACTGCTGGATGGGCTCCCTTCTGGTCTGGCTGTTTTGTGCTTATTACCCTCATTTCTGAAGCTGCATTGCTCTTTGTTGCAGCACAAACAGGCTTTATCGACGGGCCAAGAATTATGGCGAATATGGCAATCGATCACTGGTTCCCTAAAAGATTTGCATCTCTCAGCGACCGCCTGGTAACTATGAACGGAATATTGATGATGGGCATTGCTTCTATTATTCTGATGGTTATTTCCAAAGGTTCAGTTGCATTGCTGGTTGTATTATACAGTATTAATGTTTTTATAACTTTTACTATTTCCCAACTTGGCATGGTTAAGCACTGGTGGCAAATGCACGGGAAAGAATCACTCTGGAAACGAAAATTGGCTATAAATGGGATCGGACTGTTGCTTTCTTCATTCATTCTGGTGTCAGTTATTATTATTAAATTCAGACAGGGTGGCTGGATAACTTTAGTAATCACGGGCTTACTGATATTTCTGGCAATAAATATTAAAAATCATTATTTTAAAACTACTGTGAAGCTTCAGAAGTTGCGACTGAGTACTTTTAAGGAAATCGAAAAGCTCATTGGTCAGAGACCATGTGCTGATATGAAGATGAAAAAAGTCAGGTTTGACAAAGAAGGTAAGACTGCTATCATTTTGGTAAGTGGCTTTGGTGGTACTGGATTGTATACATTCCTTCGTATTCTCGAAAACTTTAAAGGAGTATATCATAACATAGTTTTTGTAAGGGTCGGCATTATTAATTCTAAAGTTTACAAGGGCTCAGAAGAGCTATATCATTTTACAAAACAGGTGAAAGAAGATGGTGCCAAGTATGTAGCTGTAGCAAATCAATTTGGTTTATATGGTAAAAGTATCTGGACAATCGGGACCGATCCGGTGAACGAAATTTACCGGATTGTTAAAAAGTTAAGACCAAGACTCTCAGGTACAGCTTTCTTTGGAGGTCAGTTAGTCTTTTCCAAAACATTCTATCTTTCCAAATTGCTTCATAATCATACAATTTTTTCAATCCAGAAGAGATTCTTTAAATTCGGAATCCCGATTGTTATTTTTCCAATAAAAATAGAATAGCCTGCAGCTAAACCTCTAACTATTTCTGTTAAAGTGTGGTTATTGCCGAAACCTATCTCAATACTTTGCCCATCAGCAAGGCTCCTGATTCCATATTTATAAAATCCTTATGGATAAAACATTGCTATTTATAAAACCCATATATGTTCTGTCGCAATTTTGTGTCGAATAAACACTACAAAATGAAAACAAAAATTCCAATAGCACTAATATCGCTTTTAGTTGTACCTGTCAACTCAGATAAGGCTGTCTCAAACAGTTCTGTAAGTTATCTTATCGGAGGAATTATAGCCCTCCTTATATTGGGGTATTTAATATACACTTTATTACAACCTGATAAATTTTAAAACATTAACATATGAATGAGGCTTTACAATTAATCCTTTTCCTGGTATTACTGGCTGTCCTCTCGCCTTTATTAGGAAAGTACATGGCTAAGGTTTTTATGGGTGATAAGCATATTATGACTCCTGTATTTGGCTGGCTTGAAAAACTGGTTTACCGTTTATCGGGCATTAAAAGTGAGGAGGAAATGAATTGGAAGACATATATGTATGGTGTTCTCATCTTCAACCTGTTTGGTTTTTTGCTTTTATTCCTTTTGCAGATCTTCCAGGTATATCTGCCACTGAACACAGAAAAATTGCCAAATGTCTCATGGCATCTTGCTTTTAATACCGCAATGAGTTTCACAACCAACACCAACTGGCAGTCGTATAGTGGTGAAAATACCCTGAGTTACCTGGTCCAGATGCTTGGGCTTACTGTGCAGAATTTTGTTAGTGCAGCTACCGGAATTGCAGTCGTTCTGGCTCTGATTCGGGGTCTGACGAGGAAAACAACAGATGCATTAGGTAATTTTTGGGCCGATATGACACGGAGTGTTATTTATGTGTTATTGCCTCTCTCCATTATACTTACAATAGCCCTGGTAGGACAGGGTGCAGTGCAAACATTTTCGCATTATGTAAAAGCAACCACTTTACAGGGATCAGAACAGGTAATTCCGCTTGGTCCCGCAGCATCGCAGATTGCAATAAAACAACTTGGAACAAATGGAGGGGGGTTTTTTGGAGCTAACAGTTCACATCCCTTCGAAAATCCAACACCTTTATCCAACTTTCTGGAGTTGCTTTCAATTATCATAATATCAGCTGGCCTGGTATTTACCTTCGGATATTACATGAAGTCGAAAGGGCAGGCCCGTGCAATATTTATTACCATGTTTATACTCTTCGCAGTGGGCATTGCTGTCTCTCTCTGGGCAGAATATAGCCATAACAATGTACTTAATGTTTCAGGTGCCATGGAAGGAAAGGAAACCCGTTTCGGCGTAATGAATAGTGTACTCTGGTCTGTCACTACAACCGCTACATCTAATGGTTCTGTTAATGCAATGCAAGACAGCTTATCTCCTTTATCGGGGCTGGTAGCTATGTTCAATATAATGCTTGGTGAAATCATTTTTGGAGGTGTTGGATCGGGATTATATGGGATGATCATTTTTATCATACTTACAGTTTTTATTGCGGGACTAATGGTAGGCCGGACCCCAGAATACCTTGGGAAAAAAATTGAAGCCTTTGAGATGAAGATGGCCATTCTTGCAGTTTTAGCTCCCAGTATTGTGATTAAGTTATTTTCAGCGATTGCCTGCCTTGTGCCTGCTGGTCTGGCGGGTCTGAATAATGCCGGGCCGCATGGCCTTTCTGAGATATTATACGCATTTAGTTCGGCTGCAGGTAATAATGGAAGTGCATTTGCGGGTCTAAATACAAATAGTGTTTTTTATAATCTGATGATGGGATCTGGCATGCTGATAGGTCGTTTTGGGATAATCGTTCCTGTAATGGCTATTGCAGGGAGCATGGCCCGGAAAAAGGTAACTCCTGTTTCATCAGGTACCTTCAGAACCGACAACTGGTTGTTTGTTATGTTGTTGATAAGTGTTATTCTGATTGTCGGAGGTTTGACCTTTTTTCCTCCACTGGCTCTGGGACCTATAGTTGAGCATTCATTAATGCATTTGGGTGTTACTTTTTAATTTTTAAGATAGGTAGTATGGAAAAACGAAATATGAATCAGCTTTTTACCAGGGAAATAGCTGTACAGGCATTAAAAGATTCTTTTATCAAACTTAAGCCTGGCGTTCTTGTCAAAAACCCTGTTATTTTCATTGTTGCTATCGGGGCACTAATGACAACAGCGGTTGTCTGTGCAGATATTTTCAATAGTCATTTTTCTAATTTTAACTTTCAGATAACACTTTGGCTTTGGTTTACAGTATTGTTTGCCAATTTTGCAGAAGCGGTTGCTGAAGGCCGTGGTAAAGCTCAGGCAGATAGTTTACGTAAAAGCCGTACCCAGACAAAAGCCCGTAAACTGGTTCATAATAAAGAAGAACTTGTGCTGGCTAATGATTTAAGAAAAGGGGATGTCGTAATCTGTGATGCAGGAGAGATTATCCCGGCAGATGGGGATGTAATAGATGGAATTGCAAGTGTTGATGAATCAGCTATAACAGGCGAATCAGCACCTGTAATTCGTGAAAGTGGCGGTGACCGCTGTGCAGTTACCGGAGGAACAAAAGTAATCAGTGACAGGATTATTATTAAAGTTACTTCTGAACCGGGTTTTACATTTTTAGATCGCATGATCGCTTTAGTAGAAGGTGCAAAACGCAAGAAAACCCCAAACGAAATTGCATTGATTATTCTTTTATCGGGACTTACTATTATATTCCTTTTGGTAGTTGTTGCTTTACCTGCATATTTTGATTATAGCCTGAAAGCTTCAGGTGTATCTGCAAATCATAATCTGACATTGCCAGTTCTAATTTCACTTCTTGTCTGTCTTATCCCGACTACAATTGGTGGTTTGCTGAGTGCAATAGGCATAAGCGGAATGGACAGACTTTTGCGAAAGAATGTAATTGCAACCAGCGGCAAAGCTATAGAAGCTGCAGGCGATACTGATGTTTTGCTTCTCGATAAGACAGGAACAATTACGTTAGGGAACCGGATGGCTACTGAATTTATTCCAGCCGAAGGTTTCACGAAAGAACAACTAGCTGATGCAGCACAATTGGCTTCTCTTGCTGATGAGACGCCGGAAGGCAGGTCGATTGTTGTACTGGCAAAAGAACAATTTAATATCAGAGCAAGAGAAATGCAGGCTTTGGATACTGAATTTGTCCCATTTACTGCACAAACAGCTATGAGCGGGCTCGACCTGAAGAACAATGATGGTCAGTTGCGAAGTATCAGGAAAGGCTCTTTCAGCGCGATAAAAAAATTCATTGAAAACAACAATGGATTTTTCCCGAAAAATGTAGAAGAGATTGTATCCGACCTTTCACATCAGGGAGCCACTCCTTTAGTTGTTGCAGAAAATAACCAGGTACTGGGTGTCATACACCTGAAAGATATAGTGAAAGGTGGTATTAAGCAGCGTTTTGCACAGCTCAGGATGATGGGCATCCGTACGATTATGATCACAGGCGATAACCAGCAAACCGCTGCAGCAATAGCTGCTGAAGCCGGTGTTGATGATTTTCTCGCAGAAGCAAAACCTGAAGATAAACTTTCGCGGATCAGGGAGGAGCAGGCAAATGGTCATCTTGTAGGAATGATAGGTGATGGTACTAATGATGCACCCGCACTGGCACAGGCCGATGTTGGGCTGGCAATGAATACAGGTACTCAGGCTGCCCGCGAAGCGGGGAACATGGTTGATCTCGACAGTAACCCTACAAAGCTCATTGAAGTTGTTGAAACAGGAAAGCAGTTACTTATGACACGCGGAGCATTAACAACATTCAGCATTGCAAACGATGTAGCGAAATATTTTGCCATAATACCCGCTATAGCAACGTTTTTGTATGTTACATCTTCCGGGGTATCTCCTCTGGGTGTTCTTAATATAATGAAACTTACTTCTCCTGAAAGCGCTATTTTAAGTGCGGTTATTTTCAATGCATTAATTATTGTTGCCCTTATTCCTCTTGCACTCAGAGGGGTGAAATACCGGCCTGTTTCTGCCAATCGTGTACTTGCGCTGAACATTCTTATCTATGGTATTGGCGGAATTATTGTTCCATTTATTGGAATAAAGCTTATCGATATGCTGCTTGTGTCAATACACTTAATTTAAAATCAGGATATTCATAAATAATATAAAGATTATCATGAAAACACAAATATTTATAGCCCTGAAATTTTTATTGATCATGACGCTTCTTACCGGGCTAATTTATCCATTATTAATGACCGGTGTGGCACAGTTGAGCTATCCGTATAAGGCGAACGGAAGCCTTATAATTAAGGATGGCAAAATTATTGGCTCTGAACTGATCGGGCAGAAGTTTGACAGCAGTACTTATTTCTGGTCAAGGCCATCAGCTACCGGATATGATGCAATTCCATCGGGAGGTTCCAATTTAGGGCCGACAAGTAAAACATTAAAGGCACTCGTTTCTTCACGACGGATTTTATTTGCAAAAATGAATTCGATCGACAATATGACAGAAGTACCTGAAGAGATGATTTTTGCTTCGGGAAGTGGTCTCGATCCTCAAATTTCACCGCGAAGTGCAATGATGCAGGTGGAGAGAATTGTTAAAGCCCGACATCTCGATAACAATATGAAAAATATACTTCTGAAAAAGATAAATGATCTGACAGAAGATCCCCAGCTTTCATTTTTAGGTGAACCTCGTATTAATGTTTTGCTTTTAAATTTGGAACTTGACAAAATAGATGGGAACTTAACTAACAATAAATAATTCTGTTATTATGAAACATTCAATTCGGACACGATTTACACTTGGGATGTTTTTTTTATTTATAATCATTTCAGTCTTATCGGTTTTTTCTGGCTACTATATGAGCAGGCTGTCAAAAAAAACCGATGCTATTCTTAAGGAAAACTATTTATCAGTAGTTTACGCCCGTGAAATGTCAGCCGGTATAATGACAGTAAATCAGGAGATATCGACTGCCTTTTTAAAAAACAGGAACACAGATCACCTGATAATTGCAAAAGAATTTAAACTTATTGACAAATACCTCGATTCGGAGAAAAATAACATAACGGAACCAGGCGAAGACAAGCTTGTTGCGGTCATTGAGAATGACTATTTTGAATATCGTGATTCTGTTTTAAACATAATAAAATCACCATTATCTGAAGCTGGAGTTCTTTATTTACAAAATAGATCGGGAGAGCTTTATCAGCAGCTATTGGTCTTATCTCAGATGAATGGGAAAGCCATAGAAGTAAAGACCGACGACGCAAAAAGTTTCTCTAAGAGCGCTATGGGGAGAATGACAATTCTGGCTACAATATGTTTCTTGGTAGCCCTTGGCTTTACATATGGCTTTGCTTCATATTTCAACCAGCGTTTTTTTCAGCTGTACAATGGGATAAAGGAGATAGTTTCAAGTAATTTCGATCAGCATCTTTTCTTTGATGGCAATGATGAATTTTATGAGATATCTCTGCTTTTGAACGAAATGGCGGAGAAATTAAAGAATAATAAGCAGAAAATGTCCGTAACTTTACTGAAAGAACCAGAGAATAATATATCCTCTGGTGATGTGGAGGAATTAAGAAAAATGTTGCTCCGTTTAAAAAGCATGGAGGATCAGGCAGTTGAATTAATTTCAAAGTTCGAAAAAAAGTAACAAAATGGATTTTGCTGATAATCGTCCGGATCCCGATGAACTTCTGGCTTCTCTTAAGTTAGAGGAAGAAAAAAGCAAAAGAGGTAAACTGAAAATTTTCTTTGGAATGTGTGCCGGAGTAGGGAAGACCTATAGCATGCTTCAGACTGCAAGGGCTGAAAAGACTAAAGGATGCGATATAATAATTGGTTATATTGAAACACACAACCGTAAGGAAACAGCTGAATTAGCCGAGGGATTTGAATTGATCCCTAGAAAATCATATCAGTACAAGTCTACCACTGTATATGAGATGGATCTCGATGCAATTATTGCAAGAAAACCGCAAATTGTTCTTGTTGATGAGCTTGCTCATACAAATGCCTATGGTAGCCGGCACGCAAAAAGATTTCAGGATGTCCAGGATATTCTTGATAACGGCATTGACGTCTACACAACAGTTAACGTCCAGCATCTCGAGAGCCGGTCTGATACCGTTTCTCAGATTACCGGGATAATTGTTCGGGAAACGGTACCGGATGAGATCTTTGAAAATGCCGACGAGATTGAAGTTATTGACCTCACTCCTGATGAACTATTACAAAGGCTCTCTGAAGGTAAGGTGTATACACCTGAGCGATCAAAAGAAGCAATAGAGAGTTTCTTCAGAAAAGGTAATATCACGGCTTTACGTGAGATGGCACTACGGATAGTTGCTGACAGAGTCGACAGGCAGCTGCACGAATATATGCAGCTAAAACGCATCAGAGGTCCATGGAAATCAGGAATGCATCTGTTAGTTGCAGTAAGTCACACACAGCAGTCAGCCAGATTATTACGTTGGGCTAAAAACCTGTCTTATACGATGGGAGCTGATCTCCAGGCCGTATATGTTGAAACATCTTACAAACTCGATTCAGGGGAAAGCGAACAATTAAATAAAAATATTGCTCTTGCCCGACAATTAGGTATCAAATTCCGATTTGTAACTAATAGTGATATGGTAAAGGCAATTGTCGATTTTGCACAGAAAGAGAATATTACACATATCGTCATTGGTAAACCACGTGTCCGTAACCTTTTAACACTCCTGCGGCTTGGAAATTTTGTAAACAAGCTTATTCGTTATAGCGGAAATATAGATGTGTATATATTAGGATCTGATATTCAACTGAAAGACAAGTTTAAGGAAAAAGTATCATTACCTTCATTCACCTCAAATGTCAGGCAATATTTAATAGTCTCATTCATTGTTATAGTTACCTCCATTATCTGTTTTTTTATCAAGGATTTTATTGGTTATCAGGTCGTTTCTTTCGCTCTGCTGTTCATCGTCTCGATATTGGCATTCTTTTTTGGTACGGGTCCTATTCTGTTATCTGCCACATTGAGCGCATTAATATGGGATTTCTTTTTTATCCCTCCTCCATTTACTCTCCATGTCGATAAACCCGAAGATATGCTTATGCTTATAATGTTTTTTATCATAGCATTATTAAGCGGAGTTTTAACGTCACGGATAAAACGGCAGGAGATGAAAATCAGAATACGTGAGGAGCGGACAAATGCGCTTTATCAGCTTACCAGGGAACTTTCCACAGCCACCGGTATTGGTGAAGTTATCTCTATCGCAAAAAACGGCATAAAGAAATATTTTAATCTTAACTGCACGATATTACTTAAAAACGATACAAATCAACTGGAATATCCAGATCAGAAAAACACGGATTTCACTATTTCAAAAAACGAAATGAGTGTTGCTGAATGGACATTTCATCACTCCGCCAAGGCAGGTAAGCACACTGATACTTTACCAGCATCCAAATATACTTTTTACCCCTTAAAAGGAAATCAGATGAATTCAGGGGTAATAGCAATCCAGCAGGAAACTGTTTTCACCCAGGGTGAAGAACAATTCTGGGAAGCATTTATTTCGCAGATCTCCGGGAAATTTGAGAGAGAATATCTAAGAAATATGGCTAAACAGGCTTTTTTGTTAAATGAATCCGATAAGCTGTATAAAACACTTTTTAATTCAATATCTCACGAACTGAGGATCCCTGTTGCAACTATCATGGGTGCCTCAGATTCTTTACTTACAATACAACATACTGACGAAATCAGAAAAGAGCTCTCCAATGAAATATTCAAAGCATCTAAAAGATTAAACCGTCTAATTGAAAACCTGCTGAATATGTCGCGACTGGAAAGCGGACATATCACCCCTCGACTAGATTGGTGCGACATCCATGATCTCATCAATAAGGTTGTGGAAAGCCTGCAGGAAGAACTTAAACCTTTTAGCCTGCATGTTGTTATTCCCGAAGATATGCCTTTTGTGAAAATTGATTTTGGTTTAATGGAACAGGTACTTTACAATCTCATTTATAATGCTACCCAATATGCTTCCGCATCTACAAATCTGAGAGTTAAAGCATTTTGGGACAATGAAATATTGACACTCCAGGTTATGGACCGTGGTCCTGGTTTTTCGCCTAAGGAAATTTCTCTTATATTTAACAAATTCTACAGAGTTGAAGGTTCGAAAGCAGGAGGGACCGGATTAGGCTTGTCAATCGCAAAAGGTTTTACTGAAGCTCACAAAGGAACCATTACTGTAGAAAACAGACAAAACGGTGGTGCTAAATTCACTATAAAGATACCTACGGAGATACCACATACAGAAATTAAGGGATAAGCCAGCACTAAATGAATTTACCCGAAACTATACTAGTTATTGATGATGAAGTTCAGATCCGTCGCTTACTCGAAATAACTCTTTCATCGAACGGATTCAGGATTTCCGAAGCCGGTACCGGAAAGGATGGAATCATTGCGGCTGCCACTCATCATCCTGCTCTCATTATTCTTGACCTTGGTTTACCTGATTACGATGGGATCGAAATTCTGAAAAAGCTTAGAGAATGGTATCAGAAGCCAATTATTATTCTTTCAGTGCGTAATTCAGAAGATGATATAATCAATGCTCTTGACAATGGGGCCAACGATTATCTTACAAAACCTTTTAAAACAGGTGAGCTTCTTGCACGAATAAGGGTTGCGTTAAGATATATTCAGGATAGTGAAGTTACGGCAATTCTTACCTTCGGAACGCTTAAAATAGACCTTGTGAATCATGTAGCACATAAGAATGAAGATATATTGAAATTAACCTCCACTGAATTTTCATTACTGGCCCTGCTGGCTAAAAATTCAGGCCGGGTATTGACTCATCAGTCTATATTAAAGGAAATATGGGGTTTCGGCTATATAGGGCAGACACAGATTTTAAGAGTATTTGTGGCCCAGCTCAGGAAAAAGATCGAAGACGATCCGGCAAAACCAACGTTACTCATTACTGAATCGGGGATTGGTTACCGGTTTCATGAATAGTAAACCCCCTGGCCACTTAGCGGCTATCCTTATGAATGGGGGGTAATTCGGTTATATTTAGCGAGTTAACCCCCCTTTAGGGAGGAAGGGGGGCAAGATCCTTAGCGGCCCTGGTGGTTATTGGATCTCATTTTATATTCAGAACTCAATGATCTTCTCCACCCTGTTGCCTTTTAGATACTGTTTGAGAATGACCTGTATGTCACTGTTGTCTCCAGAAGGTACAATACAATCATGAACCGCCGACAGTCCGAAACCCATTTCATTAATATTGAAGTATCCCCATCCCGAATATTTACCATTTATGATCTTAACCGCACATCGTTCATCAATATCCCTGCCTTTATCAATAATGAAAAAATTCCGTCTTGAGAAAATGAATTCTTCGCAGGCTTTTGATGCCCTTTCGTTATATTCTTCTGGCGTTTCTTTGCCAATACAGGCGCCTTTGCATATTCCAACCTGGTAGTGAAAACAGGCTCCTTCAGTGTCATAGAGGCCGGATAATTTCTGGCAAAGGCCATATTTCTCAACAAGTGAACTTAATTTAGATTTTGTTTTTTCTTTCGATGTAAATACGGAAACAGGAGCCTCATTGTCATTTATCTGACCATACCTGTAATTCAGATATCCGTTACTGTCAACAAAACTAAAAATACCCCATTGAAAGCCGGTTCTTCGTTGCGCTCTGTTATAAACAGGCTTGTTACGTTTAATTTCCTGAGATTCTTTAAGTAAAGCTATAAGTTCACTTCCGGTTGTTTCCCAACCAATATCAGCAATAAGGTCACGCATCTCCATTGCACGGTTCGTGGTGTTGTTTGAAAGATGAGTACTTATTCTCTGCTGTAGATTACGACTCTTTCCGATGTAAATGAGATCCCCTTTTTCATTATAAAAATAATAAACTCCGGGTTCGTCGGGGATCTTTTCAATTTTGGTGATATCGAGTTTTGGATTCAGCTTCGAAATCTTTGTGCTTTTCAGAAGGGAAGATCTGTTCCCATTTGCTTCGGCATCTTTCCCAATAAGAATCTCCAGCAGCTTAACAGTGGCCAGAGCGTCACCTGCAGCCCGGTGCCTTCCGTTAATCTGTATATTAAGATCTTTACAGATATTGCCAAGACTATATGAAGAATGGCCGGGGAGCAGTTTTCTACTGAGCGCTACGGTATCGAGTATGTTTCTCTTAAAATTAAACCCGAGTGATTTATACTCCTGTCTTATAAAAGAATAATCAAACCGTGCATTATGAGCTACAAAAGTTCTGCCCTCAGTAAGCTCAATTATCGTTTTTGCAATCTCATAAAAGCGGGGTGCATCTTCAACCATTTCGTTAGTTATCCCGGTAAGACTGGTAATAAAATAAGGGATATTTCTTTCAGGGTTGACAAGCGAGACAAATTCGCCCGTAATTTCATTTCCATCATGAAGATAAACAGCGATTTCAGTGATTTTTTCAGTCCGTGCACTTCCTCCTGTCGTTTCGATATCAATAATCGCATACATGTTCCGAAATCTCATTTGAATTGAGTTTACGAATATACTGACAATTGAAGGCAGAATTGCTGATTGTTTGTATTTTTGTACATCCAATAGCTGTTTCTCATGAATGAGTGTTTCGGAAAAAATTTCATACTAAACGGGAACCTTCAACCGGCGGACATGTTCGACAAATTGATGGTTTATGAAGGAGATTCAATATATGAGGTCTTAAGAATGATAAAGGGTGCACCTGTTTTTTTTCTTGATCATATGGAAAGGCTGGCTATGAGTGTCCAACTCCAGAGAAAGGAAACTCTTGCTGATGTTATCACTCTGAGAAGAGACATTATCAGTCTGACAAGGTCAGATAAAAACCGGGAGACAAACCTGAAGATAGTTTTCAATTATAACAATGGAGTAACAAATTATCTGATTTATTTTATCGAACCTGTCTATCCGTCTGAAATACAGTATCGGAATGGAGTGAAGGGTATCCTGTTCTCTGCTGAAAGAAAAGATCCTGAATCCAAAGTTATTAATCATAAACTGCGATCATCCATTTATCATAAGCTAATTGCTGAAGGTGGATATGAAGCAATTCTTGTCAATGAAAATGGTCTGATAACAGAAGGGAGCCGGTCCAATATCTTTTTTCTGAAAGATGATACACTTGTAACTGCTCCTGATAATGTTGTCCTTAATGGAATTACAAGGAAACATATTCTGGAAATATGCAATGAAAATCAGATCAAAGTAAAACTTACCTGTGTGAGTGTCGATGAAATAAACGATTACGATGCTGTATTTATGACCGGTACCTCACCTATAGTTTTGCCATTTTGTTGTCTCGGCAATAACTTCTTTAATGTTAAACAGCCTCTTATTGAAATGTTAAGGAAGTCATATCTGAAAAAAGCAGAAGAGAGTTTCAGTCAGTTCAGATCTGAATAATGAAACCCTTTAAACAGACTGAAAGATAAATTATTATATTTGTATCTTCATTAATTCATACATTGTTATTATGGCAAGCATAAGAAACCTGAAAAAAGATATTGATTACCTCGTTTTCGAAGTTATTTCCGATTGTTTTGTATATTCAAATGTTCATCCTGAAAATAATACTGATGAATTATCAGTTTTAATATCAGATGCAGTTGAATTCAGAAATGATCTCATTGCTCGTGTAAATAATCCTGACGGGAAGGATAATCCGAAGATTGTTAAAGCATACTATAAAACACTTGAAAAAGATCTAATTACCGGTGTTGACAAACTTTTTGAAAGACTGAGTAGCATTTCAGCTGCTAAAAAGTAAAGTTCTTGTAAACCGGGTTACCACAACAGCTGCACTTGCCATCTTCATCGAGGTTTATCAATCTGGTTTTATATCCCGACCTGATTGTTACTTCAGTACCACATGAAGGACATAAAGTATTCTGGCCTGAACCTGATTGGCTGTTGCCCATGTAAACATAGTCAAGATTATCTGAAGCAATGTCGTAAAGCTTTTTAATTGTTTCTTCCGATGTGGGAGGATTGTCTCTTTTATAAGTAGGGAAGTACCTGCTGAGATGAAAGGGAACATCAGTTCCCAGTTCATTAGCTATCCATTTCGTCTGTAACTCCATTTCTTTTTCATCATCATTCTGCCCCGGTATAATAAGCGTTGTAATTTCAAGATGTTTCCCCGAAAGGGCTATCTGTTTCAGACAGTTTTTAACAGGTTCCAGATTCGCTCCGGTAAGTTTCCTGTAAAAATTATTATTGAAAGCTTTAAGATCAATGTTGAATGCATCAATAAATTCAAGTATTTCATCAAGAGGTTCGCTGTTGACATATCCGTTGCTTACCATTACAGTGTATAATCCCTCTTTCTTTGCGATTACTGCCACATCTTTCATATACTCAAACCAGATAATCGGTTCATTATAGGTAAACGCAATACCGATATTATTTTCAGTTGAAAGAGCATCTCTGATAATTTTTTCAGTAGTAATTTCCGGAAGAAGATTCTCGGGGACTTTTTGAGAAATATGAAAATTCTGGCAGAAATCACATTTCATATTACAACCGAATGATCCTAATGATAAAATATTATAACCTGGAAAAAAATGATATAATGGCTTCTTTTCAACAGGATCGAGTGAATAGCCTGATATAACACCGTACGTCATCAGTTCTATTTTTTCTCCCGTATTCTTCCGGACGCCACAAATTCCTGTTTTCCCTTTGTCTAATTTGCAGTAATGGGGGCAGAGGAGGCATTCAAGCTTGTCATTATTTCTTTTAAAAAGGTGTACCATACAACACAACTTTTAGCCGTAGCCAATTGTCAGATTAACACTTATTATGCCTTGATTGTTTCTTTTTTATTGTGGAGAGCGTTTTTATATAAATCCGCCACTTTTTTCAATTACACCTATATTATCCTATATATCTGTCTTCTTTTACTCTGTTCAAAGGTATTGTAAACTTGAACTCGCTTCCAATATCTTCCTGACTTTCTACCCATATTCTTCCACCAAGTTTTTCCACAAATTCTTTGCAAAGTTTTAATCCAAGACCAGTTCCCGGCTCATTTTCCGTGCCGGGCATAGAATTTTTTAAGTCCAGACTGAATAATGATTCAATCTTTTCTTCAGGAATACCGATTCCGTCATCTTTTATGGAAACGATCACTTCTTCATTGTTAATACATGCAGTCGCAATCACTTTACCCGATTTTCGTGTGAACTTCAATGCATTGCCTAATAGATTACGTAAAATTGTATTGATCATGTTTTTGTCTGTGAATACAATTAAATCTTCGTTTAAGCGATTATCCATTTTTATCTCTTTGTTGTCAGCCGGCAGTTGTAAATTGGAGATGTTTTCTTTTATCAGAGATCTCAGGTTGATATTTTCAGGATTAATTTTTAAAAGCCCGGTCTGTGACCTCGACCAGTCAAGAAGATTTTGAAGGATTGCATAACCCGATTTGGCTGAATCGTGAAGAATTAACGCTAGATCCTGAATACTTTTTGTGTTAAGATAGTTTATATTTTCCAACAGTAATTCAGAGGAACCAATCAGGCTGGTGAATGGATTTTTAAGATCATGTGCAACTATGTTGAAAAACTTGTCTTTAGTAGCTATCAGCTCCTTTAGTTTGATGTCGTTTTCTTTTATAAGGTTAATTGCTGATCTCTCCGATTCTTCAAGTCTTAAAAATGATATTCCATAGACAAGATCACCGGCCAGATCTGAAAGCAGGCTAATTTCACTTTCCGAAAACGGATCGGGTTCTTTTGAATAAATTGAAATTGATCCGAAAGGCTTTCCTTCCATCACAAGCGGAAGAGTTAATGATGATGCATAGCCTCTTTCAAGGGCTGCTTTCCTCCATGGTTTGAAATTCGGATCGGTAAACATGTTTTTGCATAGGTAAGGCTTACCTGTCCTGATTGAGGTACCTGTCGGACCTCTTCCCCGTTCCGTCTCATCCCATGTAACGTTCAGCTGATCTATATAGCCTTTATCAAATCCATAATACGCTACAGGCTTAACAGCTTTACGATTATCATTTTGTTTGTAACCTACCCAAACCATTGAATGTCCGCAATCTTCAATAATTATTTTACATACTTCCTGAAGGTAGGTGAACTCGTTTTTTGAATGCATCATAGCCTGACTACTTTTGCTTTTCGCATCCATAGTACGGTTTAATCTTATCAGTTCATCCTGCCATTTCTTTGTTTCGGTTATATTTATTGAAGCAGTCAGATATGCCGGGTCATTTTTGAACGATATTTTACGGATTGATGTCAGAATCCAGAATGGAGTACCATCTGCCCTTTTAACTTTTAATTCTTTATTGTATGCTTTCCCTTTTTCGCTTAACACACTGCCCAGATCGCTTCGATCATCAGGATTATAAAAATAATCAATCAGTTTTCTTTGTAACATAGCTCCATTAGTCAACCCAAAATTATTTTCAAATGATTTATTCACAAATGAAAAATTTGAGTCCCTGATACTGTAGATCGCAATCAGGACCGGAAGTGATTCTGCTATTGTTCTAAAACGGTCTTCACTCTCTTTCAGATTAATTTCAGCTCTTGTACGTTCAGTTATATCTATAGCAAATGATACATATTGAACAACATTCCCGTTAGCATCAAAAACCGGATATAAGGTTAGGTCGAGAAGTGTTTCTCCTAAATTTTCCTTCATTTTTACCGGTTTTTTAGTCCTGACGATTTCAGAAATCTGCTCTTTTCTGTGATCCCTAAAACCAGCCGGAATAAGATCGTAAATATTTTTACCGGTAAGTTCTGATTTACTATCACCGAGACTTTTGTTTGCTGTATTATTTGCAGCAATAATATTGCCTTTAATATCCACCAGCATAAGCATCTCCGATACCCCATTAAAAACCGCAGATAATTGTTCCTTGTTTTCATGTAATATCTCTTCCGACATTTGTCGTCTTAAATCTATTTTATTGATATACCTGGCTGTAAGCCAAACAAGGACAAAGAGACAGAAGGTGTATACGATTGCCACTAAAACAACACCTTGTTCTGTAACAAACATTCCCCCCCTTTCTCCGTTAATATGAAACCATCCGATTAAAATAGGTAAGATACTTGCCGGGATAAATAATCTCCTCGATATAATGCCTCCTGTACTGTCGACACTATAAAGGTTTATCAACCATGTTCGGGGTCTTAGGTGTATAAAAACTATTCCCAGGGCTGAAAAAGAAATCGCGGTGTTTAATGCAACTAATGCATGCTTAAAGGCTGAAAATTCAGAGACTCCAAGGATATAACACACAATAGTAAAGTAACTTATCAGTAAAACTGGAATAATCAGAAAATGAGCTAACCCTACGGCTTTAGCATTTTCACCGGATAATAGGACTAGTATTATTGCTGTTAGAAAAAAACAACAGGACGTGAGGAACGACATCGTACCGTCGGAAGAAACGAAAAATCTAAAAAAAGAAATATGAAGAACCAGAGGTTCATGGCCCGTTTTAAATGAATACAGGTTTGTATATAAAGATATAATGCTGAATATTAAAATGACAGATATAAGAAAGAAAAATAATATTTTAATGTATATCTTATTGGAATTCAGCCGGATTATAACAACTACAAAAGATGTAATTATAAAAGATAATGAAGTTAATAGTTTCATGGGCTCCCATTGAAAGCCGATACTTTTAATGAGAGACAGGTTGAATAACCGGTCTGAAATGTTGAAGAAAGCTATGATAAACAACACACCAATTAATGTCCAGATAATCATATTGAATGATTTGGGGGCACTAATTAAATCCGGATTCATACCTGAGGTATGTTCTGAAGATTTTAGTGGCATGTTAATTGTAAGTATACCAAAAATATGAAAAAAATAGCTTTAATAACCTAATATTAAGATAACTATTTGACATTTATAGTCAATTTGATTCATTTTTATTCATTTTTATTCA
>DCFT01000009.1:52569-53778 GCA_002319885.1 Bacteroidales bacterium UBA1797
TTTATTCATTTTTATTCATTTTTATATTAATTTAGTATTTAATAGCCATGGAAAGTGTGATTTAGAAAATTGTATCTCGAAATGGTTTGATATATAATGCATTATGAAAATATTACTGGTTGAGGATGATCCAAAAATTGCATCCTTCATTAAAATTGGATTGGAAAGTCATGATTATCTTATCGATAATGCATATGATAGTACTATCGGTGAAAAATTAGTGTTTTCAAGAAAATATGATGTTATAATTCTTGATGTTGTGATACCTGGCATTTCGGGTTTTGACTTATGCAAGAAAATCAGGAACAATAATGTTTTTACTCCTGTTATAATGCTGACCTCTCTTGATTCAGTTGATGATAAACTGACAGGATTTGATTGTGGAGCTGATGATTATCTGGTAAAACCTTTCAGTTTCCAGGAGCTTTTTGCAAGGATAAAAGCATTGGCCAGGAGAAATACGGGAGATGTAGTGATTCCCGTTTTAAAGGTTCTTGACCTTGAGCTTGATACAAGTTCAAAAAAGGTAAAACGAAATGATATAGAGATTCCTCTTACTGCGATAGAATTCAAAATCCTGGAACTTCTTATGAGTAACAGAGATAAAGTGTTTGACCGCATTAATATAGCTGAAAAAGTATGGGGTTTTTCATTTAATTCAGGAACCAACGTAATAGATGTCCATATTAATTCTCTTCGAAAAAAAATAGATAAAAATTCTCCTCAGAAACTTATTCAGACAAAAAAAGGCTTCGGTTATTTTCTCTCTGAATACCCACAGAGCTAATAAATTCATTCTTCATAATCTGGTTCTTAATAGGTTCTTAATCATAGATTAATGAAGGCTTAATTTACTGTCCTGATACATTCATTAAATTTATTTTTCAGATAAGTGCAATAGCCTGAGGATTATTCTGAAGGATATCTGGGTACTAATAATACTGAGGACATGAGTTTTAAATTACCCGATTTACCATATGAATTGAATGCTCTTGAACCATATATTTCAGCAAAGACACTGGAATGTCATTTTATGAATTATCATAATTTTTATTTGACAAATCTCAATAAACTGGTTCAGGGTACAAAATTTATGAATCTGGATCTCGAAACCATAATTAAAGTTGCAGACGGTCCGATTTTTAATAATGCAGCCCAGTTATGGAATCACTCATTTTATTTTGAGGCTTTAACGCCTGCCAACACGGG
>DCFT01000009.1:54140-85264 GCA_002319885.1 Bacteroidales bacterium UBA1797
TATCAGGAGTTGGCTGGATATGGCTGGTGTTGAATGCAAAGGGATCACTTGAGATTATCCCAAAGAATAACTGCGGTAATCCAATGAGAATCGGATATATTCCTTTAATGACCTGTGATTTATGGGAACATGCCTATTATCTTGACTATCTAAGCAGATATGATAAATACATTGAGGCATTCTGGAATCTGATCAACTGGAATATTATTGAAAAAAGATATCACGATGCACTTATTACACAAACTAAATCGGATAAGGAACAAATGAGTTAGTTAAAACGTGTTATAAACCTAAAAATATTCAAACTGATAAGTCATAAAAAAGCAATTTATTCATTAATAAATAAAAAGAAAAATGGAAAACTTAATTACCAAAACTAAAAGAAGGAGAGTTTCAAGGACGACCACAGGCACAGGTATGAAAAAGAAAGTTACTGAGCTTGAAATACTGAGGAGAGCTTATGAGATCTATATGGAAACAGGGGTACCTTATGCTTCCGAAATTGAAGGTTTGACTGAGGAAGATACAGATTCGGGAAAATACACCGATTTTAAATTTCCCGATAGTGGTCTTTCTGAAATGAAACTTAGCCACATTGTATAAAAATATTTCCAAATGGGAATTTTTTATTGAGCGACACTACAACATTTTAATATGCTAAGAAACTTGATTTTCCTTCTTTTTAGATTAGTGCTTAAACTATTTTATTTCTGATATGTTTAAGATACTTAGGTTTGTATACAGGTTAATAAATTAATAAGAAGTAAAAAAATGGACTTAAGTACGAAAAAATGCATACCATGTGAAGGCGGAATTCCTCCACTTAATGGTAATGAAATTAAGGAGTATAAAAAAAATATATCAGATGGATGGAAAGTTTTAGATGATAGTAAGATCTCTAAGGAGTTCTTTTTTGTTAGTTATCGCCATACAATTGATTTCGTGAACAAAGTGGCAGATATTGCAGAAGGTGAAGGACATCATCCTGTTTTACATATTTATTTTGGCAGGGTAGTAGTTGAATTGTGGACTCATTCAATAAACGGATTATCGGAAAATGACTTTATTCTTGCTGCCAAGATTGATAAATTATAACTGATGAGTCATGGAAGAGCATATTGTAAAAATATTGAATATCGAAGAAGTCACTCACAATGTGAAGAGTTTTAAGGTTGAAAAACCGGAAGGGTACTCTTTTATACCTGGTCAGGCCACCGAAGTATCTGTAAATGTGCCTGGTCTGCGTGATGAGCGAAGACCTTTCACTTTTACCAGCCTGAATTCTTCCGCATATCTCGAATTCACCATAAAAATATATTCTGAACGAAATGGCATTACAAATGAACTGGGTAAACTTAAACCTGGTGCTGAACTTATCATAAGGGATGTCTGGGGAGACATTGGCTATAAAGAAGAAGGAGTATTTATTGCCGGCGGTGCAGGTATTACTCCTTTCTTATCTATTTTCAGAGAGCTTCAGTACAGAAAAAAAATAGGGACCAATATGTTGATCTTTGCAAACAAAACTAAAGAGGACATAATTCTGGAGAGTGAATTGAAGTGGATTCTGGGAGACTTGTTCATAAATATCTTATCAGAAGAAAAAGCTGAAGGATACGAATATGGCTTTATAACTGAAGAATTTCTTAAAACCAACATTCCGGCGATTTATGATAATTACTATTTGTGCGGCCCTCCGCCTATGATGGAATTGGTGCTCAGACAACTATCCAACCTGGGCGTCAAAAATGATCGTATCATAATGGAAAAAATATAATATAATTTCTGATTGGATATTTAGTAAGTTATCGTCGTATAATATCTTGAAAATGAAAACGATACTGATTTTTGTCTCCTCGCTCGATGGTAAGGTTACTAAATGGGATAATCCTCAGGTCAGGTCATGGTCTTCAAAAAATGATCAGGAATATTTTGATAAAATATGGAACGATACAAAAGTTGTTATAATGGGAAGAGGAACTTATAAACAAGACCCTGTAATGCCAAATTCCAGGCATCTCTTTATTGTTATGACAAAAAAACCTGATAAGTATAAAAGAAATGGGAAAGAAGGACAATTGGAATTTACAGATGAACCTCCTTCGTCCCTTGTTAATCGGTTTGAAATTGAAGGATATAAAAAGATACTGGTGGTTGGTGGACCACAAATTGCCACTGCATTCCTTAGAGAACAGCTTATTGATGAATTGTGGCTTACCATTGAACCAAAAATATTCGGGCTAGGTGCCAGTTTTGTGGTCGAAGAAAAGCTGGATATAAATTTGAATTTGTTAAGCTGTGAAAAAATAAATGAACAAGGAACACTGATAACGAAATACACCGTACTAAGAAAAAATATTGTAAACGAATGAATTCATGAATTTTTATTAAATGGAAAGATTATTCAATATTAAATATTTGCGATACATAGCTTATCTGATATTGCAATTGCTGGTTTTATTGTTGTTTGACTCTTCTTCATTGAGTGCCCAGACTCCGGATAAATTTTTTTCTGATAGCGCGAGTGTTGAGGAGTGTATTAAATATGCAATGGACAACCAGCCTCTGGTAAAACAATTAAGGTTAGATGAAGCAATTGCTAATCAGACTATTAAAATTTCTCTTTCTGACTGGTTTCCACAAATAAATTTCACCTCAGGTTATCAGTATTTTATTAAACGACCGGTTTCATTTTTTCCCAACAGTTCCAACCCTGCTGGTCCTGAGGTTCAGGTTACTACTGCTCAGAAATATAGCTCCGATTTCCAGTTCAGTGCAAGCCAGAATATTTTCACCAACGATCTGTTATTTGCCGGGAGAAGTGCAAGATACTATAGACAGCAGGTCGGACAAACGACTAATAAAGGACTGATACAACTTGTAGTTGACATAAATAAAGCTTTTTATGACATATTGCTTTCCGAGCAAATGCTGAATATTATTAATGAGGATATTGAAAGATTATCAGTAAGTCTGAAAAATGCTGATGCCTTATATACCAATGGAACGACCGATAAAATTGATTATAACAGGGCCATCATAGCCCTGAATAATGCCCGGACACAGAAGATAGCCGTGATCAATTCCATAAAGACTAAAAAGAGTCTGCTGAAACAACTTATGGGGTATCCCGATACAAAGCCAATTCAGTTAAAATACAATTTCAATGAGATGAAAAAAGACATACTTATTGATACCACCCAGGGCATTATATATAATGATCGGATAGAATACCAGTTGTTAAAAACAAATATTAAACTTCAGAAATTAAGTCTTAATTATTATAAGGATAGTTTTCTTCCAAGTCTATCGGGATATGCCAATTATAATATAATCTATCAGAATAATAGTAATTCTGAACTATTTAACCAGTCATTTCCAAATTCAAATATAGGTCTCACTCTTTCCTTCCCTATTTTTGCGGGGGCAAAAAAAATAGAGAACATTAAGAGGTCCCGGCTATCATATGAGAGGCTGACACTCGATACAATTAATTTAAAAAATGAAATGAATACAGGTTACATTCAGGCGCTTTCGGAATATAAGAGTAATCTGGCTGCCTATAATATTACAGAACAAAATATAAACATTGCCCGTGATGTATATAATACAGTAATGTTTCAATATAACCAGGGAATAAAACTTTATCTTGACGTAATTATCTCTGAGACTGATCTTTTAACTGCAGAATTAAACAATCTTAGCTCCCTGATTTCATTAATGTATAGTAAACTTGATGTACAACAGGCATTGGGCAAGATACCTGTCGATTATTAACTTATCTGTTCAGATTATGAATATAATTAAATTGAATACAAGTAATTTGGTTTTGATTCTGGTTCTGCTTATGACATCATGCAGAAATCAAAGTAAATCGGGAAATTTGGGTGGACCTGTACCTATTATTCCTTATACTGTACAATCCGAAAATGTAGTTTATTATGATACTTATCCCGGAACGGCTGTTGCACCTGATGAAGTGCAACTCCGTAGTGAGGTAAGCGGTTTTGTTACCGGAATATATTTTAAAGAAGGTAGTCGGGTTACCAAAGGAATGAAATTGTATGAAATAGACCGACGGAAATACCAGGCAGCCTTTGAAGAGGCAAAGGCTTCTGTTGATATAGCTAATGCCAATTTACTTAAAGCACAACGTGATGCCGACAGGTATAAAAATCTTGATAAACAGAACGCTATTGCACAGCAAACCCTTGATGACGCTCTCACTTCACTTGAAAATGCCAGACTGCAGGTAAAATCTGCCAAAGCAAGCTTGTTAAATGCTGAAACTGATTTTAATTATTCATTGATAATTGCTCCATTTACTGGTTCAATAGGTTTTTCTCTTGTAAAACCAGGTGCGTTTGTAACTGCCGGACAGACCTTATTGAATACAATATCTTCAGATAATCCAATAGCAATTGACTTTATACTTGATGAAAAATCGTTGCCCTACATGCTTACTCTTCAAACTGTAAAAAAAACATTACAGGATTCCACTTTCAGATTATCATTACCCGATAACTCTGAATATAAATATAATGGAGAGTTGAGTATCATTGACAGAGCTATTGATCCCCAGACAGGAACAATAAAGATAAGAACTGTTTTTCCAAATCCTGAAATGAGTCTGCGACCAGGAATGAATTGCAGGATAAAAGTTCTGAATAAGGACTCCGGTATGGAGGTGAACATACCGGCAAAGGCAATTGTTGAGCAAATGGGCGAGTATTTTGTGTATCTGATTGAAAATAATGTTGTAAAACAAAAGCGGGTTAGTCTTGGACCTAATCATGGTGAAATGGTAGTAGTTAAATCGGGATTGAGTCCGGGAGAAACTATTGTTCTTGAAGGAATACAGAAGGTTAGGGAAGGCTCCACTGTTGTTGTCTCCGGCGCTGTTAAAAACGAGAAAGCTTATCAAAGTAAAGGAACTGACTAATTTATATCAGAAATGATAGCCAATACATTTATTAAGAGGCCGAATACGGCTATTGTTATTTCCCTGATAATTGTTATCCTTGGGGTAATATCTATTGTAAATCTGCCTGTTGGTCAATATCCCGATATAACTCCACCGGTAGTTCAGGTAAATGCTAACTATATTGGAGCCGATGCCAATGTGATTGAGCAGACGGTTGCTACGCCTATTGAATCTCAGGTAAACGGTGTGCCAGGGATGGACTATATGCAGTCAGTCAGTACAAGTACCGGGAGCATGAGCATGAATATCACTTTCAAGACCGGAACAAATATTGATATTGCTGCTCTTGATGTTGAAAACCGGGTTAATGCGGCCTTACCCGATATCCCTGTGGAGGTCAAAAATCTTGGTGTTATTGTGCGCAAGCGTACTCCCAGCATATTGATGGTTATAGGTATTTATTCCCCAAAACATACCCATGGTATAAAATTCGTTGATAATTATACAAATCTTTATATCAGAGAAGCACTCGCCCGTGTCAAAGGTGTTGGAGATTTATTTACGAGGGCTGACCCTTTTGGAATGAGGATATGGTTAAATCCTGAAAAGATTGCAAACCTGAATCTTACACCTGCAGATATAATACAGGCAGTTCAGGAACAAAATGTCCAGGTAGCTGCGGGTACTATCGGAGCTCCTCCTCAAAAGAGCTATCAGGCATTTGAATATACTTGTTTTGTTAATGGAAAGCTTTCGTCACAGGATGAATTCGGTAAAATAATTATAAAAACCAATCCGGTTGACGGCTCGATTGTTTATCTGCGGGATGTGGCAAGAATTGAGCTTGGGAAATTTAGCTATTCAGGTGGTTCATACGTAGATGGCGAATTGTCATCATTTCTTCTTGTATTCCAATTGCCGGGCAGCAATGCAATGGAAACCGCAAATGGTGTTTATGCTGAAATGGAAAGGCTAAAAAAATCCTTTCCTTCCGATATTGATTATACGATTCCTTTTGAAACGGTATCAGTAGTAAAAGTTTCGATCCGTGAAGTTGTAAAAACTTTATTGCTGGCTTTGACCCTGGTTATAATAGTCGTATTTGTTTTTCTGCAAAGCTGGAGGGCGACGCTAATACCAATCATGGCAATTCCTGTTTCGATAATCGGTACGTTTATCTTTTTTACTCCATTAGGTTTTACAGTAAATACGCTTACGCTTTTTGCACTGGTACTTGCTATTGGAATTGTTGTTGATGATGCCATAATTGTTGTTGAAGCAATTCAACATTATATTGATGAAAAGAATCTGACTGCCAAAGAAGCTGCCTATAAAGCAATGGAAGATATTTCTGCCCCTGTTGTAGCCATCGCATTGATTCTGGCCGCAGTATTTATCCCTGTAGGATTCTTCCCCGGAATAGTTGGTAAACTATATCAGCAATTCGCAATAACAATTGCAGTATCAGTATTGCTATCAGCCTTTGTTGCATTAACACTTACTCCTGCTTTAAGTTCATTGTTGCTGATACCTCAGAAAAAAATAAAAAGAGCCGGTGTTTTAAACTGGTTTTTTGAACTTTTTAACAGATATTTCAAAAAAAGTGTCGATAAATATTCTTCAAGTGTTCTGAAAGTTATCAACTATTCAAAGTATATAATAATTCTTCTGATACTTGTGATTTTCAGCTCGGCAATTTTGTTCAAAAATAAACCGACAAGTTTCATTCCTACCGAGGATAATGGCAGGGTCTACATTACTTTTGAACTGCCGGAAGCTGTTTCAACTGCCCGTACAGTTGATGTATTGAAAAATGTTATGAATATTCTTCAGGAGATAAAAGGGGTCGGACATTTTGCAGCAATAGCGGGTCTTAATGTTGTAACATTCTCGACAAAATCAAACAGTGGTACTGTTTTTTGCCAGTTAAAACCATGGGATGAGCGCAAAACAAAGTCAGAGCAACTCGAAGGCATAATAGCTGAGATGAACAGACGATTTGCAGATATAAAAGAAGCCCGGGTAATTGTTATAGCACCACCGGCAATTCCGGGTCTTGGAAATACAGGAGGTTTTAGCTTTATCTTGCAGCAAAAGGAGAGTACCGATGATATTAAAGGGTTCGAAAAGGTTGTCAGAAATTTTATGATTGAAGCAAATAAACGTCCGGAAATTGGCAGTGCCTTTACTTTCTTCACTGCCAGCACTCCCAGATATACAATTTCGGTTGACAGGGAAAAATGCAAGAAAATGGGAGTAGAACTCTCGGAAGTCTTCAATACATTGCAAACTTATCTGGGCAGTTATTATATAAACGATTTCACGATATATGGACGGAACTTTCGTGTAATGGCTCAGGCCGATACTGTATTCAGGGAAGACATATCGGCTATTGACAAGTATTATGTAAGGAATAGCCAGGGCAACATGCTTCCTCTCAAAACATTTATTACCCACAAGGTTTCAGAGACCGCACCTGTCATAAATCATTATAACCTTTACAGATCCACTGAATTTAATGGTGATGCAAAAAAAGGTTATAGCAGCGGACAAGCTATTCAGGCACTTATTGAAACAGCTGATAAGGTTCTACCTGTCGGATATGGATATGAATTCTCAGGTTTGAGCAAAGAAGAGATAGATGCCGGATCAAAATCAATAGTAATTTTCTTTATATCAATACTTTTCGTATTCCTTTTTCTTACTGCACTTTATGAGAGCTGGTCAGTACCATTCTCTGTTCTGCTCGCAGTGCCTTTAGGCGCATTCGGAGCTATTTTGGCACTTACATTTGTCCCCCGGCTGAGCGATAATGTTTATGCTCAGATCGGACTGGTCACTCTTATCGGGCTTGCAGCAAAAAATTCCATTCTTATTGTGGAATTCGCCAAAACCCGCCTTGATAACGGAATGCCATTGCTGGATGCAACATTTGAAGCTATAAGATTAAGACTACGACCTATTCTGATGACATCAATGGCTTTCATCTTAGGTGTTTCACCTTTAATATTTGCAACAGGAGCAGGCGCTGTTGCACGGCAGACAATAGGATGGACTGTATTTGGAGGAATGATAGCAGCTACTTTTATAGGTATTTTTATGGTGCCAGTCTTGTTTGTAGCAATAACCCGTTTAGCATACGGGAAGAAAAAGCTTGAAGAGCTTGAGAGAAAAAATCAACACAATGATAATTATCATGTTTGAACTTAGTGCTGTTTAAATACATTGAACAGCCCCAATAGAAATGCAGTGTTAATTATCAAGTATCAGCTCTCCGGTTATACTATCAAACCTGACAGGAATTTTCCAGTAAAAAAGTTGATTGATAACAGCATACATCTCTTCCTCATTTACATTATATTTGAAAAGTGTTCCAATAAAATAATCCGCAATAAATGAATTTACTCCTTTGCTCGCTCTGAAATATACATTGTTTACATCCTTAACTTTTATGAATTTCCATTTTATAAGATCAGTTTTTTCAACATTCAAGGTTCTTCTGTGCACTAAAATTTTTAAAAGTTTTGAGTGATAGATGGTCTTATCCCATCCCTTTGTTTCATTTAAACACTTATAGAGATCATTATTTTCAATAATTACCCTTCCCTTATAATCATTTGACCTGATATCGAGCGCAATAAAATAGCTCTTATTACTGAAGTCGCCAAGTACCTTATTGTAAAATGAATTATCTGTTCTGGAACACGAAGAAAAGGTTAACAATAAAAGTGCGAAAAGATATATCCGTGTTTTCATTTTATTTTTATTTGAAGATTAAAGTAATTGTTTTGAAATTTAATTAAACAAATAAAATGCCGGATTTTAATTTTATGGAATTTTCTTTTATTTCTTCCGATACTCCAGATTAACTTTTTGGTTTATAACAGGTATATGAACCACAATCAACCTTATTTTAATTGAAATCTATGTTTTTAAAATCAGCAAGTTTCAGTGCTAGTTTACGGTATACTTTCATATTATCCATGTCACCCGATTTTTCGCTTATACGGCTCAACCCAAAATAAGCATAAGCCGCATATTCATCTCCATAATTTCTATACTCTGAAGTTTCTTTGATACCCTGAAAATAAAGCTGTTGTGCTACATGGTAGTTATGATATTTTTTCTCCTGTAAAATACCATTAAAAATTGTAACCTGAGCCTGAAAAAAAGGATTCTTAAGATAATCAACTGATTCGGCTATCTCCTTCTCAGCCTCATCGTATCGTTTTATCAGCAAAAGGTTTTTGATGTATGATCCGAGGTATTCCGGATTATCTGGATATAATATGTGAAGACTCTTACTATAAAAAGTTGCCTTCAGATAATTGTTTTCAAAACTCAAAAATATCTGGGTTAGGAAAGAATATGCTTCAGCTTTCAGTATTATGGAATTTTTGGCAACTATCAGCAGATCGTCCAACCCTTCAGACTTGCTGCCCTTTGGAAAAAGAAATGCCAGCGTCTTGTACACAGGATGCGCCTCGGGATAAGCTTCACGATAATAGTTGTATACTCCCCTGAAAAAGTAAAAATCGGAATATAGAGCGGTGAAATCAAAAGAGCGCCGGATACACTGATAAGTGCTCGCTGCTATTGGAAACACCTCGAAACTTAAGTCATTATCAGTATAATACAATAAGAGCAATCCCCTGGCACACAAATTGACAAGCAGAATTTCTGCTTCCGTTGACGGTGCCTTATTATTATCGCACAACTCAATACATTTCCTCAAATCTGCTTCGAAGGATGTCCGGGCTGCCGAAGTAATATTTAGCGGCCAATTTTCCCAATAAGTAATCATCCCCTTAAAAAGATATGTTATTGGATGACCAGGGTATAAAGTCTTTAACTCGGCATTTATCTTATATGCATTTTTGAAATCGAAGTTATATACATAGTCAATACCCTTTTTAATAAGATTAATGGAACTTGAATCTTTCAGAATCTGACCCTGTAAGACTGAAAAATTCAGACATGATACCAATCCAAGTAATATTACTGCAGTTTTGAATCTTTCGGAAAATAGCGAAGGATGCAGAATCAGTTTGTTTTGAATGGAGATATTAATTGGGGGGTTATGATCTTCTCTTTGAGCTGAATTATTGACCATTGTTCAATTAGTTCGTTTAAAACTTTTTAGCTAAAAGTTTGTTCCTTAAGGTGTAAGTTATAATACTTGGGAATTTCTTTTAATATTATTTAACAATCGTGTATAATGAATGTTCATTGAAAAAAACTTTGCAATAGAGTGTATTTGTTTCTTGCTTGAATCCTGAGTACTAAGTTTTATGTCCTTATCCACCGAATTCTGTAAAACTATTCAGAATTTATTCTATATTGAAGTCAATAATTAAAGCGTATAAAGAAAAACAGAATTTTTAAAATAAACATTCATAATGTTCAATTACACAGCAACATATACTGATAAATATCAACTAACCATGTCTCAGGTATATTTTCTGAAAGGTCAAAAAGATATAAAGGCAGTTTTTGATTATTTTTTCAGAAAATTACCATTCGGTGGAGGATATGCAATTTTTGCCGGGCTGGAGGATCTTCTCAACGCTCTTGCTGACTTGCACTTTGATAAGCAGGACATAGACTTCCTGAGGCGTGAGGGATTTAATCCTGATTTTATCGATTATCTTGAAAAATTCAGGTTTAACGGGAATATATATAGTTCAACTGAAGGTGATATTGTATTCCCTATACGGCCTGTACTTCAAATTGAAGCAAATATTATTGAAGCCCAGATTATTGAGACACTACTTCTTAACATCCTTAATTTTCAGACTCTCATTGCTACTAAAGCGAGTCGTATGCGGCAGGCTGCTGAAGACCGGGTTTTAATTGATTTTGGTTTGCGAAGAGCACAGGGCCCTGGAGGTTATTATGCCAGCAGGGCAGCCTTTTTGGGAGGGTTTAATGGAACCAGCAATGTATTGGCTGGGCGTGATTATGGCATTCCTGTTTCAGGCACTATGGCGCACTCATTTGTTGAAAGCTACAACGATGAATTATCTGCCTTTATAGATTTTGCAGAAGTTCAACCGGACGACTGCGTACTGGTTGTTGATACTTATGATACTCTGAAAAGCGGATTGCCAAACGCCATTATAGTTGCCAAAAAGATGGAAGCGAAAGGCCAGAGGCTTAATGCTATCAGACTCGATAGTGGTGACCTTGCATATCTGGCAAAAGAGTGCCGGAGAAAACTCGATAATGCCGGACTTTCATATGTGAAGATAGCTGTATCAAATCAGCTGGATGAGTACATCATAAAAAGTCTGATGGACCAGCATGCTCCTATTGACGTATTTGGCGTCGGGACAAGCCTTGTTACCGGTAATCCGGATGGCGCTCTGGATGGGGTATACAAACTGGCATCTGCCAATGACATTCCCAGGATTAAATTATCCGAAAACATCAGTAAAATTACACTTCCTCATAGAAAGCAGGTTTTCAGAATACTTGACAATGATGATAGATTTATCGGAGCAGACGCAGTAACTGTGTCTGATGAGAAGGATGTGGATGTTATGCATCACCCGATGTATCCTCTGAAGTCCCTCTTCGTGGGGAATAATGCTAAAGAACCTCTTTTGCAAAAAGTAATAGGTAATGGAATCAGATTGAGCACTCCCCGTTCACCCTTAGAGATTGTTAACTACAGCCTGCAAAGGTTGGAGAAGCTTCCTGATGAATATAAACGTTTCGACAACCCGCATATCTATAAAATAGGTATCAGTACAAAACTGCAAACTGAGCGCGACAGACTGATCAATGAATTTAAAAAATAGTCAGATGAAAACACTAATAATTGTTGATGTCCAGAATGACTTTATGCCTGGTGGTCCGCTTGAAGTTCCGTACGGTGATCTGATAGTGCCTGTTATTAATAAGGTTCAGGGCTATTTTGACCTCGTTGTTGCCACCCAGGACTGGCATCCTGAAAACCATGCGAGTTTTGCCTCAAGTCACCTCTATAAAAAGCCATTTGACAAAATGCTTATCAATGGAATAATGCAAACTCTCTGGCCTGACCACTGCATTCAGGGATCACCGGGAGCTGAATTACACCACAGTCTCGAATCAAATCGAATAGCTGCCATTTTCCGAAAGGGCATGAATATTGACGTTGACAGTTATAGCGGATTTTACGATAATAATCATCTTTTCAGTACAGGACTGTCAGGCTATCTTAAGGATAAGGGAGTCAATGATATTTATTTTTGTGGTTTAGCTGCCGATATCTGTGTTTATTATACCATCCTTGATTCGATTCTGGAAGGATTTTCAGCAACGCTTATTGAAGATGCATCCCGCCCTCTGCTCCCGGATAAATTCGATGATATAAAATGCGAACTTGCAAAACAGGGAGTCCGTATTATAACCAGCAGTGAGTTTCCAAAATAGGAGAGTGCTCATGCCATTTGGGAAACGGATATTTTTCTGCAACTTATCATTTTGTGTGTGGCCTCATCCCACAAATTTAAAGTGAGAGCTCTGAACGTTGAAAACAGAATTATTGGTTTTATATTATTGAACATCTCATTTTCGTTATGGCATTTTTCAAGATAGTAATTTGGTATTCTTGAGCTTAGGTGATGAACATGGTGAAAACCAATATTTCCTGTGAACCATTGTAGTATGGCGGGTAGTTTTAAAAATGAACTGCCTTTAATTGCAGAAATTTTATAATCCCATTTACTTTCCCTTTCCCAATACACATCATCAAACTGATGCTGAATATAAAATAACCAAATTCCAACGCTATGTGAAATCAGAATTACAGGCAACTGTATCAGCAGGAAAGCCTTAAAGCCAATCAATAAAATGATCAGTAATGCCAAAACACCAATCATTAAATTTGTAAAATAGATGTTCCGTTTTTCTAATCTGGTAAGGTTTTTCTTTGCTATCCGGTTTTGAACCATCACAACCAGTACAGGTCCGAGAGTAAACATGATAAACGGATTGCGGAACGAACGGTACAGGAAACGATCCCATCGGGAAGATTTCAGATACTCGTCTACAGTCATTGTCCATACATCTCCAATGCCTCGTTTATCGAGATTACCTGAGGTTGCATGATGAATCCGGTGCTGGTTATGCCATTTATAGAAAGGAGTAAAAGCGAGGATTCCCATTATCATGCCTACAACAATATTGGCTTTTTTTGATTTGAAAAATGACCGGTGACCGCAATCGTGGAAAATTATAAATAACCTGATCAGAAATCCTGATGCAACCACTGAAAGCAAAAGAGTGACCCAATAAGGGTATATCAGACTCCGGTACATTAGATACCACATAAATATATAGGGAATCAGAGAATCGCAGATTTGCCATATACTTTTTTTCAGATCAGGATGGTTATACTTCATGATTATTTGTTCCCATGACCTGTTATCGTTCTGTTTAATGTTATTAATTGAGTTCATTAGATAATTATATTAATTTATGCGTGAGTTTTTCCATTATAACTTTTCCAAAGTTATTTACAGGTTTTATATTATTTGAAATAAAGTGATTAATCGACCCTGATTAGGGATTAACAAAACATATGTGTGGTAAATATCACAATATACAGATGAATGCTATTCGCCCCTGAAACTTACAATGCTTCCTTAAGCTTTAATAGATATTGGCGCGAGACGGGTACCTGCTCGTCAAATCCCTTAACTGTCAACCAGTGATTATTGTTGGATCTGTTCAACCTTTCGATATAATGTAAATTCACAATGCAAATCCGGTGGCAACGAAGAAAATTGGAATATTGTTTTATCTGGACCTCAATATTCTTGAGAGTATTACGAATAAGTTTTTTTTTAAAGATTTCTCCTTCCTTAAACACAATTTCAACATAATTATCGGCCGATTTAATCAAAACCACATCTGAAATCAAAAGACTGAAGTTCTCAGAATTGTTTTCAGAGATAAACTCAATTGACTTGTTCAGGGCATTCTCTTCGTATTTCTCGACTTGTTTTTGTATTATCTTTTTTTCAATAATAAGTATTTCATTTTGTTGCTTTAGCTCATTTATTAAATCATAAATACCAAGAGATACTGGCGGTGCAAGACAAATTAACACCACTCTGAAAGTGATGAAAAAAGTGATGCTCACCAATCCAACATACCGTAGGTAAAAAACAAAAGCAACCGAGCTTAAAGCCAGAATTATAAAACCATTCAGGTAAGAGGGTAAAAGAAGCATTTGGCTCTCCTGTTTTTTCGTTCTTAGAATTCGTGGAATGGTAATTCTGATCAGAACCATTATTACAAAAACAATTGTCCCTAAACCACCTACAAACAGAAGACTGTTGTTAATATCGAACCCTATAAAAGGAAATGGCCGAAAAAAAAGAACAAACAAGAAAACGCCAAAACTGATGCTTAGCAAAATCCGCAGCTCCTTTTTCACATCTTCAACTAATTGTTCTAATTTGTTATTCACTATGTTATATAATAATATCTGAATAAAATAATATTTTGAAAAAAGTTCAATTTTCCATCTCCAATCTAAGAATTAACTGTTTTCAGGTGTATGAAAAATTCTTCTAGATTTAAAATGATATTTATATAGAGTTTTCTTATTCTACTATACCGTGAAACAGATCTTCCGACAGACTACAGTTTCGGCAAATTTCGTAAATTATTGAAAGTAATTGTATTCTTTTACTTACTTTGTTTTATGAGTATAATCACTTTTCATAAATTTTTAATGATTTAAATATTTTTTCTTAATCTGAATGCCGTATGCTTAAATCTGAAAATACAGTACGGATATCTTACGATAGAATGAAATCCGAATTTATCAGGGTGCTTTCAAAAATAGGATTTTCAGAAGGCAATGCTGAAAAGTGCGCTGAAATATTCACAATGAACAGTGTTGATGGCGTTAATTCACATGGAATCTACAGATTTCCGAGATTTGTTAAAAATACTCTGGAAGGTTATATTAAACCCGGGGCAGTGCCCAGTCTTTTTCACAGTTTCGGATCATTGGAACAATGGAATGGAAATCTTGGTCCCGGGCCACTGAATGCATCTTTTGCAACAGACCGGGCTATTGAAATTGCTTACAGGAATGGGTTGGGCCTGGTATCACTTTCTAATACAAACCACTGGATGCGTGGAGGAACATACGGCTGGCAGGCAGCTAAAAAAGGATATGCCCTTATTTGCTGGACAAATACCTGTCAGAATATGCCGGCATGGGGAGCTACGGATCCACGTATTGGGAACAACCCTTTTGTTCTTGCGGTTCCATTTCATGAAAAAGCTATAGTTCTGGATTTTGCAATGTCGCAATATTCATATGGCAAGCTGGAATCTTTAAATAAAGAAGGCAGAAAACTTCCATTTCCAGGTGGATACAATAAAAATGGTGAATTGACCATTGATCCGGGGGAGATTCTCGAATCGTGGAGAGTTCTTCCTGCAGGTTATTGGAAAGGATCTGGTTTGTCATTGTTGCTTGATATTATGGCTACAATTCTATCGGGTGGATTGTCTACTCATCAAATCCAGAGATGCAGCTCAGAACATAGTGTATCACAGATCTTTATTGCTATCAATATTAAAGCTTTGCATAACTTTCCTTCAATTGACAATTCAATAGCTGAGATAATAGATGATTTGCATAAATCCAATCCGGAGAATTTATCATCTGAAATTCGTTATCCGGGAGAAAATGTGTTTCAGACAAGAAAAGCAAACCTCGAGAACGGGATACCCGTAAATAAAGAGGTATGGCAAAGAATTTTGAGTTTTAACGTTTTAAGTAAGTAGAACATATTAACCACAAAGAGCACAAACCTGCCTGCCGGCAGACACGGAAGGCACAAAGTGCGCAAGATTAAATACAACAACGACAGGCTGGTTCCTTCACTAAAATATCCACTCATGCTATATTTATAATGTTCAGCCCTCTTTGTGTTCTTAACTTTAATACTCTGTGTTATTTGTGGTTGAAAAGATGAAAATTATTATAAATTTTCCCTTACGATTTCAACATTTATTGAATTTAATTCTCCAAAATTCAGAATCTCATTCTTTACTTTTTCATTGGTTTCCTGATATGTAGTACTGAACCTGAGAATTAATTTCTTCCCCGTATTCATGAAAAAGATGAGATTAAACGGATAGATTTCGATTTTTTGAATATCTCCGGCAGACATCTCAACAGCCGGAAGAATAATGGTCTTTTTAATCCTTATTTTATCAGTGCTTATCTCTATGAATCTGGTAGCTTTTCCCAAACCAGCCCATATCATGTAAAATCCAAATCCTGAAAGAAATAAAATTGTGACCCAGAGTGTTCTGTCAGCTTTCAGTGATCTTATATTAAACCTTAACCAGAATATTGCAACAGCAATACAAATTATTCCGAAAGCAATCTGAATGATTTTTATCACTTTGCTATTCTCAACCGAACTGAGAGAAAAGTATTTTTTCCCCATAATAAATTTTTCTGCAATTTATTCCTTTTTTATAAGAATCCAATAAACACATTTGAAGCAAAATTTCAATAATTTAATTGCTGGTATGTAATGACCCGGGAAAAAATTAAACTGTTTCATTATATTTCAGATATTATTTTTTTATATTTGTTATGAAATAAAACGAAACAAAAAAATTCAGGGATGAGCACTGTTGTAGATCGGCGGGCAGTAATTCTTAAACAGCTTGAGAAGGATGATCAGGTAAATGTTTATGAACTCAGCCGTCAGTTCAATGTCAGTGAAGTTACAATTCGTAAAGACTTAAAGCATTTAGAAAAGAAAAACATTCTTATCAGATCGCGTGGTGGTGCCATGAAACAGAGTCTGATAAATATTGATTTATCGATATATGACAGACGCAGGCAAAATATTAAGCTTAAAGAAGCGATAGGTATTGCTGCGGCAAATATGGTAATGAGCGGCGAGACAATTTTGCTTGATTCGGGGACTACCATAATGCAGCTCGCCAAACATCTTCCTAAAAAAATTGAGATTACTGTAATAACAAATTCGGTAGATATTACTTTCAGGTTGACCGATAATCCAAATATAAGGGTAATAATGCCAGGTGGAATCTTAAGACGAAATTCACTTGCCCTTGTCGGGGAACAGGCTGCGGAATCATTAAGGACTTTTTATTGCGACAAATATTTTTTGAGTGCAGATGGCATTGACATTGAGAGGGGAATGATGACTACTAACATTGAAGAGGCCTTCCTTGCCAGAATAAATATTAAGAATTCGGGGAAGGTAATTGCGCTTATTGATTCATCAAAATTTCTAAGCAAGGGGATTACCACTATTGCACCTCTTGCAGACGTGGATACATTAATCACCGATAGTGGCATCCCATCCGATATTCTGAGTAAGATAAGAAGCCTGGGTGTAAATGTGATCGTTGTGGACAAAATCTGATCTTTAGTTAAACTTAACATATGAAACGCAAATATTACCTGGTAGTTCTGATTTTCTTTATCTTTTTTGCAATATCCTTCCTGACTAATATTCTTGGATCTATTAACCCAAACGTCAGTGATAGTTTTACTCTCAATGGAACGATGACAGGTCTGTTGCCATTTTCATTTTTTATTGCATATGCCTTAATGTCAATTCCATCAGGAATGATTGTTCAGAAATACGATGAAAAGAAAAGTCTCATATTTGCATGGATTCTTGCATTTGGAGGAGCACTCTTATTTTCCTTATTTCCGGTTTTCCCGGTATTCTTAGTTTCCCTGTTTTTTATAGGTTGTGGTATGGCTCTCCTGCAGGTGGCATTGTTTCCCCTGCTTAGAGTTACCGGAGGAGAAGAGCACTTTGCATTTAACAATCTTATTGTCCAGCTTGTATTTGGAGGAGCCTCATTCCTCAGTCCTTTTGTATACTCTTATCTTGTAACAAATCTCAGCTCTCAAAGTAATACCAGGGGGCCTTTTATAAATATGATGGCCTTCCTTACACCTCATCAATTGCCATGGGTTTCAATATATTGGATTTTTGCGCTTATAAGCTTCTTTATGGTAGTAATTATTCTAATAGTACGTTTTCCGAAAGTTATCAGAAAAGAGGATGAAGTTGTGGGAGCATGGCAGACACATATTGAACTATTCCAACAGAAGACTGTTATATTATTTTTCCTGGGCATCTTCTCTTATGTTGGTATGGAACAGGGAATTGCAAATTGGATTTCAGAATTTCTGAGGAGTTATCATGGGTTCAGACCGGAAGTAGAGGGTGCTTCAACCGTTGGTCTTTTTTGGGGAATGATGACTGTTGGATGTATTCTCGGTCTTGTATTATTAAAAATTATGGACAGCAAAATTGTGTTAAGGATTTTTGCTTCTGCTTCTTTTTTAGTATTGACTATGACACTCTTTGGAAATGCAAAAATGGCTTTGTTTGGTTTTCCGGCTATGGGATTTTGTCTTTCTGTAATGTATGGTATAATTTTTTCACTTGCGCTTAACAGTGTAACAAAGTACCATGGCTCTTTTGCCGGTATATTATGTACTGCCATTGCCGGGGGAGCTGTATTTTCCTTGCTTATAGGCAAATTAAAAGATCTGATGGGATTGCAGGCAGGAATGATGATTTTGTATTTACCTTTAGCATATATTCTGAGTTTAAGTTTCTGGGCAAAACCTATTGTTCAGAACGCAACGATAAGGAAAAAAGTTACTAATTAATTTTAAAAAAAATCAAGATTATGGAAAATCAATTGTTCGACAGGCAAAGATCTGCTTCACAGATGAAACCGGCTAAATCGTTTTTAATATTTAGTCTGACGGTATGTATCTTATTTATCATGACAAAAGGAGTATCTGCCCAGGTTGCAGATTCAAATCAATGGATACAATTATTTAACGGAAAGGATCTGACAGGATGGAAACAGGTCGGACCTGGTAAACACTTTGTTGAAGATGGGCTGATTAAGTCATCCGGGGGAATGGGACTTCTCTACTGGACCGGAGGAATGTTCGGAAATTGCACCATTCGCGTGGTTTACAGAATGCGCGATAAAAACAGCAATTCAGGCGTATTTATTCGGATCCCGGTTGAACCGCGTGAAGAGTGGATGCCGGTAAATTATGGCTATGAAGTACAGATAGATAACGATCCTGAAGCCTCGGGGGAAGATGATTATCATTATACCGGAATGCTATATTCACTTACGAAGCCGTTAGCAAAAACAGGTAAACCAGGGCCGGAATGGAACACGATGGAAATTACTCTCGATGGTCCTACAACAATCGTTTTTCTTAATGGCGTAAAAGTGACAGAATTTAAAGAAGGTGATCCGGTACCGGAACGTAAATTTGATTTCGAACCTCAGCGTGGACCACGTCCTGAATTTGGTTTTATGGGAATTCAGAATCATAGCGATAAAGATGTGGTTTTCTTTAAAGAGGTTTCTTTCAAGCCTTTGAGTAAATAGAAAATGCTTATTAAATCTTACTGATTAGCATTTTGATCTAAAAATCATGAATACTATGAATCATAAATCACGGATTACGAATAACCTCTCCAGAAGAAATTTTGTAAAGACGGCTGCCTCCGGGGCAGCCGCCCTTACAATCCTGCCAAACTTCACTGTAAGTGGCTTGGGACATGTAGCTCCAAGCGACAAACTTTTAATCGCTGCTGTGGGATGTGGCGGTGAAGCTGCCGACGACATCCGTCATTATGCAATTGCACCCAAAAAAAATGCTGAAATAGCCTTTCTTTGCGATGTTGATGACAGACAGGCAGCTCCCAGGATAAAACAATTTCCAAAAGCCAAATTTTACCACGACTGGAGGGAAATGTTCGATAAGGAGAGCAAAAATTTTGACGCTGTTTCTGTTGCCATTCCCGACCATAACCATGCAATTGTCGGGCTAAGTGCAATGCAGCTTAAAAAACACCTGTATCTTCAAAAACCACTTACTCACGATATATATGAAGCCAGGATACTCACACAGGCTTCTGAAAAATATAAAGTGGTTACTCAGATGGGTGATCAGGGAGCATCGTGCGATGGAATGCGTACCCTGAGAGAATGGATTGAAGCTGATGTTCTGGGTCAGATCGAAAAGGTCTTTTGCTGGACCGACAG
This sequence comes from Bacteroidales bacterium UBA1797, assembly GCA_002319885.1. Taxonomy (GTDB): domain Bacteria; phylum Bacteroidota; class Bacteroidia; order Bacteroidales; family VadinHA17; genus LD21. The sequence goes on from DCFT01000009.1 coordinate 74,173, forward strand.
ACCTGTATGGCCACAGGGAATTCCCTGGCCGGATACACATCCTCAGGTACCAAAAGAACTAAACTGGGATCTCTGGCTGGGTACTGCTGAAGAGACAAATTATATTGATAACCTTGTCCCGTTTAACTGGCGTGGATGGTGGCGATTTGGAACCGGCGCTCTTGGCGATATGGGTTGCCATATTATAGGACCACCATTTAAATTACTGAATCTCGGATACCCAACTGAAGTATCGTGTAGCGCAAGCACCGTCTATAATGGCATTTTTACTGAAGGAATTTACCCCGATAGCGGACCCGTCTCAAGTTCAATCCGTTTCAGATATAAACTTAACAACGGAAAAGATTTGGATCTTTACTGGATGGATGGAGGGATTACGCCGGAACGACCTAATGAGATTGACCCCGATGTAAATATGAACGAAATCCTGTGCGATTATCCACTGGGGCTAAATGATTATGAAGGCGGAACATTATTCATAGGCACAAAGGGCAAAGCAGCATGCGGATGGGGTGGACGTAACCCAATTCTGTTGCCACTGTCGAGAAACAAGGAAATCTCAATTCCACAAAAATATCCTCGAATAACAGGTGATATGGATGGCCACTGGTGGCAATGGATTGATGCATGTATAGCAGGTTATGGAAATGCTGAAGTCGATTCTCCTTTTGTAGGATATGCAGGACCTCTGACTGAGACGGTATTAATGGGTAACCTGATATTGAGGAGTTTTAATATCCGCGAAAAAATTAGCAGGAAAGATCCGGTTTATGGACAAATGGAAGGATATACTTTCCCCGGCAGATATATTAATTACATGTGGGATGGCCCAAATATGAGAATCACAAACTTTGAAAAAGCCAACCAGTTCGTAAAACGGGAATACCGTAAAGGTTGGGGAGAAATAAAACTTTAAGAAATATCTCTGTGGTTCTCTGTGTCTTCTCTGTGGCTCTCTGTGTAACAAACCATTAGAACTGTCACAGAGTTACACAGAGTCCCGATAACTATCGGGATCACAGAGCTACACAGAGTTAACCTTATTTATAAAGCAAGTTTGGAAATGAAACAAATAATATATTCTGACTATAAAGAGTTATCGGAAAAGACTGCAGAGCAGATTGCCGCAATAATTTCCAAGAAACCCGATGCATTACTTTGTTTTCCTGCCGGTGAAACATCTGTGGGAACATTTAAACATTTAATAGAGCTTAATAAAAAAGGCGAAATAAGTTTTAAAAAATGCAAAATAGTTGGTCTCGATGAATGGGCAAATATTGGACCTTTAAAGAGTGAAAATTGTTTTTCCTTTTTGAAAAAACATCTTTTTGATCACATAGACTTTTCTGAAGAAAACTTATGCTTCTTCGATGGAGAATCTGCTGATTTAAAATATGAATGCGTTAAGACCGATGCATTTATTAAGAAATACGGACCAATTGATATGATGTTACTCGGCGCAGGAATGAATGGACACCTTGGATTAAATGAGCCGGGCACTTCGTTTGATCTTTATTCACATATTGTAAATCTCGATGAGACAACCAAAAAAGTGGGTCAGAAATATTTTTCAGGGAAAGTAAATCTTACGGGAGGAATAACACTGGGTGTCAAATATATTTTGGAGGCTAAGACGGTGATCCTGCAGTTAAATGGCACCAGAAAAGCTGAAGTTGTTAAAAAGCTTATTGAAAGTAAGGTTTCACCTGCTTTTCCCGCATCAGTTATAAAATCACATGAAAATTCTTATCTGCTGCTTGATCGTGAGGCAGCAAAATACATTAATTGAGTGCCTGTGAATAAACATATGATTGAAGAAGAAATTCCGGAAGTAATTTCTAAGCTGGGTAGAATTATTAAATCTGATAACAGTGCTTTTCTGGGCTTCGATGCCTGTATAGACTATATTATCCGTATTGTCAGAGAGAAGGATGATAATAAAATTACGGATTATTTTAACAGCAGCAGTCAGTTTGGTGAATTCCTGGTTAAACTCGATAATAAAAGCTGTGGAGTTGAACTCGAAACAAAGCTTTCAAAGATTGGCGGAAATATGGTTATTACCGCAAATGCACTCGGAAACCTTGGTATTAATGTAGAATGCGTAGGAACTTTTGGTTTTCCTGAAATATTGCCTGTTTTCCGTACAATGTCTCCAAAATGTTCACTCCATACTGTTGCAGATACTATTTCTGCAACAGCTCTTGAATTTGATACCTCAAAAGTCATAATGTTTGATCCGGGACCATATAATAACCTTACATGGGACGGGATCAAAGATATTTTAGGAATTGAGAAGATTAAACAACTGATGTCAGGAAAGCAGTTGATTTCTTTTCTCAACTGGAGCGAGATAGAGAATTCTTCCCAGATATGGGAGGGAGTAATTGATGAGATTTTACCAGCTATAACCTTACCGGAACAAAAACCATTTTTTTTCTCTGATTTTTCCGATTGTTCACGAAAGTCAAAAAAAGAGATCCAGTTTGCACTTGATCTGTTGGGAAGATTCAGAAAGTATTTCAAAGTTTTTCTAAGTCTCAATCAGAATGAAGCCGGACTAATTGCGAGAGCTATGAATATGAAGGAGTATGATTCTGATGAAGACTCTATCAAAGAATTATTCAGTTTAGCCAATACCGATGTGCTGATTATCCATCGGACAAAAGATGCCCTGGCCTTTGATGGTGAAGTATATGAACGATGTGATACCTTCTTTTGTGCAGAACCTGAGATACTTACAGGTGGCGGTGATAATTTTAATGCGGGCTTCTGTTACACTCTGTTTAATGATTTCAATCTCTTCCAGTCATTACTGGTTGCGAACGCTGTTTCAGGATCGTATGTAAAAACGGGACTAAGCCCCGATGTAACTCAATTAACAGGATTCTTAAAACAAAATTCGAAGATCTATAACTACTAAAAGACCTCAGGTTAACCCGGACTTTTCACACTCAGCATTTAACTGGATTAGAAAACAACATTTGCCCCGAATGTAACAGATCTGGCTCTTGGCCAGGTTGTCATCCTGTCAACCCCGGGCACCAGGGGACTATTAAAGGTTCCCAAATCTGTAGCAATATCTGTATACCGGGTATTTGGATCTGCACCTTTGTACCCGGTAATATATAGCAAATTGTTGCCGGCACAATATAATTTTATCTTGCTGAAACTTGAGTTTTCCTTTAAAGTAAAGGTATATCCCAGACATATATTATCAAGACAAATAAAGGAGGCATTTTCAACATCATTATTCGAAAAAACACCTGAAGCAGCATTCAAAAGTTGTAAGGTTGAAGGATTTCGCATTCCCGATGCGGTATTTGGCAGGTTATATGATGATATCATATATGGAACTTCATATAAGGCTGCGTAAGTATTTATGATACTTTGTCCTAAAACACCGCGAAATAGAATATTCAGTTCCCACTTTTTATATGTTAAATCATTTCCGAATCCAAAAATAAATTTGGGTAAACCATTTCCAACTATTTGTTTATCAGACTGATCAATAGTGCCATTATTGTTTTCATCAACTAATATACGATTACCATTGGTATCAATTCCTTTTAAAACCAGCGATACAAACTGACCAACCGGCTTACCTGATTCAAGTCTTACAAGCGGCACCTGGCTCTGTCCGGGTACGCCCATGATGCCTAAATCCTGAACTCCATACCTTATTACCTGACCATTATAGGTACCTGAAAGTGAACCCAACTTATCCTCTAGACTGTAGAATGGGGTAATGCTTACTATATATGAAAAATCTGATTTTTTCAGCAGGTTTAAGTTGATTGTCAACTCAAGACCACTGTTACGGAGCCTGCCAAGATTCATTAATGTATAACCGTAAATATTAGGAGGGACAGGCACCTGAATCTGAACTAACAAGTCTTTTGTGGTGTTTGTATAATAGTCGAAAGAACCATACACCTTATTTGAAAGGAGTGAAAAATCAAAACCCGCATCAAACTGTCCTGTTCTTTCCCATTTGAGATCGGGATTTGTATTGCTTGTTTGTGAATATGAAGGAATAAAAGCACCGTTATAGAAGAAGTTACCTGAAGGTCGGAGACGAAGTATAGATAAATAACTGTCACCTGGCTGGTTTCCGGTAATACCATAATTTGCTCTTATTTTAAGGTTATCAATAATGCTTACGTTAATAAGTTTAGATATATCAACTCCACCACTAATGGCCGGGAACAACCCCCATTTATTAGCTGAACCAAAACGTGATGAACCTTCATATCTGGCACTTGCGGATATAAAATACATGCTGAGGATATTCACATTAAGATGTCCTACAAATCCGGTCAGTTTATTAGAGTATTTATAACTTGATATTGAGCCTTTACCATTTTTGAAATCAAGGGCAGCGCTGAGATTATTAAAGGTGAAATCGTTGGTCAGGAAATTGCCTCCCTGGGCGGAGAAGCCTTCATTTGTGAAATCCTGGCGGGAATAGCCGACCAGTGCATTAATATTTATAGCGGAATTAAGATCTCCGTTGTAATGTGCACTTGATTCAAGAAGGTGACTTGCATAGTTATCCTCATATCTGGAGGCTAAACCATTCCTGTTTATTCCTCCCCATAAATCGCGGCTATCAAAATATTGACCACCTAACATACTGCTATTCTCAGTGGAATAGAATCCGTCGATAGATAACCCCTTTAAGATTTCATAGGTACCCTTTATAGACAGGTTCATTATTCTGCTTTTCATTTCATTCTTATTTAATTCAATGATGGAAACAGGGTTATAATAATCGAATAAAGCTTGCTGAAAATAACCATCATAAATTGAATATGCAGGGTCACTGCTTTTTACAGGAGCAGTCGGATTGTATATAGCGGCATATTTAAATGCTTCAGGAAAACCTAATTGTGATTCTCTTTCCGTGGCGCCCATGTTCAGATCCATCGTGAACTTATCATTTAATGCCTTTTGCGTGATTTTAATCCTGCTGTTAAGCTGATCGTATCCTGTATTTATCAAAACCCCGTTTCCTGTTCGATAGTTAACCGAAGCACGATAGCTGGTTTTGTCAGTACCTCCTGACAGTGAAATATTATGTACTTGCGACAAAGCTCTCTGTTCTATTTGCTTAAACCAGTTTGTACTTGTTCCAAAGTCAGTCCCAAGACCTGTTTCCTTCGACAATAATCTCCATTCTTTTGCATTCATAGCAGGCTCATTTTTGGCAACTGTTTCAGCCGTACCAGATACATTATATTCAATGATGGCTTTCCCGTTTTTACCATTTTTTGTAGTCATAAGTATTACTCCACCAGATCCTCTCAGACCATAGATTGCTGCAGATCCATCCTTTAATATACTTATGGATTCTATATCATTTGGGTCAAGATTATCGAGACTTCCATCAATCATACCATCTATTACTACGAGTGGAGTGGTTATGCCGTATAGTGTATTCATTCCCCTTATACGCATTTCAAATCCCCTGTTCGGGTCACTACCTGCTTTGCTGACAGATAAACCAGCAATTCTGCCCTGGATCAACTGGAGTGGATTTTCAATAAAACCCTTATTGAATACTTCACATTTTATGCCGGTTATTGCACTGGTAATATCACTTTTCTTTTGTGTACGATATCCGACATCTATACTATCGATTCCCACAATTACCTTATCGCTTTGCTCCGGTATTTTTACCGACGGAGTTTGTAGCTGTCCAAAAGTCATACTGATTGTTAAGAAAAAAGTGAAGAATGAAATTATGCTTCTCTTACTTAAATAAGTGGAATCTGACAGGGTTGCCATTAATATATTTTTATAAGGTTAGATCAGATTTTCAGAAGTTGGTTAATGACATTGATAATTAACCGGCATCTGATATTTTGATAACTAAATATACATCAATTTTTAAGAGAAGCAAGAGTCGGTTTAAAATAATTTTAGGCTCCACTTGTAAGTGTCGCAAAAAAAATAGTCTATGGTTTACCTGATTATTTTAAGAATTGAAAAACCTGGAGTTCTCCATTATTTACTGCAGCCAGCAGATAGTGTTTTCCCGCAATATCTATTGGTACTATCTTTCTGGCATCTCCCAAAATCTTCAGACCGCTCTTTGCTGGCATAAGTGCTTTGAAGCCACCTGAATCTGCCATTAAGCACCAGCCATAACTTGCGTCATAACGTCCATATGACTGTCTCACAGCATAGTTGTTTCCCGCAAGAACAAGATCCGGCTTCCCGTCTTTATTAATATCATAGTCAAGTATACTACGTACAGGTGAAAACTGCGCTTCAACAGGAAGTTTATAAGTTTTAAAGGTCCCGTTTCCATTATTCAGGAACACACAACTTTCAAAAAGAACTGCTTTTTTCAGAATTGCTTTATCAATAGCGGTTTTCCCAAAAATGTCTTTTACAGTTTTTTCTCCAAAATCAGAGTACTTTGGGAATTTGTTTTCTAAACCTGTTATCTGATCAGACAACTCATCAAGTGAGGCAAAGGGGTAACTGGTGCCATTCTGATAGGTGCATATTACCTGGTCGAGAGATCCATTATTGTCAAAATCATTAAGATACATTTCGACTGGTTCCTTAACCGATGCCTTAAACATAGAATTTAGGCCTAAATTTCCTGCTATCAGATCGGGCTTACCATCCCCATCAATATCGGCAACCTGAATACAGTTCCACCAGCCAGATGTTTCATCAAGACCGGCTGCAGCAGTGACATTAATAAAATGTCCTTTTATATTTCGGAATATATTAACTTTCATCCATTCACCAACTATTACAAGATCTTGAATACCATCATTATCCCAATCAAACCATTTTGCATCAGTAACCATACCAATATTTCTGAAGGCACTAATTCTGTCATCATTCACGATTTTGAAATGTCCATGACCATCATTTTCAAGGAGATACTGCTCAGGTGACAATCCATAGGCACCAGGGACAGATCTTGAGCCCACGAACAAATCAATATCTCCATCACCATCAAAGTCGCATGGACGGACACATGATCCGTTATGTGACATAAATGGAAGCTGGCCTTTTGTGAAGTTTCCTTTCCCGTCATTTATCAGCAACAGATCGCTTAGCAATGGATTACCAACTGTCATCTCGTTTCCTCCCCGTACAATGTATAAATCGAGATCGCCATCACCATCAGCATCAAAAAAGGCGGCATCCACATCATCGAGGTAAGTTTCTTTTGAAAGAACCGGTACATTAAGTTGTTTAAATGAACCATCTTTTTGTTGTACAAATATCATTCCGGCCTGTCCCTTTGCACCACCCACAAAAATATCCTGCAGGCCATCTCCGTTTACATCTCCAACTGCCATGGCTGGTCCTTCTGCCGACAGACTATGTGGGATGAGGCGTTCACGGTAAAAATCAACCCAATCGTCTTCTTTGTGTCTGAAACTTAGTCCTGGTATCCGGGCAGGAGAGAATAATTTCATGTTTTCAGTATTCTGCGGATTCCTGTTATCAGTTTTGACAGCGTTTTCAATATCCAGTATGATGGTGGTATCGACACGAACATTTTTAATAGTTTGTAGAAAAAATCCAGGCCAGCGCACAACAAGCGAATCTATCATTTTTGAGGCCCCTAAACCAAAATGTAATACATCGGAAGTAGCAGAAATAAATCCCCTTGTCGGAAATTGCTCATCAACCTGTTGATTTCCATTAGTATATATTGTAACACGTGCTCCAATCCCTCGTGTATTCATCCCTTTTCCCTTTAATGCCACTGACAAATAGTGGTTTCCCGACAGAGTGGTAGCATTGTTCCTATAGATAAAAGCAGGGGCGTTGATATTGTTAACAATCAGATCGAGGTCGCCGTCATTATCGAGATCAGCATATGTTGAACCATTAGAATAGGACCTGACATTAAATCCCCATTTTCCGGCCATATTTGTGAATGTGAGATCACCATTATTTTTAAAGATGTAATTGATGTTTGGAAATAGAGGCATCCTCTGGTATAAATCTTTATCACTAAGTTTACTGTTATCCCTGGAAGGCATACGTCTGTTTCCCCCCGTAAGGAATTTAACATAATCCAGATCATTTGCCCTCCGGTAGATCCCATTTGTAATAAACAGATCTTTCCATCCGTCATTATCTACATCGCAAAAAAGAGGTGACCAGCTCCAGTCGGTGGAATATACTCCTGCAAGCTGGCCTATCTCACTGAACATTCCTCCTCCAAGGTTGAGCTGGAGAGTATTGCGTACAAACTGGTGATTGTAACCATATTTTAATTTCATTTCGGAAAGCTCATTATCATCCTCTCCGCCAGATTGTTTCCTGATTTTTTCATTGTCCGGCAACATATCGAGTACCATTATGTCAAGAAGGCCATCATTATTAATATCACCAACATCATTGCCCATTGACGATCTGCTTGTATGTCCTATAAAGTCTGTCAGTCTCTCAGAAAAAGTGCCATTTCCATTATTGATATATAAATAATCATTTTCATGGAAATCATTGGATATATAGATATCAGGGAAGCCATCATTATTAATGTCACTGACGTTTATACCCAGGCCATATCCAATCTGGCTGCTATAGATTCCGGCTTCTTTTGTAACATCATGAAATACATGTTTCCCGTTTACAACATCATTTCTATATAGCCTGTCGCCTGCGAGTGCATCGTGGTCAAAACGCAGGGAAACATCTCCATAGCTACGGGAAGTATGAACAGAATGGTTGAGCAAATACATATCCAGATCCCCGTCATTATCGTAGTCGAAAAAGACAGCCTGAGTAGAAAAACCCTGAAAATCAAGACCGTATTCCTGAGCCTCATCCTTAAATGTAAGGTTCCCCTGATTGATAAAGAGTTGGTTTCTCCCGTGGTACCCTTTATAATTTCCTACCTGGCAAACATAAATATCCAGTAAGCCATCTCCATTTACATCCGCCATTGTGACACCGGTTTTCCAATCGCCTGTTCCGGCAACGCCGGCAGCAGCTGTGATGTCCTCAAATTTAAGATCTCCCTTGTTAAGGTATAGCTTATTGGGATTTTGATTTGAGGTGAAATACAGATCAACCAGGCCATCATTATTAATGTCTCCTGCTGCTACACCTCCTCCGTTATTGAAGTACAGATACTCGATAATATTCGATTGTTCGGACTCTTTGAGCTGGTTTTTAAAATTTACATGAGTGGAGGAGGGGGATAGCAGGGTAAACATCCTGTCACTTTTATCCTTCTCCTGTTTACAGGAGAAAAAGAATATTAACAGGAAAATAATGTAAGCAGTATTTTTCATATGAATTTTTACTCGCCCAGAGGCTTAAAAACCTGTAACGAATCATTACTGCGCGCTACAATCATAATTTTACCTTTAGAGGTTGATACCTCTTTAAAGGCCCTGATCTCACCATCAAGATGAAACCCTGATAATCTTGATGGGATATAATTAAAATTACCATGGCCATCACCCAGCAATAATAATCCATAACTCGCATCATAACGACCAACTTCAGGTTTTGAATTGTACAGATTGCCGCCAAGTATAACATCCGGATTTCCATCATGATTATAATCGCCTGTTGCAGCTGCATAGACTGTTGAAAATTGTACTTCAAGAGGCAAAGGTTTCCTAGTAAAATGCCCTGTTCCATCATTAATGAATAGTGATGTTTCAAGAAGGCTGGCATCGAGTTTGATTGAATTATTTAATTGTTCCGGAGTGAATATGTCAGTAATCTGTGCATCTTTATACATAGAATATTTCGGATATTTTTTACCCAGTTCCGGTATTTGTCTGATCAGATCGTGTTTTAAGGCGAGCGGATAGGATTTATCACCATCGTATGTACAAATTACCTGTTCCACTGTGCCATTCAAATCGAAATCATTTACATACATGCTTACAGGCTTTTCGGGTGTTGCCTTAAACTTTGAGTTCAATCCATGGTTTCCTGCAATAAAATCCACATGACCGTCACCGTTAAAGTCGCCGGCAACCAGGCAATTCCACCAGCCTGTTGTTTTTTCTGATCCGAAAGCGTCTTTTTCTTCTCTGAATTTTCCATTCTCATTAATAAACACTTTCAGAGGCATCCAGTCTCCTGCAATTATAATGTCAAGATCTCCGTCGCCGTCTACATCTGCCCATATCATATCGCGGATCATACCGATGTTTTTCAATTCCGGTGCAACCTGGGCCGTAATATTAGTAAAATGCCCTTTCCCGTCATATTTAAGTATATAACCGTTGCAGGGAACTCCATAGGCAAAAGGTTTAAGCCGGATACCGACAAATAACTCCATGACGCCATCTTTATCATAATCTGCAGGCCGCACACAAGATGTACTCTCAAATTTACCGGCGGGTAAAATCTGGGATGATTTAGTAAAGTTTCCTTTGCCATCGTTTATATATAACCGATCGCTCAATGCTGAGGAGCTTGTGGGAAATTCATTGCCGCCACTGGCTACATATAAATCAAGATCACCATCACCATCTGCATCGAACATAGCACAATCAACTTCCTCCGATATCTTATCTCCTTCAAACAAAGCCTTTTCAACCGATACAAAGGTACCATCTTTGCGTTGCAGCAACAGCTCACCCGGTTGTCCTTTGGCTCCGCAAATATAAATGTCATCTAAACCATCACCGTTTACATCTCCTTTGCACATATGGGGACCTTCTGTCGACATCATCTGAAAAAGTAATGGTTCTCTTTCGAAATCATTAAAGTCATCCTCCTTGTGAATGAAATCTATTCTTTTCTCTGAACTGATATCTTTAAAATATAAATTTTCGGAATGAGATGGTTCCACCAGATGAAGCAACATTTTCTGTGAGTCTTTCTGATAGAGGGTAAGAGTCTGGTTCGTTTTTACATTTGTCATGACTGTTGTCCGGTCATCAGGCCATTCAACAATAAGAGAATCGACCATGGTCAGTGAACCCAGACCCAGGTTAGGGCGCGGATCGACTGATGATAAATAACCACGGATCGGCATTTGTTCAATATAGACGAACTTCCCTTTATTCTTAACAGTAATTTTAGCTCCGATAGCGGCTGTGTTTTTTCCTTCCCCCTTCAAAATTACCTTTAGATA
>DCFT01000191.1 GCA_002319885.1 Bacteroidales bacterium UBA1797
ATGTTTCCGATATCGCCACCGAACTGCTGCCCCTTCTGAGCGCCGGTGTAGCCGGGGTTGGCGGAGGGAAAGGAGGCGCCATACCCACCAGCACGTCGGACCCCGTACTGAGCTCTACGCTGAGCGGTTTCCTTTCTTCAGACAGGCCTTATGTCAATACCCGTCCCAAGGCCTTCCTGAACTGGATGGTGGTGGGTGAGGATTTCTCGGGCGTCAGCAGTCAGAACCATATGAACGCGGTTCAGATTCCGACCTGCAACCCGGGCGATACCCTTAAACAGGTGGTGGGTCCGGTCAATATGGTTGTGCGCCGGAATGGATATATTTATATTTATCTTAGCAATGAAAGCGCCCAGGATGTTTATTTTGATAACCTGGTCGTAAACCTGAAGCACGGCCCGCTGCTGGAGGTGAAGAATTATTATGCTTTTGGGATAGAGAATCCGGCGCTCTCCACCAAAGCATTGAAGAGTAGTTACTATGAGAATCGGATAAAATACAATGGAAGGGAATTACAAAACAAAGAGTTTACGGACGGAACAGGTCTCGAAGCCTACGATTATGGAGCCAGGATGTATGATCCGCAGATTGCACGAATTACAACACTTGATCCAAAAGCAGAATTAAATAGAAAATGGTCAACATATGTTTATTGTGCCGATAATCCAATAAGAAATATAGATCCCGACGGGATGGAATGGAAAGATCCAAAGAAAGATGCAAAAATAGCCGAACACCTTCAAGGAGAAATTGCTAAAAAAATAAAAACTGAAACTGGTAATCAAAAAGACGCACAAGGCGACGCTGCAAAAATTCAAGCGAAAATTGATAAGATAGGCTCCACTGAAAAACTACAAAATAAATTGAATGCAGCCAATGCAAAGATTGCGCAAATTAAAAAAACCATCAGCAATTTGGAGGCATCGTCTGCGGAAATTGGAGAAATGGGTACTACAAAGAATCAAAAGTTTACTTTTAAGGATTTAGCTCCGGGCCAAGAAGTAGGCAAAACCGAAAAGGATGCGGATGGGACGATAGTTATGACGGTTGGCAGTCAGGATGGCAATAGAATACATGAAGCATTTCATGGTTACCAACAATTTAAAGGGACCGAAAGCAAAGATACCTACACCAGGGAAGAAGCCGCTTATGCCAGACAATATGCATTCGATGGAAACGGGATGAATACAACAGTGCCATCATGGGGCGGAAGTGTGGAAAGCTATGAACAAATCACCAATCTTTGGCTTTTAGGTATTCATGACAGTAACGGTAGATTAATTTACGCGCCAGACACCTGGACAAAAGAGACCATCAATTACCTAAAAACACAGCAGTAAATTTTCAACGATGAAAGTAATTTTCGTGGGGTCAATTATATTATTTTTTGGATGCAGCACAAATATTAAAATTGTTGACACATATGGTAAAATTGGAAATCCGGATTATTTCATATTAAAAGGTGACGGAACTTTCATCTATAAATACAATTCTTTCCATGTGTCGAAATATTCATCTGGGACTTGGAAAAAAGGGGTAAAGAATAAAATCATTTTGAATAGCACCTTGAAAAGTAAGATTATAGATCTGAAAGGAGCCGAAAGGCACTCTTCCAACGAGAGTTATTTAACTCTTGATTTAGAACCTTCCGATACTTTAGGGGGGAAAGACTATAAATGTGAAGTATTCTTAAATGATACTTTATATGGTCTAAGCAACCTTAATCAACTTGTTTCGACTGGATTGGATAAAAATGAGGCAAATAATGAAATTAACATAAATGATATCTTCTTCAGATATATTAGGTGCGATTCACTGGCATCAACTACGTTGAAATTCCCAATTAAGAGTGTTTATTTCAAAATTTTAAAACAGCCGTTCTATTATTTTTCAACTATGTTTTACAATGAGCAATTAGTGACAAATCATTATTATTTGAAATCAGATGAAACTAATGTACTTAAATTAACTGCTTCTTTTAACGATTCTCTTTTTCAATACAAGATTTTTGACAATGTTGACATTATAGTAAAAAGAAATGGCATTTATTATTTTGAAGGAACTGGTAAGAACAAATGGTGGATTCCGAGATTAAATTGATATCGGCACTTTGGGGATTTTTATCCTGTATAATTCTGGTTACCCGTCTCAATTGGCACTTAATTATCGACCTAATGATAGTGTTACGGTGGTGATTAGGGGACAATGAATTAAAAATTGACAGTGCGAAGTCTTCCTGGGGGTATTTGAAATTGCCCCGTCTAAGAGTTACAATTATTCTTGTTATAAACGGGTGTCCCGCCCCCCTATAAACCGGATAGTTTTCTAAAGTTATTTCAGTAGTTTTTCATTTTCAACATGGATCGGATAATATTTTTTCCATATGGATTCGGGAGTCTGACCATTCAGCGAACCGTGCCTGCGTTTTTCGTTATACCTTTTCTAATCCGGCCGCCCGGTCCGGAAAAGGAATTTTACAACCCATTCGTAAAAAAAGAATAAATTCAGGAATGATTCATGATTAAATAAAAAAGCAATGAATACGGAAAACATCACTTTAATGAGAGCGGCCCGTGAGTCATTAAAAGGCAAATGGGGCGTGGCCATCCTTACATTTTTTATCTATACCCTTCTGACTGCAGCGCCAGGTTCAGTGAGATCGCAGGGTTCATTCATGACACTGAGCTCCATGCTGATATTAATAATCGGCGGTCCGTTGGCACTGGGTGCAGCCATTTTTTCTCTTTCCCTGTCGCGTGGCAAAGAAGCCAGGCTGGAGCAGCTCTTTCTGGGCTTTAATAATTTTGCCACCGCCTTAATTGCCTACCTGCTCATCATCATTTATGTGTTATTATGGGCACTGCTGCTCATCGTACCTGGCATCATTGCTGCCCTGGGCTATTCCATGACGTTTTACCTCCTGGCCGATGATCCACTCCTCAAACCGCAGGATGCTTTAAGGAAAAGCAAATCCATGATGGATGGATTCAAATTGAAATTATTTTATTTGTGTCTTCGCTTTTTTCTGCTGGCATTATTATGCATACTGACGCTGGGTATCGG
>DCFT01000021.1:0-16596 GCA_002319885.1 Bacteroidales bacterium UBA1797
GATGAAATTACCCAATCCATAATCGCGGATGCGGAATATTCAAAACAATGACCGAAAAAATTTATAATATATCAATTGCAGGATGCAGCAAGGTGGCCCATCTCCATGCAAAAGCCATAGGGAGTATACCGAATGCCAGGCTTGCCGGCGTCTGGAACAGAACGAGTTCAAAGGCGGAAGATTTTGCTTCACTCTACAATACAAAGGCATATTCAGATATCTCAGGGATGGTATCAGATAATAAATCAGATCTTGTTATTATTTGTACCGCACATCCTAATCATAAACAGGCAGCTCTTGAAGCTGCATTGGCCGGAGCTGATGTTCTGGTGGAGAAACCACTTGCCTCTGATCTCCGCGATTGTGATGATATTATCAAAACATGTAAGATTTGCCATGTCAGGCTGGGAGTGATCAGCCAGAGGAGATGGTACGAACCTGTAATCAGAGTTAAGAACGCCATTGATCAGGGGAAAATAGGAAAACCGGTATTGGCAGAAGTAACCATGCTGGGTTGGCGCGACAAAGCTTATTATGATTCTGATGCATGGAGGGGAAGCTGGAAAGGTGAAGGTGGTGGTGTTCTTGTTAACCAGTCACCGCATCAGCTTGATATTCTTTTATGGTATATGGGCGAAATCGATGAGGTATACGGGCTCTGGAGAAATCTGAACCATCATTATATTGAAGTAGATGATACAGCTCTGGCTATAATCAAATTTAAGAGTGGTGCTATAGGTAATATACTGCTGAGCAATTCTCAGAAGCCGGGTCTTTATGGAAAGGTCCATGTGCATGGGGAAAATGGAGCAAGTGTTGGAGTACAGACCGATGGAGGGGCAATGTTCATCGCCGGCATGACCGGAGTGGCTGAGCCTCCTGTAAATGATCTCTGGACAATTCCCGGTGAAGAAGATATGTTAGATGTGTGGAAAAAAGAGGATACTCTGACTTTCAGTAACTGTGATCCCACAGTCAGGTATATTCAATACCAGATTGAAGATTTTCTTCATTCTATTGATAATGAAACAAATCCGTCAGTTACAGGTGAGGATGGAAGACGAACAGTGGAATTATTCACCTCAATCTATCGCTCAACAAGGGATAATATGCCAATCAAGTTGCCACTGGATGAGTAAGTAGTAGGTAGTAAGTAGTAAGTAGTAAGTAGTAAGTAGTAAGAACTTATACAGAGAAATACAGTGAAGCACAGAGTACCCAGTAACCAGTAACCAGTAACCAGTAACCAGCTCCCGATAGCTATCGGGACAGCAACCAGATAGTTAATGAACCTATAATATACAGTTTATGCCACTAGTTATTGTTATCCTCGGAATATGCCTTTTACTATTCCTGATCCTCGTCCTCAAACTTAATTCGTTTTTATCATTTGTCATTGTTTCCCTTGTTGTTGGAGTGGCAGAAGGTATGAATCTGAATAATGCTGTCGTTTCGTTAGAAAATGGTATTGGCAGCACGATGGGTTCACTTGTGCTGATACTCAGCTTTGGTTCAATGCTTGGTAAGCTGGTTTCAGAGAGTGGTGCTGCGCAAAGGATTACCCTGTACCTGGTACAGGCTCTGGGCATTAAACATATTCAGATGGCCCTGATGCTGACAGGTTTTATAGTTGGTATTTCATTATTCTTTGATGTTGGATTCTTTATTATGATTCCTCTCGTGTTTACAGTAGCAGCTACTACGGGTCTGTCATTGCTTTATGTTGGTTTACCAATTCTTGCTGCACTTTCCGTGACTCATGGCTTCCTTCCTCCGCATCCCGCTCCGACAGCCATTGTCGCTCTTTTTCATGCGGATCTTGGGAAGACATTGATTTATGGGATGATTGTAGCAGTTCCTGCAATAATTATTTCCGGACCTATCCTGTCAAAAGTTCTTAGTAAAATAGAGGCCAGGCCACTGGCAGAATTTTTAAACCAGAAAGTCATGAGTGAAGAAGAGCTTCCCGGATTCTGGATAAGTTTCATTTCTTCCATTCTTCCTGTCGTTCTTATAACGGTTTCGACAATTGCCGGCTTTTTACTACCTGAAGATAATGCAGTAAGAAAGATGCTTGGATATATTGGAAATCCTTCTATCGCGATGCTTATTGCAGTGTTATTTTCTATATATACTCTTGGTCTGGCCAGAGGTAGAAAAATTACTGACATTATGAATTCACTTGCCCATTCAGTAACAACCATAACAATGATCATGTTACTAATTGCAGGAGCTGGCGGTCTGAAACAGGTTCTGGTAGATAGCGGAGTAAGCAAATATATCGGTGCCTTGCTTAGCGAATCTTCTCTTTCCCCGTTATTCCTTGGATGGCTTATTGCAACAGTATTAAGATTTTGTGTCGGCTCTGCTACTGTGGCAGGCATTACTACAGCCGGTATAGTTCTTCCGTTAGTAACAGGGGGATTGGTAAATCCCGAATTAATGGTATTGGCTATCGGCTCAGGAAGTCTTATGTTCGGACATGTGAATGATGGAGGTTTCTGGCTGTTCAAAGAATATTTCAATCTCAGTATAAAGGATACCCTGAAAACATGGAGTGTAATGGAAACATCAATTGGCATAATTGGCCTGATTGGCGTTATGGGTCTTAGTTTATTTATAAAATGATCCCTGTGAGAGAGAAACTTTAATTATACAACCTGCTCCTGATGTATCAGAAATTGGTTTTTTTCTTATAAATTTAAACTTCATTAATATTGATTATTAGCCTGAGAATTGAATTCAATGAAGAAAATTCTTTCAGTGGTTAATTTATTGTTAGTTGTTTATACTCTCCATGCTCAGGATGGTGCTCCATTACTTACCAACTTTAGGGAAAGCACTGAAATTGAGAACCAGAGTTGGGCCATTTGTCAGGATGACAACAATCTGATGTTATTTGCTAATCGTAGAGGAATTCTGACTTTCGATGGTCAGAACTGGAATTCCATTCCTATTCCTGCAATTCCGTATTCTATCAAATACAATCCGAAGGAAAAGAAAGTCTATATAGGTGGAGAAAACAATTACGGTTACCTTAAAAGAGATGAGAAGGGAATTTATAAATATTTCTCAATTTCAGGTGATTCGTCTGCAATTGGATTGATTACAAGAATAATTTTTACTGATTCCACAGTTTATTTTTATGGGGAACAGAGTATAAGCAGACATGATATCAAATCGGGAAAACTTGAATTAAGACTGCGACCAAAAGAAAGCAAACCATTTACGGGTATGTTTGTCACACCGAAAAATACATTTATAAATGTTTCAACAGAAGGGCTTTACAGGCTGGAGAGTGATACTTTATTCCCGATAGTTACCGGTTACCTGTCAAAAGATGATGAAATTCTTTTCAGTCTGCCATATAGTAATAACCTGGTTCTTCTTGGAAAAAGCAATGGAGAACTTACGCTTTTTGATGGCATCAAATATTATGTATATCCGATAAAAGATGATGGCTATCTTCATGAAAATATTCTGTCTGAGGGATTATCAATTTCTGATAGTTTGTATGCTTTTTCAACTCTCGAAGGAGGAGCACTTGTTGTTGAAAAGAAATCAGGCAGTCTCAAACATACTATCAATTATATAAATGGTTTGCCCGATGATGAGGTTTTTGCTCTTGGGATTGATAACAATCATGGTCTATGGTTGTCGCATCAGTATGGACTTACCCGGGCAGATCTTAGTTTACCTCTTTCCAACTTCAGTATTTACCCGGGTCTGAAAGGGAACCTTATCACTTCACTCTGGCACAATAATGAATTATATGTTGCAACTAGTGAGGGCGTTTACTTTCTGAAGGAAGTTAAAAAATATGCTAAAGTATCTGTTCTTGTTAAAAATGATGGATACACTGAGACCCCTACACGGGCAGTCATTGAGACTTCTCCCGGTAAGTTGCAGGCTCCGAAACCACAGGAGACCAGGAAAAGTATCTTTGCACAAATATTTGGCAGGAAATCTGTTTCACCTGCCGTTGCAACACGACAGGTCGCTCAGCTACCCGGGGAAGAGAAACAACCACTGCTTAAACTACCGGAGATAAAGATAGCCGAACCGAAATATCTCAGAAAGATATCAAGCAGACTCAAATCAATAAATTACACATATATTAAGGTTGATGGCTTAAATGAAAAATGCAAGCAGCTGGTAAGTTCAGGAGATGAAATTCTGGCTTCAACAAACAAAGGTCTCTATGTTATATCCAGTCATACAGCCAGGGCGATTGTTAATACTGGTCATGTCAATTATATAAGCAATGAATCAAATGATCATAAGTACTATGTCGGGACAAATGAAGGCTACTTGTATGTTGAGCGTAACAATGAGAAAAAATGGGAAGCATCCTGGCCTGATAAATCATTCATTCACTCAATTAATTCTATAGTATCTACTGATGAAACCACCTTATGGGCCGCGGGTGATGATGTAGTTTTCAGGTTTAGTCTTAATGACGGGATCCCTGTCGGAAATCCCAAAAAGTATAGTATAAAAAGTGAATCTCCTCAGAGATATATTATTGATTATGTTAATGATACTCTGTTCCTGTTTATGTCATCTAAAATAAGTTATTACAATAAGTCCTTCGATTCCTTCGAGGATTATATGAAGAAATTGCCTGGAGTTGGTACGAAGACAAAGTTTATTTTCTCACAACCTGAAGTTCCATGGATGAAGGCTGACGATGAATGGATAAATATAGGTTCGGCTGGAAGTATCGACAATAATGACAGAGCCATTCTTAAAATCTTTGATAATATAAATTCAATTTATACTGACAAGGATAATTTATGGGTTGTGAATGGAGATAATATGCTCTTCAGAGTTGTACGTAATAAAATGCAATCGGTTAAACCGGACGTCGCTCTGTTTCTTCGAAGTATTTCCGATGCAAAAGGTCTTTATTTCAAGCTTTCGGATATTGTTTTTGGGAGTGGTGACAATACTGTATATTTTGATGTGGTAGCCCCTGGTTACCTCAAACAGAATTCAACTCAATATCAGTATATTATTGATAATGAAATGAAAGGTTGGTCAAAATGGTCATACAATAATACAATCAGCCTGATGATAAAACCTGGTAAATATACGCTTCAGGTGAGAGCGAAAGATATCTGGGGGAACCGCAGCGAACCCAAGGTGGTAAGTTTTATAATAGAAGCTCCTTTTACCCAGACTACATTATTTTATTTGCTCGTTCTCAGCGCCATATTTATCGTCATAATTGCGGTTGTTAGATTCAGGGAGAAACAGCTTAAAAAAGACAAAAGAGTACTTGAGAACAAGGTAAAGGAACGAACTGCACAGATTGAGGCACAAAAAGAGGAGATTACATCAAGTATTGAATATGCCAGCAGGATTCAGATGGCTATGCTGCCGGAGGATGACCATTTCAGAAATTCATTTTCCGATTACTTTGTTATCTTCCGGCCCAGGGATATCGTAAGCGGTGATTTTTACTGGATAGGAGAGGACGAGCATAAAATTTTCTTTACTGTTGCCGACTGCACAGGTCATGGTGTTCCGGGAGCTTTTATGAGCACTCTCGGTATATCCACCCTGGATGAGATAATTACTAATAATGCTAATCTTACAGCTAACTCCGTACTGAATCTTTTACGTGAAAAGATAAAAACATCACTTCATCAGACAGGTAAACAGGGAGAAGCTACTGATGGTATGGACGTAGCCTTCTGTATACTTCATAAGAACAGAATGACTCTGGAATTTTCAGGAGCATATAATCCTATGTTTCTCGTTCATAATGGTGAGTTTATGGAATACAGGGCTGACAGAATGCCGATAGGTATCTATTATGGTGAAAAAGAATCATTTACAAATTATGAACTAAAAGTTAATAAAGGAGATATTATCTATATTTTTTCAGATGGGTTTGCTGACCAGTTTGGAGGACCGAAAAAGACTAAATACATGAAGTACAATCTTAAGAAGCTCCTTTCAGAAATCCATGAAAAACCTATGAATGTGCAGCGCAGAATCCTGGAGGATGAATTTGAAAACTGGAAAGGTCCAGCAAACCAGATCGACGATGTTACAATTCTGGGCGTGAAGATTTAGCACTTTTGCAAAGTAATTCACAATCCTTTTGCCAATGTGGCTTTGAGTATTCATGCCTTCATTAAATATTTCATTACCTTTATGCCATAAACAGACTTATACATGAAAATAAAATTTATTGGTGCAGCCCGGGAAGTAACCGGAAGTAAACATCTCATAACTACGTATTCAGGTAAAAATATTCTTCTCGATTGTGGCATGTTTCAGGGTAAGGGACTCGAAACCGACAGCATGAACAGAGATCTTATGTTTGATCCTACGCAAATCGACCATATTATACTTACCCATGCTCATATTGATCATTCAGGATTAATACCATATGTCTATAAGCTGGGTTTTCGAGGATCAGTCATCTGTACGAATGGGACACGCGATCTATGTGCAATAATGCTGGCTGATTCAGGTTTTATTCAGGAGCATGATACAATTACTTTCAACAAACGAAGAGCCAAAAAAGGACTTCCACAAGTTACACCAATATATACGCAGGTTGATGCAACCGAATGTATGAAACTTTTTATTGGTGTTCCAAATGACATGAAGTTCAGAATTGATGAAAATATAAAGGTCAGGTTCACAAATACCGGACATATGCTTGGTAGCGGAGTGGCTAACATTGAAATAAATGAGAATGGTCAGATAAAAAGGATAGCATATACCGGGGATATTGGCAGACCTGTTGATCAGATTCTTGCACCTCCCCAACCTTTTCCCCAGGCCGAAATTCTTATTACCGAATCAACATATGGTGACAGATTACATCAAGACTCCAGAGATGCTGAAGAGGACCTTCTGAAGATTGTTGTTGATACCTGTGTGAATAAAGGAGGAAAACTTATTATCCCTGCTTTCAGTGTTGGACGCACCCAGGAAATTGTATTTGCCCTTAATAATTTCTTTAATGAAGGCAGGTTACCTAAAATTGATATATTTGTTGACAGCCCGCTGGCAGTTAATGCTACAGCTGTCTTTAGAATGCATCCCGAGTGTTTCAACAGGAACTTTGCTGATGTAATGGAAAAAGATCCTGATCCGTTTGGGTTTGACAACCTCTACTATATTAATAAGGTAGAAGATTCAAAGAGACTCAATGATCATAAAAAGCCCTGTGTTATAATCTCAGCTTCAGGTATGATGGAAGCAGGCCGTATAAAACATCACCTGGCAAATAATATTACAGATCCGAAAAATACCATACTTATCGTTGGATATTGCGCACCAACTACATTGGGTGCAAGAATCGGAAGGGGGGACAGGGAAGTTTCAATATTTGGGACCTTATATCCGGTAAATGCTGAAGTGAGGAAAATAGAATCATTCAGTGGTCATGGTGATTATAAGGAAATGATAAACTTCCTTGGTTGCCAGGATAAAAAACTTCTGTCGAAGATGTTCATCGTTCACGGTGAGTATGAAACACAAAAGAAATATGTTGCCACGCTTACAGACGAAGGATTTAAAAACATTCAAATACCGGCAAAAGGGCAGGAATTTGAATTATAAAAGACTATCTTAAAAATGCTTTTTGAAACTTTGAGATAAACTTTGTGTCCATTTATTGTAAATGTTAATTTATTTAACCACTAAGGATCACAAAGTATCACACAATGTGGCACAAAGGAAAAATAGAACAACCAGTTACTTTTAAATAATTCTATTGGATATATTTCCTCAATTCCTTTCTCACCGTTTTCCATTCGGGGAAAATGACTGACAATAGCTTATAAAAATCAGGTCCGTGATTATGGTGTTTCAGATGACAGAGTTCATGAATGATAACATATTCAATATACAAGTCAGGCAGTTTTATGAGTTCAGTACTTAAGGTTATTATCCCCTTATTTGAGCAGCTTCCCCATCTTCTCTTCATAGTTCTTATTACCAGTCCTGTCGGCTTAAACATCTGATTTTCATGTTCGCTGAGGACTTTACTCATAAGTAATGGAAAATGGGTCAGTGCTTCATCTTTATATCCCTTGTAGAGAAGTCTTTTGATAGTTTCGGGATCGTCAGGTTTTAAGGTTCCAAGTTTAATCGTACTATCAAAAAATCTAATGTATGACTTTTCCGATTTTTCAATTTGCAGAACAGACTCTATTCCATGAAAAAGATGAAATTCACCAGATGTGAATGACTTGTTCCGGGTAGAGTTATTAAGTTTTCTGTAATTGTCACGATGTTTTAAAATCCAGTCATACTTATCGGTCACTATTCCGGAAATTCTCTTAACCGGAGTAAGGTAAGGAACTCGCACAATCACCGATGAATCAGGCAGAACGCTGATTCCTATTGATCTTCTTCTTGAATATATTACTTTGAATTCTATATCCTCTATCTTATGAATTTTCTGATCTTTTAACATTAATTCCTCTTATCCTCTTAATTAATTTCCGAAAACGAATGAAAGCTGTATTTTCTTGTTTCAAGGTAATTTAAAATTGAGTCCAGACGGAGATAAAACTTATCTTTTCTTCTCGGATCAGTCCCGGGATGTATAAGCAGAATATATCCGTTCAGACCTTTCCGTCTTTCATATGAAAACAGATTTTTCAATAAGGTGTCACTTGAAAAATAGGGCTTACCTTTCTCCGGAAATGTCCAGTCCTGACTGCTTATTGTTCCACTGGAGTTATTTACCAGTTTTAAGCCTGCACTGGTTGTCCATCCGGCAATTGAATCATTATACCATTCATACGGAGGCAGGAAGACCCTGGCTGCCTTTCCGGGTACACCTGATTTTGCCAGTTCCTTGTAATTATTTTCAAGATCTGAAATAAATTCGTCTTTTGTAATTAGCAGTGAATCTCTCTTCTCCCATGAGCAGTATAGCAGATGCTTATCTGAATGGGGGCCAATATAATGACCGTCGGCCCTTAACCTGTCAATAATCTTTTTGTTCGCTTTGTTTCTACAGAAGTCTCCGGTAAGAAAGAAAGAAGCCTTTATTTTATGGTGAGAAAGTACAGCAGTTATTGTATCGAAACCGTCAGAAAAATCATGGGCAGTAAAACATAGGTATATATTCTTTTTTGTTGTGTCCATCCTGACTATAGCCCCTTTCACAATTGTGATTTTTGGATTGTTATAAATATTACCCGACTGAGACTGTAATGCTGACAGGTAATATATCAGGCTGGCCGTGCCATCCATTGTACATTCATTGGTAGAATAATCCGCAAAATCGTCATGATATACAGCAAGCTTAGTCTGGAACTGTGCGTATACATCTTTTCTGGAGAGATAAATATATTTCAGTGAATTGAATATTGTCGGATAAACAGGGCCATCGACAAGACCACCGAAAACCTGCTCTCCCTTAACAACGAAAGATGAATGTGAGTCAACAGGGTAGTCGCCGTTTTCCGGTAAACCCACTATCATGCTTGTACCCCATGGATTACATCCGAAAAGCCAGTCCCTGTGTGCGGCCTCAAGTCCGGCATAAGAACTATCTCCGGTTATTTCAGAATAAAGATGTGCTTGTGTGACTACAGCAGCTATAAGATTATTGGAGCACCAGATAAAAGGTACCCCTACATAAAAAGGATTTTTCTCAGCTTTCCGTTCAATAAGATCGAGTCCTTTTTTCATATAACCTGCAAACTCAGATTCATTTTGTGTTTCCTGATGCCGGGCAACACCGGGATGTCCCATGTTAACAAAAGGATACCACTGATAATGTTTTGCAGTATCTGCTCCCATCCATGGAGTGACAGTCTCTTTTCGTCCGAATTCAATCGCATAATTAAGATATTTTGCCTCTTTAGTGAGGTTATATAATTCTATGGCAGCCAGTTCCATATCATCCACCCAGTTATCTTCCTCATAAAAGTATGGAGCCGTTCCGGGGGCTGTCTGACATACGCCGGGGTTATCCAATCCAAAACTAAATGCTTCGGTTGCTTTAAGTAATAGTAACTTCGAAAATTCAGGGTCTTTAGATTTAAATACTTCTGCCCCTTTTGCGAAGGCCGAAGCGAACTTACCGGCTGT
Organism: Bacteroidales bacterium UBA1797; assembly: GCA_002319885.1. Taxonomy (GTDB): domain Bacteria; phylum Bacteroidota; class Bacteroidia; order Bacteroidales; family VadinHA17; genus LD21. Next base: position 10,078 of record DCFT01000021.1, read on the forward strand.
TGAAGCTATTCCTGTGGTTCTGTTTTTATATTTAAAAAGCCCCTGCGGTTTCCCGGTGCAAAAATATACCGGTCTCTCCTTACCCTTCCCATAATTTGCCGTATCATCATTAGGGAACCTGAACCCTATATGGTCACGATCGTCTGCAATCTGATTATACATAATCCCTTCTGACGGATTCATTTTTATTAACCAGTCGAGACCCCATCTGCTCTCATTGAGAATGTCAGGCACACCATCAGAACCGGGCAGCCCGTTGGCGAGATACTTATCAGCGAAGGAGGCAGGATTTTCAGAATATGCAAAGAGCATCTGGTATGTTGCGTTTGAAGATGTTGCCACATATTGCAGATAGTCAGCAGCATCGTGCCACCCTCCCGAAACATTAATATGGGCAGAGTCGGCTGAATTCCGATAAATTTCATAACCGTCGTGGGTGTGACACGAGTCTCTTATAAAAGGATTATATCCGCTTCTCTGCTGCCTCATATAGTTTAGAAGGTAATCAGCTGTTCTGTCGTATACATCTTCGGCAACAGGAAATTCCCGGGAGACAGCTTTACCTGCAATAATTTTGTAGACTCCGGTTTTTTTAAGGCTTGTGAAGGGGAGACGGTAACAGCTTAAAAAGGGATTTAATGGCTCTGTTTTAATGACATTCTTAAAAATCATAACTACTTCGCCCGTTTTAGCATCAATTATTTTAAACGACCTTAGGTCAATAGATTTTTTACTTAATAAAACAGCAACTTTAATATCTTCATTTCTGTAGCCAAGCTGATTTATCCTAATCCATTCATTGGACCCGGTACCATATAGAGCAACATTACTTAAAATGCAGAGAGTTAATGATATATACATATTCTTCATTGAAGATAATCTGTTTTATGGCCAGACGCAATTTAGTAAAAATTGAATGAAAATATGAATTGATCACAAAGACAGGATTTTTAAAATATTCAGCTGTGGAATTGTCAGTTTTGAAATAATTTAAAATAATACGATTGTGAGGAATATATTTTCGTTTTGGTTTGTCTTATACAAATAAATAGAATTTCTATTTTGAAATAAATGGAATTGCCGCCGGGATATCGTATGATTGATAAGAAGAAATTAATGAAACATATTACCCTAACCGGTAGTGGTCATTAAATTATTATCCATAATTATTAAGGACCATTTCATAACAGGTTAGTAGGCTATAAGGTTAGAATAGAAATCAGGTTTAGGGTAATATCAACGGGTAGTATATCATGTACTACCCGTTTCTTTTTTATAAAAAGGAGCTCTCTCACAGAGGACCTTTGATACAGCCTCATTCCTTTTTAAGTGTTATTACCGTAATTTCGGGTGGCATCCAAATCCTGAACGGAATAGCCAGACATCCAAGTCCTCTGTTAACATACTGGTATTGACGTCCTTCTGTATAAAGTCCATTCCAGTGCGGATAGAAATATTTGGCAGGACTCCATCTGAATTTTTTTGTCATTATACCCATTTGCATGCCATGCGTATGGCCCGACAGGGTAATGTCTATATCGGTTTTCCCAGCCACCTCCTCTTCCCATTGATTAGGATCGTGACTGAGAAGTATTTTCAGATCAACGCTGTCAGTATCTAAGCCCGCCATCGCAAGCTTCACATTACCATGGATCATATGAGGATGACGCCCTTTCGTTGTAACACCGATAAATGCGATTCTTGCTTTACCAATATTGAGCGTTTTATATTCATTCTCAAGGACCTGGTAGCCCGAAGCTTTTATCTTGTTAATCATTATCAATATATTATTCTCCCTGTCAGCTTCGGTGAAAAACGGATCGTAGGTTCCCATATCATGATTACCTAAAATTGCAAAATTACCGTAACGGCTGTGAGCTTTGGAAAGGATTGTGTCATTCTTGTCGAATTCTCTCCAGCCGAAGTCAATAAAATCGCCGGTATTTAAAAGCAGGTCAGGTTTAAGAGCATTTATTTCATACATTACTTTTTGAAGAAGCTTCCTGCGATTATAGAAACAAGGAAGGTGTAAATCCGATATCTGTACTATTTTTAAACCGTCAAGATCGCTTTTTAAATCTTTGATTTTTATTGTTACCTCTTCTGTTTTGAAATTAAATCTTCCATAAAAAGTACTGGTCGCGATAATAATAAGGGTTACCAGCATAATTATCAATCCGCTGTTTGTTAGCCATCTGATATGATCGCCTTTATTGATTCTGAATAATTTACCTGAAAAATGCAAGACAATTAATAAAACTCTTGGAATAACGACAGCAACTATCATTCCCGCCAAACTCATCATTAGCCAAACATGACGGGGATCATCATAGAAGCTCCTGAAAGATGTTGTTTCAATGAAAATGATCCAGAGGGATACACTCAGAATCAGATGAATGACAAGTGAAATAAAATATTTTGGCTTTGATTGCTGATAGAAATGCTGTCGCAGAACAATAAAAGTGAGAATCTCGGTAATGATCAGAACAATCAATAATCCCATAGGAACGAATTTAAATGTATAAAAGTACTCAAATATTTTCTATCAATAATATTCCTAAATTCGCATTAGATGATTGATAAATGTCAAAGAGTCAACATGCAGATTAATTTGCTGATTCTCAAACAACATGTTTCAGACTGTTTATTAATGAAATGCATAAATAATATTAAAAACATAAAATGACAGAAGTTAATTTTTTTGAACCGAATTTTATTCCCGATTCTAAACTTACATATTCAGTGATATCTGCAAAATATGCAGGCAAATGGATATTTGTCCGTCATCATCTGCGCTCAACATGGGAGATAGCAGGAGGCCATATCGAGACGGGAGAAACTTCATTTGAGGCAGCAGGAAGAGAATTAATGGAAGAGACCGGTGCAATAAGCTTTAAACTCGATTGTATTGCAACATATTCTGTTACAATAGATGGCGAAACAGGATGGGGAAGACTTTATTTTGCCAAAGTTGATGAGATGGGACCTATACCCGATATATCGGAAATTGCGGAAATAGTATTATCCGATCATTTGCCGGTAAATCTTACGCATCCCGATATTCAGCCACATCTGTTCAGAAAGGCGGTAGAATTTTTAGAGATTCGGGGAGTTTAAAGGTTCTTAAGTAATAAGGTGCCAAATCACATAGATCTATTAATTGAATTGAATATTCCGGTGCTCTGCACCTATGGATTTATTTCAATAACGTCTTTTTACAATTATTTCGCAGCTCTGCTGCTGACTGTCGGATTAATTATGTGCAACCAGAATACTTATGGAGATGTTAATAATTGATTTTGAGGTGCAGCGCACCGAAAGAATTGTTGAAAGGTTATTATAGTTGATTTTTAAGGTGCAGAGCACCGGAATATTTATGGACAAAATTATTCTCAGATGTATTCGAAAGTGACTTTCTTAAGCCATTTTTCTTCCAGCAGTCTTGCGATTCTTTTGACGACGGTTCTTCTTATTTCGAGATCAACAGGCAGGTTAGGATCCTGATGGGCAACATTGATTTTTGTACCTATGATGAAGTGGATCTCATCACTTTCCATGATCAGTCTTACAATCTTATCGGCCGGTCCTTTTCCAAGTTTTACACTGTTATTATATGTTTTGAGAATCTCATTGACTTTTTGTAGAGTAAGTATTCCTTCTGTAACAAGGTCAATGCCTTCAAGAAAACTTTCAGGAGGCAACTCCGGATCTTCAAAAATCAGTTCATCAATTATTGTTTTGTATAGTTCCCTTGCAATTATGTCTGCTGTTGTTCCTCCCGATAGAATCACCTTACCCTTATAGGATTGTACTTTTAAAGCCAGATCCTTATCTTTTTCCTTTTCATAAGGAGGTCCTGTACATATAAGAAGTTTACGTGGTTCGCGAAAGTATATTATAGCACAACTGATATCATCGTGTGCTTTGTAGTTGTCGTTTTTATGAGCCATTGTAACAATCTTTCCTGCAAGCATAATGGCCGAAATAGATGATTCACTTGTTACAAGGGATGCAGCATAAGATGAAATATTCTCTCTCTCCCAGCCAAAAGGTAACTGTTCGCTACCCATGCCACTTTGAGAAACACCGTCGGAGCAGAAAATAATTCTGTCTTCTTTTTCGGGTAAAAACGTGCATGTTTTCAGCACTTTACCTGAATTTTTGCCTTTATTAAGAACAACTTTCTTCCATGAAGGATCAAAAACCTGGTTTCCTTTTAAAATCACACACGATGGGTTATCGTATTCCAGAATTGTTACTTTACCGGTGTTTTCAATATCAATTATTGTAAAAGTTGAATAGCTGATCTGCCTTTCACTGCAAACCGGAAGAGTATTCATTATTATCTCTGCAATGCGGTCAACCTCTTTGTGCTCCCTCGTAAAATTAAGAGCCATTGTTGCAGTAAGAGTGGCAAGGATATTAGCTTTAACTCCATGTCCCATACCATCTGAAAGAACAGCTATTACCCTGTCTTCTTCTTTTATATACCTGTAGAGAAATACATCGCCGCTTATCCTTTCACCATCGTAGTTCCTTTGTTGACTGTTAACCTCTATGAAAAAGTTTCTGTTCATTAAGCTTATTTCAGATTGGGTTTTTTATAAGCGCTTTTTGTTTTATACGACTCAATTATGGAGTTCAGCATCTGCTCGGTTTCAGAAGCTCCTTCGCCAAGCAGAAATCCTATTTTCTGAACCATTTCCAGATTTTTATCGATCACCTCACTTACCCTGCTGGTAACCTCTTCTCCCTGTACTTCAGGAGAATACAGATCGCGTATTATCGCGCCGCAAATCTTATTTTTTCTTATCGGGAAGATGGAAATATTCAGCATTTTGTCCTCAAAATGTACATCCTTGCTTACTACAGGTTCATCTTCCTTTATAACAAAGGTGAACATATTATAAACATTGAATGGGATAAGTGTTTTCACATCGGCTCCTGCCAGGCCGGGTATGATATCTGATATAGCTTTTGCATCTTCACCTATTATGTTTATAAAACTTTGATTGGAGTGAAGTATCTTCAGATTATTGTCCACAATCACTACTCCTGTAGGAAGCTTCTCGAGCATATTATTCATCATGTCAGAGGCATTCTGGGCAATGTCTTTTTCATGTCTGGCAAGTTCTTCGGATTCTTTGAGAGCTTTTTTTGTCTCTGCAAGTTTCCTGTTGGTCTGTCTAAGTGTTTCAATATACTCCTGCTTATTTCGCAGATTGAAGGTATGGCACATTTCAGGTATTGCAAGCCCTTTTGCAACTGTCGAAGCGAAGTTGCGACATGTAGGATACCCACATGCGCCACAGTTTAATTCCTCATCAGGGTTGTTTTTGCCGATAATTTTAAGAACTTCGGTTATAGCCTCTTCAGGTGGTTCAGGAATTCTCTGATCATCAGGAATAAAGGTTCTTGAGAAATCAATTTTTGACCATTTTTCCATGTTTTTCTGCCAGAGAGCTTTATCAAGCTTGCTTACTCTTTTTTCAGCATATCTGCGCACGAGTGCCCTTCTCCTGAAACGTTCGTTGTGATGTTGCATGCCCGGACCGAGTAAACATCCGTGGCAGAAGAAAAGGTTAAAGTGGTGCTGGATAGTATCAATATATTTGTCAAAATCATTTATTGCCTCAAGTATTTCTTCTTTTCCCGAAGCTGTGATTACCCTGCTGGAAACCATATCCCTTTTTATTCCACCTGCCTGGATAATCCCTGCCGGCAAAGGATATAACGCTCCCCAGTTGCCATGAGGTGGATCAAAGTCGGACATTTTAACCAGTCTCTCCTGGATCTTGAATTCTTCAAATAGTTCTCGTAGTTCCACAAAAGTAAGTACTCCATCTACCAGATTTCCTGAATCATAAATAAGAGATTCATCTTTTGCATCAATGCATGGACCGATCTGTACCGTTGCTACTTCCGGACCGTATAGCCTTTTTACAACCATAGCAGTGGCAATAATCGGGGAAACCAGTGGCGCCAGATTAGGAACCAGCTCAGGGTGAAACTTCTCGACAAGCTTAACAATAGCAGGGCAGTTTGCTGTTATCAGATACTTTCCTTCAGCTTTCAGGAAAAGGTTTGCATATGCTGCCGCTATCAGATCAACTCCGAAGGAGTCTTCATGAACATAGTCAAACCCAAGTGATCTGATCATTGCAACGAACTTCCTGTAATCGGTTATATCATCAAACTCCGATGCAATGCTTGGTTCAATTAGTGCAGCGGTTTTTCTCCCCGAGGCCAGAAGCTTTTTTACCTCTTCCTTTGAATCGCGGAATTCAATAGCATGTGGTGAACAGGTAACATAGCAAAGTCCGCAACCAATGCACCGGTCAGGAAGTATGTATGGATGTGCCCTCTGGGGTTTGACTTCGATGGCATTTACAGGACAGACCCTTACACACGAATATGAATTTCTGCATTTTTCGTCATTAATATATACAACTGGATTCCTGTTTGTCATACTAATATTTTAAGTGACTAGAGTGGCTAGAGTGACTAAAGTGACTAAAG
>DCFT01000021.1:16879-32406 GCA_002319885.1 Bacteroidales bacterium UBA1797
CTAAAGTGACTAAAGTGACTAAAGTACCAGGAGTGTTAAGAATTATTATCAGTAGTTTTTCTTTCATTTTCTTCAATTTCAGACACTTTAAACCTTAGCTTACTCCAAGCTCACTTACACTAATCCGGCAAATTCTTTTTCCAGAATACTCTCTATTTTTGAAAGTGTGATTCCCTCGAGAGTTACTCCGTTAATGTTTAAATTCGGACCATCACTGCAGCGCCCCATACAACGGGCTCCTCTGAAAATAACTTTGTCATCGAGATGGTTTTTTCTCAGATATTCTTTTATGAACATCACTACATCTTTATTTCCTCGCGAAAAACATGAACTGCCTAAACAGATTTGCATCTCAATTCTCTGAGTCATTTTCTTACTGTTCAAAAATAAACAACAACTTCAAAAGTAATATTTTTTTCTGAGCTGTCATAAACGCCAGAGATTCTTATGTTCCCAGATTTCACTCTGGAAATTGCAGTTATTCTTATTTAATATGAAGATAAATAATTTTAAAAGAACCTAGTATCTTTAGTAAATTGGTAATAATCAATAGTTTAACTGATAATTTTATTCAGATAATATTTTTTAATTTATTGTTAATTAATTAACATTGTTTATTTATTAACAATAAAATAAATTATATTTGTGACTGATAATAAAGCGTTTTTTAAAATTGTTACTATTTTGGCCCCATCCCAACCTGGCCACAGGGGGAGAAGGAGTAGATCATCGCTCTTAAGCAGTAGAGGAAAAGGGGTAAAACAAAAACGATGTAATGGCAAACTCAATAGATTCGGTTCTTAATAAATACAAGTCAGGAAAAAGAGAAGATCTTATTCCTCTTCTGCAGGAAATTCAGGAAAACATGGGGTACCTCTCTGAAGAAGCCATTGTAAAGACAGGTAACTTCCTTGGTCTCAGCACTACGAAGATTTATGGACTTGCCACATTTTATGACAGATTCAGATTTATTCCCGCAGGGAAAATTCAGATAAGGATATGCAATGGAACTTCGTGTTTCCTTAATGGCTCACAATCAATAATTAATAAGATAAAAGAAGAGTTGGGAATACTGCCGGGACAGACGACCAGGAATGGTAATTTCAGCTATGAGATAGTATCATGCATGGGTGGCTGCTGCAATGGTCCTGTTATAAATGTAAACGGGCAATATCATACACATATTAAATCTGAACAGATTCCGGAACTGATTAAAAGACTAAAGTATGTTCTTGAGAACGACTAATGCAATTAGAATTTCCCGATGGAAGATATAAAGACATTTCTGATTGAAAGGGTTCTTACGTTTGAATCCGATACATTATTGCCAGAAACAGAGAAAGTTTTACAGCAGGTAAGACGTGAAAAAACTGACAAACCGTTGATTTTTGTCTCCTCCGGAACAAGCAGTATAATAGCCGGATCGGAAAAAACCTGTTTAGCTGTTGAGACTTATATAAAGGATAATCAGAAGTCAGCATCATTGGTGCATGTGGGATGCACGGGTCCTGCTACATTCGAACCTCTGGTTTGCATTCACATCCCGGGTAAGAATAAGCTTTTCTTCAGGAATATAACAGAGGAGAAGGTTGAACCCCTGCTTAATGGAGTTTTTCATAATGATATAAATGAGGATGATCTTGCCGGACAGACAGGTACAAAAGGATTTGAATTATGGCCGGGGATCCCCTTTATGGATGAGTTGCCGTTTTTTAAACACCAGAAAAGAGTTGTTCTGAGCAATTGTGGATGTTACGATCCTGAAAGTATTGAAGAATATATCGCCCGTGGTGGCTATAGGGCCTATATCAAAGCTATCAGACATTATACCTTTGAAGAGGTATGCGATATTATTGAGAAAAGCGGGCTCAGAGGCAGGAGTGGAGGCGGTTATCTTACCGGGTTAAAATGGAAACATGCTCTTAATACAACTTCAAATGCACGATATCTGATTTGTAATGCAAAAGAGAGTGACCCCGGTGCCTTTACCGACAGAACAATACTTGAGAGTGATCCTCACCGCTTAATCGAAGGTATTGCGATAGCTGCATATGCAATCGGAGCCTCGAATGCAATAATATTTATGAGATCTGGTTCGGAACATGCAAAAAACAGATTACAGAAAGCAATAGACAAAAGCAGGGAATACGGACTCTTCGGTCATAATATATTTTCGAGCGGGTATAATCTCGAAGTAGTAATACGTATTGAACCTGGAGCGTTTGTCTGTGGCGAAGAAACAGCGCTGATAAATACTCTCGAAGGAAAAAGGGGTATGCCCCAGCTCAAACCCCCTTATCCTACTACTGCCGGTTTATTTGGAAAACCAACTGTTATTAACAATGTTGAGACTCTTATGAATGTCCCGGTGATAATGCAAAACGGGCCGGAATGGTTCAGGACACTGGGAACATTAAACAGTCCGGGAACAAAAGTATTTGCTCTTGCAGGAAAAGGCCGCCTGTCGGGTGTTGTCGAAATAGAAATGGGAACCACTATCAGGACAATACTGGAAAATATTGCTGATGGTATAAAAGATGGAAAGGAGCTTAAGGCTATTCAGCTGGGTGGAGCTACGGGTTCGTTTATCACCAGCGAGAACCTCGATATCGCTATTGATTATGATGAGCTGAAGGAAAAAGGAATTGGAATGGGTGCTGGAGGATTCGTGATAATTGATGAAAGCACATGTATGGTTGATCTTGTCAGATATTATATGGAATTCATCCGTAATGAAAGTTGCGGAAAATGTATTCCATGCCGCGAAGGAACAGGCAGAATGCTCGAGATCCTTGAAAGTGTTATACGAAAGCCTTTAAATGAGGAATCAGGTACAACTCTCGAGAGATTTAAAGGAGTGATGCAACTCGAAACAATTGCTTCGGTGATGAAAGACACTTCTCTTTGCGGACTCGGACAAACGGCCCCGAATCCTTTTATCAGTGCTCTTAAGAACTTCAGAGATGAGTTTGAAGAACATATTTTTGACAGAAAATGCAGGGCAAATATCTGCAGGGGACTCAGAACATTTTCAATTGATGTTGACAAATGTACCGGTTGTACGGCATGCGCTGCAAAATGTCCTGTTAATGCGATTTATGGAACACGACTGCAGCCCTTCTTCATCGTTGAAGAAAAATGTATAGGTTGCGGTATATGTTTCGATATATGTAAGTTCAGTGCAATAAACGTTAAATAGCTTTTATGCTTTTTACAATACAGGTAAATAATAAAAAGATCAAGGCCGAAAAAGGAGAAACTATACTTTCGGCCCTTAATCGCAACGGGATAATTATACCAACTCTTTGCAGGATGAAGGAGTTTACGCCAACAGGAGCCTGCAGGATGTGTGTTGTTGAGGTTGAAGGTCGCGACCGGCTGGTTACTGCCTGTTCTCAGCCCGTGGAAGAATGGATGAGAATAAAAACTCATTCGCCAAGGGTGATAACCGCACGTAAAACAATAGTTGAATTGCTTTTGTCAAACCATCCCGACGATTGTCTGTACTGTGACAGGAATCTGAATTGTGAGCTTCAGCGTCTCGCAGAAGAACTGAATATACGGGAACGCCGTATCAGGGGAAGAAAGATTAAACCGCGTCTCGATCAGTCCAGCCCTGCAATAATACGTGAACTCTCAAAATGCATTCTTTGTGGACGGTGTGTCAGAGTCTGCGAAGAGGTAATTACAGCAACATCCCTCGATTTTATTAATAAAGGCAGAGAAACACATGTTGGAGCTGCAATGGACAGGGACTTCAACTTTTCAAGCTGCATTCATTGTGGCCAGTGTGTTCTGGTTTGCCCTACTGGCGCGCTTCATGAGAAACACAACATTACAGAAGTGCAGGAATATCTTAATAAACCTGAAATTGTAAAGGTCATTCAGTATTCTTCGATGGTGGTATATGGAATAGCTGAAGAACTTGGAATGAGATATACACGCGAATTTGATAAGATACTGAATACAATTCTCCGTAAAATAGGCTTCGATAAGGTTTATAAAACAGGTCTGGGCACCGATGTTTGTATTACCGAAATCGCAAATCAACTATCCGGAAAAATTGAAAATAAATCAGATAAGCCTTTGTATATTTCTGCCTGTCCTGCATGGGTAAAATATGCAGAACAGTTTATTCCTTCTGTTATTCCACAGCTTTCGACGGTAAAGTCACCTCAACAGATAAGCGGTGTATTGATCAAGACCCTCGTTGCTGATCAGTTAAAGGTTAAACCGGAAGAGATCTTTTCGGTATCTGCAACGCCCTGTATGGCAATGAAATTTGAAGCCCGCCGCGATGGGATGATGAGAAAAGGAATAAGTGACGTTGACTCCGTTCTGACAGTGAGAGAACTGGCACGACTTATCAGATTATATGGTATTGATACTTCAAACATTGAACACGAGCCTGCCGATGAACCAATGTCGGGCAGGAGTTCATCAGCAATACTTGCTGAGGTATCCGGAGGAATTGCAGAGGGTGTCATCAGGACATACTATTATCAGAAAATGAAGAAAGAGACCGACAAACAGATATTTAAAAAACTAAGGTTGGGAGGTGTTTTCAGGGAAATGTCAGTACTAATAGGAGAGGATGAGATTAAAGTAGCTGTTGTCGATGGTCTTACAGGTCTTGAAAAGTTAAAGGCATCAATTACAGCTGGCAAAAAGTATGACCTGATAGAAGTGATGACATGTCAGGGAGGATGCGTACACGGAGCAGGATTACCGTTCAGTCCCTCAAAAGATGAAATCAGGAACAGATCAAAACTGGTTTACCAGGCTGATGAGACGGAAGCAATTAACCTGCCATGTAAGTCGCTTTCTCTCATAAATTTATACGAGAAACTTCTGAAGGACAATGCCGAAATTGCCGATAAAAAAATATTCTTTACTCATTTTGAGAAAAGAAATGTATTATTATGACAAAATAAAAGGTTTAATATGTTGGTTTATACTATTAAGGAACTTTGTCGTACTTGTTATACCTGCGTAAGAGAATGCCCTGCCAAAGCCATACGTATTGTGGGTGGCCAGGCTGAGGTTATTGACGAAAGGTGTATTGCCTGTGGAAATTGTACTAAGGTATGCAGTCAGGGGGCAAAAGTCTTTCTTAATACAACCGACAGAGTTGTTAAACTTCTTGAAAGTAATTCACATGTAGCGGCTATTGTGGCCCCAAGCTTTCCAGCTGAGTTTTATGATATCCCTGATTATCACATTCTTGTTGGGATGATAAAAGACCTTGGTTTTGAGTATGTTGCAGAGGTATCATTTGGGGCTGACCTTGTTGCCGACAGGTATAAAAGACTGGTATCAGAAAGTAAAAATTATTATATCTCATCTGATTGCCCATCGATTGTAAACTATGTCAAATTTTATCACCCTGGCCTGGTTGATAATCTTGCTCCGGTTGTATCGCCTATGGTGGCAATGAGCAGAGTTATAAGGGAGAAATATGGAAAGGAAACAAAAATTGTATTCATAGGCCCGTGTGTGGCGAAGAAAGCCGAAAGTACTGAAATTGATGAGGCAATAACTTTTACGGAGTTAAGAGATATGCTGGCCGACAAAGCTATCACTGCAGATAGCTGTACCCCGGTTGATTTTGATCAGCCTGTGGGAGGCAGGGGCGCTATCTTTCCTGTTGCAAGAGGATTACTTCAGACAGCTAAGATCAGTGATAATGCAATTACGGGAAATATTATTGCTGCAGAAGGAAGAATAGATTTTCAGGGCGCTTTGAAAGAGTTTGAAGCAGGGCTGATTAAGAACCAGCATATGGAACTGCTTTGCTGTGAGGGTTGTATTATGGGACCAGGTCTGTCAAAAAATGGAAGACAGTACAACAGAAGATCGCTGGTAAGCTCTTATGCCAATAGTAAAATGGAGAATATTGATTCTGAGAACTGGCAAAAATATTTTGATGAATTCATCACGCTGGATCTCTCGGTCAAGCATAAGCCTGTTGATCACAAAATAGAAACTCTCGATGAGTATGATGTTAATGACATTCTTATCAGGATGGGTAAGAAGACAAAGAAAGATCAGCTTGATTGCGGTGCATGCGGTTATGAAAGTTGTATTGAGCACGCAATAGCTATCAAAAAAGGATTGGCCGAAGTTGAAATGTGTCTTCCTTATACTATCGAAAAACTTCACAAATCGGTTACTGACCTGGCTTTGTCTAATGAGAAGCTCTCTTCCATGAAACAGGCTTTAAAACAATCAGAAAAACTGGCTCATATGGGTCAGTTGTCAGCAGGCATTGCGCATGAGCTTAATAATCCTCTCGGTGTGGTAATAATGTATAGCAATATCCTGTTGGAAGAATCAAAAGAAGGAGATCCTGTAAGAGAAGATCTTAAGCTGATAGTTGACCAGGCTGGCAGATGCAAGAAGATCGTTGCAGGACTTCTCAATTTTGCTCGCAAGAATCAGGTGAACCATCAGAATGTGAGTATTAAAGAGCTTGTCAATCATAGCCTTGAAAGTCTTATTATTCCTGCTAAAATAAAAATTATTATTGATGACCGCACCACAAATCCTGAAGCAATGCTTGATCTGGAACAGATGATGCAGGTCCTTACAAACCTTCTAAAGAATGCATTTGATGCTATGCCTGCCGGTGGAACAGTAAATATTAAAATGGAAGATACTCTAAGTGATGTAATTATCGAAATAAGTGATACAGGAACAGGTATACGGGAAGAGGACAGGGCAAAGATTTTTGAACCATTTTTTACAACAAAAAGCATAGGTAAAGGAACTGGTCTCGGACTTGCAACAGCCTACGGAATTGTTAAGATGCATAAAGGGCAGATAACAGCAAATTCGAATGATAATCCAGACAAAGGTGCCACAGGTACTAGTTTTAAAATCGTGTTGCCGAGACGAAAAGAGTAGAAAGGGGGAAGGATGACTAAGAGACTAAGAGACTAAGAGACTTTTATAATTTTACCCGGAACCAAAAAGCTGGAATCAGGGCCCAATGTTAATAAAATAACAATGCTCATATTTATCATAATAACCGGTTGATTTAAAGAATTTTTAGAAATTTGTGGAAAGATGAAGAAGAGTGATATAACAATACTTGTTGCTGATGATGATCCGGATTATCTTTTTCAGACAGTTTTTAGTCTTGAAAAGGCAGGCTACAAAACGGTTGCTGTTGAGAGTCAGGCTGAAGCAGAATCAGTAATTGCTAAATTCAAACCCGATCTTGCAATATTTGACCTGATGATGGAAAGTGATGACAGTGGTTTCATCTTATGCTACAAGATAAAGAGAAAATATCCTGATGTACCCGTTATTCTTGCTACAGCAGTATCTCACGAAACAGGTTTGTCATTCAGTATCGATTCCGAGCAGGAAAAATCGTGGATAAGAGCTGACAAATACCTTGAAAAAGGCATAAGGCCTGAACAACTCGACCAGGAAATTATGAAATTATTAAAACTATAAAATGGCAGTTCTAAAAGTACTTGTTATTGATGATGAGCCTGGGATAAGATCGGGAGTATCCCGGATACTTAATAATTTTCATGTTACCTATCCATTCATGGATGAAGATTATACATATAATGTTACAGAAGCTGCAACAGGAGAGGATGGGATAGCTATTCTTGAGCGCGATATGCCCGATATTCTTTTACTGGATAATAAGTTGCCTGGCATACAGGGAGTTGAAGTGCTTGAGTATATACGGAAAAGAAATTATGATATTGTTGTAGCAATGATAACTTCTTATGCTTCTCTCGATGTTGCAATACGGGCGACCCGCGACGGTGCAATAGATTTTATTCCGAAGCCATTCACTCCACAGGAACTAAAATCGAGTATTGAGAATATAACCAAACAACAGTATCTCAAAAGGATTACTAACAAGATGAAACAAGACGGGAAAAAGATCAGATATCAGTTTCTCTCCGTTTTGTCGCATGAATTAAAGGCTCCATTGAATGCTTTGGAGGGTTATCTCAGGATGATGCAGGGGAAACAGGCCGGTGAACTGATTGATGATTACGCCACACCCATCGAAAGGTCATTGCAGAGGATACAGGGAATGAGAAACCTTATTATGGATCTGCTGGATTTCACAAAAATACGTCTCGAAAGAAAAGAGGAGAAGATTGAGGAAGTGAACCTTGCAGAAGTGGCAGCATCAGCTATAGGTACAGTTCAGCCATATGCTATCCAGATGGATGTCAACATTAATCTCGATGTAAGATCCGATGTTATTATCATGGCTGACCCCGGTGATATGGAAATTGTTTTTAATAATCTCATCTCAAATGCAGTTAAATACAACAAAATTGGAGGCAAGGCAGATATAGTAATCGATAGTTCCGACAGCGAAGCAATTCTGATAATTTCTGATACAGGTATAGGTATTACAAAAAACGATACGGAAAATCTCTTTGCTGAGTTTGTCAGAATAAAGAATGAAAAGACAAGGAACATCTCAGGAAGCGGACTGGGATTATCAATTGTTAAGAAAGTTGTAGAGTTATACCATGGTACGATAAAGGTTGACAGTACTCCTGATGTAGGAACAGTATTTACAATAAGATTACCTAAAAAACCAATAACCATTACCTGATAAATATGATGAAATTACCTGGAAAAACCGTAGAAAGGCTTAGCGAGTACAGAAGAACACTTCTGGAATGCCTTAACGAAAAAAGAAACTTCATCTTTTCACACGATCTGGCTGCCAGGCTTCACATTACGGCTGTTCAGGTCAGGCGCGACCTTATGCTGATTGGATATTCGAGTGTTCTTAGAAAAGGATATGATGTCCGGGAGCTAATAGATACTATTGGTAAGATAATAGATTCTGACTCGAGTATGAATGTGGCAGTGATCGGGATTGGAAACCTGGGAAGGGCCGTAGCAGGTTATTTTAAAGGGAAACGGTCAAAGCTTAACCTTGTAGCCTCATTTGATAATGACCCGCAGAAAATAAATAAAGTTATTTCGGGCGTGAAATGTTATCCGTACAATGATATCGAAAGAATGATCAAAGAACTGGATATCAGAATCGCAATACTGACAGTCCCTCCTGATTTCGCCCGTGAATTAACCGAAGAGGTGGTACGTTACGGTATAAAAGGTATTATGAATTTTACTACCACTCCTCTGAATGTTCCCTCAGGAGTCTATCTCGAGGAATATGACATGATCACTTCAATCGAAAAAGTTGCCTACTTTGTAAAGGAAAATAAAATTTAGGGCAAGAGTCTGACATGAAGATCTTTAAAGGTTTTGAGGAAGCAATAAAAATAAAAAATCCGGTTGTCACAACCGGATCATTTGACGGGGTTCACATAGGTCATAAGACTATTCTTAACCGGCTCAGGATGCTGGCGGAGAAATATAACGGGGAATCAGTTCTGATCACTTTTGATCCTCATCCCCGGAAAGTCCTTTACCCCGATACTGCAGGGAAAGATCTTAAACTGATTAATTCCCAGGAAGAGAAACTTGATCTCCTTGAGCAGGCAGGACTGGAAAATGTTATTATTGTTGAATTTACAAAAGAATTTTCCAAGATTACAAGTGAGCAATTTGTGAGAGATTATCTTCATGGCATGCTTAATACAAAAGTTGTTGTTGTTGGTTTTAACCATCATTTTGGATTTAATAAGGAAGGTGATTATAAACAATTATGGAACTGGCAGGGAAAATATCATTTTGAAGCCGAGGAGATTCCTGAACAGGAGGTCTACCACGAAACAGTGAGTTCTACAAGAATCCGTGAGGCTATAAGCGAGGGTTATATTCAGAGAGCAAATGCATATCTCGATCACTACTATATTATAAAAGGCAAACCTGTAATTTATCAGCTGGATGATAATCTTAATTTACCCTCAATGGTTAAGATTCCTCTTACTGAAGAATGTAAAATCCTGCCTTTACCAGGGATTTACGCAGTTTCGGTCGGTTCGTCTCTTTTTAATTCAAAAGGAATGGTAATCATTCACAGGAGAAATGATTTTACATCGGAGGTGCTTCTTAATATCTTCGATACTAAACATTCTGCTGATAATGATAAAATCACAGTTTCTTTTCATAAGATGATACATGGAGCAATAAATTTTTCCGATAGCAGGTCAGTTTCAAAAATAAATATGGCAATTGATGAAATATCTGATCTGATTTATTAGCAGAAATCGTTTCCAAAAGGCCATATGTTGATTATCTTTGCAGATTATTTGGCAGGGTAGAAATTCCGGACCTGGAGACCCAAATCAATTTGCCCTGTTATTAATTTCTTCCAGTCATGCCAACCATAGAGGTGCGGGTCACAGAAAAGTCTGTGAAAAAAGATTGAAGAAAACCGAATGTGTTTTTTGAAGTATTATATGATTTTAATTTAAAATATTATTTAATGAAATTTTCACCTGAAAAATTAAGCATTCCCGATCAGCGGATGAAGCCATTCATTGATCCTGAAGAGATATGGAATCTGATTAACAACACCAAACCCGATAAGCTGAGAGTAAGAGATGTTATTGCTAAATCGCTTGATAAGCAAAGGCTCACAATGGAGGAGACAGCTGTTCTCATTAATTCAGTTGGAACGGGTCTGGCTGATGAGATAAAGCAGGGAGCCCGAGAATTAAAGGAAAAAGTATATGGAAACAGAATAGTGCTTTTTGCACCTCTTTATGTTGGAAACAGATGTGTCAATAATTGCCAGTATTGCGGATTCAGAGTTACAAATGCGGATGCAATAAGGAAAACCCTGAGCGATGAAGAAATAGTAACTGAAGTTGAGGCACTTGAGGATAACGGGCAAAAGAGACTGATACTGGTTTATGGAGAACATCCTGATTATTCACCTGAATATATCGCCCATACGGTTAAAATTGTTTATGGTGTGAAAAAAGGCCATGGCGAAATAAGAAGAGTTAACATAAATGCAGCTCCTCTTGACATTGAAGGATTCAGAACCGTCGGAGAGTCTGGTATAGGTACCTATCAGATATTCCAGGAAACATATCATCCTGAGGCCTATAAATGGTATCATCTCGGAGGGAAAAAAAGAGATTATGAATATCGTCTGACAGCGCTCGACCGTGCACAGGAAGCAGGAATTGACGATGTCGGAATAGGTGCACTTTTTGGCCTCTACGACTGGAGATTTGAAGTGATGGGTCTTATTCGCCATACAAATCACCTGGAAGCATGCTATAATGTCGGTCCTCACACAATATCCTTCCCGCGTATAAAAGATGCCTCAGCGCTTAATATCGACGGTAAATATGAAACCAGTGATGAAGATTTTAAGAAACTGGTTGCAATCCTGCGACTGGCAGTTCCTTATACCGGATTAATACTTACCGCCAGGGAAGCACCGGCTGTCAGAAAGGAAACGATGCAGTTTGGTGTTTCACAGATAGATGGTGGAACAAAACTCGAAATAGGATCTTACGCTGATACAAAAAATGAAAAACAAAATCTGAATCGTGAACAATTCAAGGTAAATGACGCCCGGTCACTGGCAGAGGTTGTTGATGAACTCCTGGATAATGATTATCTGCCTTCATTCTGCACATCATGTTACAGAATGGGTCGTACAGGAGAACATTTTATGGAGTTCTCTGTACCTGGATTTATAAAAAGATACTGTACTCCTAATGCAATTCTGACATTATCGGAATATATCTGCGATTATGCCCAGGGAGAAACTGTCGAAAAGGGATGGAAAGCTATAGATAAAAGTCTTGAGAAACTCGATGCCGCTATAGCCGTTAGCACAAGGGAAAAAATTGAAAAGATCAGGAAGGGGGAGAGGGATCTGTATTTCTAACTAATACTTAACATTCGCTAATCACAATAAACCGATCACCATGATAAAAGTTCTAGGAATAAAAATCATCGACAGGATAAAAGAAGCCGGACTTACCCAGGGTATTTTGTCGAGGCATGCAACTGTTATAACTACCAGGCTCGGATTCCATGAAGTCACCGATGAACTTTGCAGTCGTGAGGCCTATATTATTCTTCATCTTAACGGCGATCCGTCAGATACTGAAAAACTGAGTTCTGAACTAAGAACCCTGGAGGGAATTGAGTTACGTGAAATGATTTTTACCTCTGAAAAAGAGCCCATTAATACCGGATCTTCTGATAACAATGTTGAGATACTGGGTATTCTCACAGAAAGAAATCCATCGGTAATTTTATCTGTACAAAAACTTCTTACCTCATATGGCTGTAATATACGTACACGTATGGGCGTCAACGAAGTTTTCTTCGGAGAGCCGGCAGGGCTGATAATTCTCGAACTTAAAGGTGATAAACAAC
This sequence comes from Bacteroidales bacterium UBA1797, assembly GCA_002319885.1. Classification (GTDB taxonomy): domain Bacteria; phylum Bacteroidota; class Bacteroidia; order Bacteroidales; family VadinHA17; genus LD21. Next base: position 29,195 of record DCFT01000021.1, read on the forward strand.
AACGCAGTCTTTTGGAAAAAGATCTTAAAGCACTTGATCAGGTACATGTAAGGACTATGGTTTTCTGATTTATAGCTGGTATGATTATTGATATATTTCCTTATGGAGATGATCATTATCTGAACTGTCGGATGTCATCCTTATAATTAAGACAAAATTGCTATGAATACAAAGTCAGTTACAACAATTTTTGCTCTGCTTCTGGTACTTATGTGCTGCAATAAGGAGAAGGATAATGAATATAAATCAAGAGGTATTATAACAGGCCCCGACATCAGAGCATGCGTATGCTGCGGAGGATGGTTTATTCAGATTGATAGTGCAACCTATCTGTTTGATACTTTACCGGATAATTCAAATATTGATCTTCAAAAAGAGACTTTTCCTTTGCCTGTTAAGCTTGACTGGCAATTCGCAAATACTTATTGCACTAATTCCAGGATCGTCATTCAACGAATCAAAAAAGAATAATTTTATAGCGTTTTAGTTTTCTGCACTAAGCCGTCTTCTCAAATCATAATGTTTTGAATCTCCCCATTCACCATAAATGACTTCCGCATCAGCCAGACTGATGCGTGCTTCGAGACAGCTTTGGCAGTCTTCTGTTGAATCGTCTGTACAGGGTTTATTATCATATAATTTATAGTTATCGCGATATTTACCCGGCGTAATATTTGGCATCAGGATATTGGCGCCGATCTTAACAGCTTTTTCCCTGCCTATGGCGTCAATGGCCTGAAGTGCTGTTGCAGCAACAATGTTTATATCTTTCATCATTATCCTGAGTACGGCAATCATTTTAAGAGTCAGATCAAATCTGTCGCCGGGTGACATCAGCTCACCTGAGTATGCGATCAGAGGAGTGTCGACATGTTCAATATACGGACCCATGCCACACATATCAATATTGAAATCATTCATAAACAACAGGTCTCCGGCCAGATCGTCCATTGTCTGGAATGGAAGTCCTATCATTACTCCTGTACCGGTCTGGTAACCTATATCCTTCAGACTTTTAAGACAGCTAAGTCTGCGATAGAAATCGTGCCTGGAATCCTCGGGATGGATTTTTTTATAAAGCGACTGATTTGTCGCTTCGACACGGAGAAGATAGCGGTGGGCACCAGCATCATACCATCTTTTGTATACATCGGGTTCCTGTTCACCAACTGAGAGGGTGATCCCTAATTCTCCGTCAGACAAATCTTTTATCTTATGAAGAAGATTCTCAATCCTGTCTGTAACGAATTTGCTTTCGAGCTCACCTGACTGAAGCGCTATTGAACCGTAATGATTGTCATAAGCAAAGCGGGCTGCTGTAAGAATTTCTTCATCAGACAGATTGTATCTTGTTAAATTGGTATTGCCTTTTCGTATTCCGCAATAGAGACAATCTTTGCTGCAGATATTTGAGAATTCAATTAATCCCCTGAACCATACCTTATTGCCAATATATTTTTCTTTTACTTCTGCAGATTTTTTAAACAGAAGTGTTCTGTCTTCTCCTTCAGATTGAAGGAGCGAAATAATATCATTTCTGGTAAAAATCTCTTTCTCCAGTATCTCCCTTACTTTCAATGTCATACCTGTTTGTTTCAGTTTGCAAAGATACTAAAAAACCTGTGTGTATGCTTCTCAACTTTTTTCAGTACTCTCGCTCTCTGTGATACGCTGATGACAAGTTCTTCAATGAGAGGAACTTTTAACCATTAATGTTTTCTTGCCCTTAGTCTTATTACTTTTATCTTAATTTAAAAGCCTCTGCCAAACATTCCCCACAAAGTTGTTTTCAGATCCTCCCATCTTCTCATTGTTGCATCAGCGAAGCTGTTGGTGTATGCTGTAACATATTTTTTTGCCTCGTCATCTTTCCCATCCTTTACAAGCTCAGTTACTTTCTTTTCCACCAGCGGGAGCTCGTCAAATGCTTTGTCTTCAAATTCCTGCACGGCAGGTTCAATAAGTGTCCTTCCTTTTCCCCAGTTTACTGTTGCAAGCCTGTTGGCTTCACGGAATGACCATATAGCTGCATCAGTTCTGTAATGTTGCTGACCGCAGATATTGAAAGATGCCGGGAGGTTTAAGACTCCTGAAAAAATCGGGATCCTTGGGCTCTCACCAGGGTTATCAAATGAGAACCATGCAACAGCTCCGACCTCATCCGGAAGCCAGTCGCGGCATTGAATAACATGTGAATAGGAGCAGCCTGCAATGGCAATAGTTCTTTGGCGATCGACAATTCCAGGTTTAATTTCGTTAAGCAAGGTTCGGATATCGTTATTCATCCAGTTACTAATCACAGACGATTTAACCTGCTTTTCAGTTTCTTTTCCATTCTGATCTTTAGTTTTAACCGTAATGAGCAGATTTTTAGTCATATCCCATTGTGTTCCCTCATAAGTTTCCCTGAAAAACTTCATTATATCACGAGGCGACTGTTTCTTTTCAGGTTTTACTGAAAATGGGAGTTCTTCTGCATCAAATGAAAGATTTAATGAGGGAGCCAGTTTACTGAGGACATAATATTCTCTGATTGAGAAAGGCTTTTTCCCGTTGATGATTTTCCAGAATTTTAAGGGTTCTTTTCCGTCCCAGTAACCAAGATTTTTTGCAACATTTTTCAGATCAGCGCTATACATAAAATGGTCATGATCTTTAAAATCAATATCAGATATCCTTGGAATATTGGCACATATTCCAATATTTTCATCGGGAATTCTCTCAGCGCACCATATAGCCGAAGGTTTTCCTTTACCTGAACCTGCAATTTCCAGTTGCCATACCTCTTTGGGATCTGCAAGAGTGATGCACTCTGCCAGGTCCGCATATCCGTATTCTTCAGCCAGTTTCCCAATAAGGTCTATGGCTTCTCTTGCGGTTTTGCACCTTTGAAGTACGATCTTTTCCAGTTCTTCAATGTAGAACATCCCATTTGAGTTTACAAGTTCTTCTCTTCCGTAAATGGTTGTTTCTCCTATTGCAAGTTGCTTCTCATTCAGACAAGGGTAAGCTGTATTCAGAAAGGAATATGTCTCTGAAACTTCAGGTATTTCACCTTTCATAACTACCCTGGTCATGTCCCAGGCTTCTTCGGTATGAAGCATCCCGGAATATACAGGATGCATTACTCCCTCACTGAATTTTTGATGAGGATATATTTCAAGCCATGTTCTGTAGTTCCCGTCGCAGCTGTGAGAAGTCATAACCGATCC
>DCFT01000113.1 GCA_002319885.1 Bacteroidales bacterium UBA1797
GAAATACGGTTCTGCATCCTTTCAAGCCGCAAATGTTTCTCTGCAGGTTTCATTTCAAGAGCAGTACGAATGGCCTCTGCTATTTCAATTGTATCGGCAGGGTTAATAATTAAAGCTTCATTCATTTCAGCAGCAGCACCCGCCATTTCACTCAGTATTAAAACTCCTTTATTTTCATTCTGGCAGGCTATATATTCTTTGGCAACAAGGTTCATTCCGTCACGCAAAGGCGTAATTAGTCCGACATCGCTTAAATCGTAAAGTGCAACAAGCTCATTAAAGAATAAAGATTTGTACTGATAAATAATAGGTCGCCAGGCCAGCGAGTTGAATCTGCCATTAATTCGCCCTACGGCTGATTCAATCTCTTTTTTCATGTCCTTATATTTTTCAACATTGTCACGCGATGGAACAACAACCATATTGAATATAACTTTAGAGTGCCATTCAGGATATTTTTCCAGAAATGTTTCATATCCTTTTAACCTCAATAGCAACCCTTTGGAATAGTCCAGTCTGTCAACTGAGAAAATAAGTTTTTGACCGGAGAGGTAATTTTTTATCTTTTGTTTTTCTGTCTGTACGTTCTTGTCGAGATATGAATTATGAAATTTATCATAATCAATACCTATTGGGAAGGCGTCGGCTTTTACAAGCTTGTTTGGAGTATAAATAATATTCTGGCTGCATTCAAAACCGGTGGTTCTTCTTACAGATTTTAAAAAATGTTGTGTATAATCGTGTGTATGAAACCCGATTAAATCAGCTCCTAACAGGCCTTTAATAATTGATTCCCTCCAATTACGCGGCATTAACCTGAATATTTCAAATGAAGGGAAAGGAATATGAAGGAAAAAGCCTATTGTTGCACCAGGTATCCTTTTGCGGATCATTTCAGGCAGAAGCATCAATTGATAATCATGTATCCAGATAAAATCACCAGGTTTAATAAGTTTTACAATTTCATCACAGAATTTTGCATTGGCTTCCTTATAGGCTTGATAATACTCGGTATTGAAAACACTGTATGATGGGAAATAGTGAAATAATGGCCAGATAAGGTCATTACAGAAACCTCCGTAATACAGATCATTCAGTTGTTGAGTTAAATTAACCGGAATGATATCGAAATATTCATTATTGAATTTTTTTGATGAAAAATTTTCCGGCAGATTATCTGAAATTCCGGCCCAGAGTGTTTTTTTTACAAATCCCCGGGAGTCTTTTTTTTTAAAGTTTTCCGATAAGGCCAGAATAGCGGAAACAAGTCCGCCTGAGTTTTGAACAGCTTTGTATCCTTTTTTTGTTTTACTGAATTTAAAAGGTAACCGGTATGCAGCAATTACCAGTCTTTCAAAATGAGCGTCGTTTACCATATTTTCGGAATGTATATTCTTTGAACTTTGTGTAATATAAAAGTAATTCGTATATTTTGCAAATACAGAGCAAATTTGTGTTGAAATTGTCGTTATGAATTATCATATAAATTGATAAACTTATGAATCAGTATTTAAGCGCAGAGACATTAAAACTTATAGTGGCAACAGCATCATTTATTGCATTACTTGCAATAATATTTATCATATACAGGTTCTTTTTCAAATTTCTGAAAAAACGGGTATCAAAAACAGCAGGGAAGCTTGATGATTTCATTCTGGGCCTTTTTAAGATACCTTCTTTGTGGTTATTTTATTGGATCCTGCTAAAGATATTTACTCAGATATTTCTTAAAGAATTGCCCTTTTTCTCTTTGCTTTTGCATCTGAATACATTACTGCTTATTTTTTCAATTGCCTGGATTTCAATAAGATCAGTGAAAGCAGCTGCATACTATTTGCAAAACAAGCTTGACTTAAACATCTCAGATAACCTGAATGCCCGCAGAAGTCTGACCCAGATCAAAGTGTTTTTAGGCATTATCAATTCATTAATTATTATTCTGGCACTTGCTGCAGGTCTTTTAACTTTTGAACAGGTAAGAAGCATAGGAATAAGTTTGCTTACATCAGCAGGAATTGCAGGAATAATTATTGGATTTGCAGCACAGAAAAGCATAGGAATGATCCTCGCTGGTATACAGCTTGCAATAACTCAGCCTATCAGACTCGATGATGTTGTTATTGTTGAAGGTGAATGGGGGAGAATTGAAGAAATATCCTTAACTTTTGTAGTTGTTAAAATATGGGATGAAAGACGATTGGTACTACCTGTAACCTGGTTCCTGGAAAAGCCGTTCCAAAACTGGACCCGCTCAAATGCAGATATAACAGGAACTGTATTTTTATACGTTGATTACAGTTTTCCTGTTGAAAGTATCAGAAACATATTGCCAGAATTTCTCAACAATAATCCTGACTGGGATAAAAGAATGTGGAACGTTCAGGTCACCAGTACAACAGAGAAATATAAGGAAGTAAGGGTTCTGCTTACAAGTAGAAATGCTTCAAAAAACTGGGATTTAAGAACAAAAATAAGAGAACAACTTATTGATTTTATTAATGTTAATTATCCCGATACTTTTGCTAAAGTGAGGATTAAAACTGAATAAGAAAAGTTTTTTATTTTTGCCATTTATATCCGAAAAATATACGCGTACAAAATCGTAAAGTTAATATTATGATATATATTTTATCCTTATTTAATTGAAAGTCATCAGTATTAAGTACTTGTTTGGATTATAATATGCAATTGCTAAGAATCTTTAGATTGTTTTACCTATTGGGTGCCGTTAACGCCCTGTTCTTCAGCGTGCTGATTTTTTCAAAAAAGAACAAAACAATTGCCGACATAATTCTTGGGATATGGCTTATAATTTTATCTGCCCAATTGATTATTCCTTTCCTATATCTTATTGACCTCAACGCATACTATCAGTATGCCGGTCTGGAAATCGCTTTTTATGCTTTTCATCCTGTCCTTTTATACTTTTATGTCAAAGCAACTATTGGTAAGATGCCGGGTTTACGCTTTATACTCTGGAATGCAGGACTAATCATTTTATCAGAATTAGCAGGCTTATCATTCATGTTATACCATGCTAAACAAAGATTACGTTTCATAGAAGGAGTGGAACTGGTTCCTCTGGTTTACCTTCCGTTTATCCTGTTCATGACAGGATATTTCTATTATTATGTGTATGCCAGTTATAAAACGCTGAAAGATTATAAGGACAAGGTTTTGCAAATATATTCATATCGCGAAAATGTAGATTTATTGTGGTTACGCCGTTTACTGACTCTGTTCTCCGGAATAACGATAATCATATTCCCTATTGGACTAGTGTCTTACTATTATTACCGTTCGATGGTTTTTGCCGATTATCTGTTTTTTCTGATGCTGGTTGTATTTATCTTTTTCCTTGGCTATTGGGGCTATCAGCAGGGCAGGGTTTTTAATTTCAATAATGATCTGGAACCCTCAGAGACTTTAGAAAAAGTATCGCACCAGCCTGCGACAAAGTCTTTGCCGAAAAATTACAGGGAAGAGGCGTCACAATTAACCCGGGTAATGGAAATGAAGAAACCCTTTCTCGAACCAATGCTAACAATTTATGACTTGTCTAAATTGATGGACATACCTCCACATCAGCTTTCAAAAGTGATAAATAGTGAATTCCACTGCAATTTTTTTGAATTTATAAATTCTTATCGTGTTGAAGAATTTAAACAAAAGTCCTTTTCCCGCGAATATAAGAACTTAACCATCCTGGCTGTTGCTCTGGAATGTGGATTTAATTCCAAATCTGCATTTAACAGGATTTTTAAAGAGTCTACAGGGGTTACACCCGGTGATTTTATTAAAAGCCACATCTAAAAGAAGATAGAGGTACTGACAATAATTAAAATTTCTTCATATCTTCAAAATATTAAAATCAAATTTGTCCTGATTTCTGAAATTGGGACGATGGTTCGCAATCAATTTTATTACTTTGTTAAAAATAGTTGGTTATGAAAAACAAAACTACTATTACTAAATGTCTGATAGTATTTATTCTGCTTCTCCCTTGTCAGATAAGCTGCTCACAGGAACTTTCTGCAAAAGAGATTGTAAAAAAAGCCGACGACAAGAGCCGTGGCCTTACAAGCCAGGGAGAAATGACTCTAACGATTGTCCGTCCTGACTGGACCAGAAGTATTACCATGAAATCCTGGTCAAAAGGTACTGAGTATTCATTAATATATATTTCGGCTCCTGCCAAAGAAAAAGGTCAGGTATTTCTGAAACGCATGTATGATATGTGGAATTGGATTCCCTCAATTGAACGCATAATAAAAATTCCCCCTTCAATGATGATGCAATCGTGGATGGGCTCAGATTTTACAAATGATGACCTGGTAAAAGAATCTTCGATAGTGGTTGATTACACTCAAAAATTGATGGGAATGGAAAAGGTGAGGGATCAGGCGTGTTATAAGATAGAGCTTATACCATTACCTGAAGCAGCAGTAACATGGGGGAAAATAATTTCATGGATTACCGTTGAAGGATTTAATCAATTGAAAGCAGAATATTATGACGAAGATTCCAGTCTTGTTAATGTTATGAATGCTTTTAATATAAAACGGATGGGCGACCGGGACATTCCAACCAGACTCGAAATAAGCCCTGTGAACAAAAAAGGCAACAAAACAATTCTAGGTATAGTTAATATGGTCTTTGATCAACCGATTCCCGATAGCTTTTTTTCGCAACAGAACATGAAGTCAATAAAATAGCTAAACTTAAGTTTTTATGATAAACTACCTCAAACTTGCCTGGCGGAATTTATGGCGTAATAAACGCAGGACACTGATTACCACTGCTTCCATTTTTTTCGGAGTAATCTTGTCAGCCATTATGAGTTCAATGCAGGAAGGTTCTTATGCCCAGTATATCAAAACTATAGTAAATTTTTATTCGGGCTATTTACAGGTTCACAGCAAAGGATACTGGAATGATAAAGTCATTAACAACTCTTTGGAATACTCCCTGGTAAAATCAAAATTATCTCTGGTGAAAGGGATCACTGCAACTACACCGCGATTGGAAAATTATGCCTTAGCTTCTTCTGAAGAAATTACAAAAGGTGTAATGGTAATCGGAATTTCACCAAAAGAAGAAGATGCAATCACCAATCTGTCGAAACGAATTACCAAAGGGAATTATCTGACGCAGGATGATTCCGGCGTAGTATTGGGAAGCATTCTTGCCAGGTATCTGAAACTTGATATCAACGATACTCTTGTTTTGTTAAGCCAGGGATATCATGGTATAGGAGCTGCTGGAAAATATCCTGTCAGGGGCATTATTAAGCAACCTTCTCCGGAACTTGACAGAACTGTGGTTTATATGAATTTGAAAAATTGCCAGAATCTGTTTTCAGCTCCTGACAGGCTTACATCTGTCGTTATAATGGTCAAAAATAATGATGCCATGCAGAGTGTCAAAAGAAATCTTATATCAAAATTGGGTAGTGATTATGAGGTTATGGACTGGAAGGAGATCAACAGTATTCTGATGAAAGAGATCGATAGTGACCGCGCTTCTGGCATGATAATAAAAGGTGTACTTTATATGGTCATTGCTTTTGGCATATTCGGAACGATTTTGATGATGATGCTTGAAAGGAAAAAAGAATTCGGTGTAATAATTGCTGTAGGGATGCAAAAGTATAAACTGAGTTATGTTCTTATTCTTGAAACTATTCTGCTTGGTCTTGTAGGAGTAATATCAGGGATAATAGTTAGTATCCCTATCACCTGGTATTTCACTTTGCATCCTATTTCACTTACCGGACAAGCTGCCGAAACGATGTTGCAAATGGGTTTTGAACCTGTAATGTCGTTTTCAATGATGCCATCGGTGTATCTTAACCAGGGCCTGACGATCTTGATTTTCACACTGATAATAGGTCTGTACCCTGTTTTTAATATCAATAGACTTAAGATAAATAAAGCATTACATAGTTAACCTTTAAATTAAAAAGTAATGATTTTTTCATTTGCCTGGCGAAATTTGTGGAGGAATAAACTCAGAAGCATCATCATTATTGCGGCTGTAACGCTTGGCATTTTTGCCGGGATTTTTCT
>DCFT01000073.1 GCA_002319885.1 Bacteroidales bacterium UBA1797
ACATTCGCTATAACAAGTTAATTTTTGACATCAGTGCTCATCAACCGGCATTCCTCATTTCCAGTTGAATATCAGCTCAGACCAGTCTCCATTATTTAAGTACTTTCGCAATTTTTACTTTAGCGCCAGGGGAACAGTAATCTTAAAACTTATATTCCTTCCCATATTGTAGATGCCGCTTCTTCCTGTAGGATTATTTGGATATGGCTCAAAATATTTTAGTCTGCTCATATGCGATTGATAAGCAACATTGGTGATATTACTTCCCAGCACATTAATGCTGACCAGCACTTTTCCCCGGGAATCTGTAATATCTGCACCAATACCGGCATTATAAAGAACATATCCGGGGGTGGGAGTTTCCGTATTATCTGCAGAATAAACCCTGTTCTGTCTTGCATAATAATCCATGCCTATTTTCAGATACAATGAGCTGAAATGCTTTGACTTACTTTTAATATTTGTCCTCAGTTCAGTATTAGTATGCAATGGTGGAATGAAAGGCAGATATTTTGAACTGTCATTTATCTGAATACCATTTCCTCCCTTATTTAAAGCATAGGTAGCTGAGACGGAATTTTCAAAGTGAAGCCAGTCATATGGATGAATATCAATATTTGCATCAAAGCCATTTAACTGAGCTTTGGCCTGCTGGAATTTAAAAGTCTGATTACCTTTAATGATAACCGAATCCTGTCCCAGGTGATTCAGTAACTTCTGATTGAAGATATAATTTGAAATGTTATTATTAAAAAGGTCAAGGGTGCCACTGATATGATCAGATAAATAGGAAATTCCTAAATCTTCCTGGAGGGTGAATTCAGGTTTGAAAGCGGTATTCCCAATCTGGTAGATTAGTGTTCCGGGATGAACGCCATTTGCGGATATTTCAGCTATGTTGGGTGAACGGAAACCACGGGCAATATTCGCCTTTATGACTAATTTTTTTGTAATATTATAAGTAGCGCCAAAGCTGGCTGATATACCTGAAAAGGTATGATTAAAGCTATAGAATGGACGATTTGCCAGGGCTGTATCCGGTAAATTCACCTGCCTATCAAATCCATTCAGAGGGTCTGGTCGCGTGTACATTGCATCATTCTTAAAAACACGTGTATCGTATCTTGCGCCAGCACTTAAATCCAGTTTACCAATTGTTTCTGTTATCAATACAAATGGTCCTATTTCAAACTGGTTATAATCAGGAATAATAAATTCAGTTCCCTTGTTCGTGTTGTTCTGGTACATTCCATTCAGGCCTATGGTTGTTTCCCAGCCATCTCTTGAAGGAACAGTGTATTTTACATCATAAGTAAACGTCTTCAGGTTGAGGTAAAGACCCGGAACGTCAGGGTACTGAGGATGGCTGAACTCTCTTCGGATATTTTGCTGATATCCTAAGACCAGGCCCAGTTTACTATCCCCTAAAATGAAATTATTTGATGAATAGAGGCGGTAATGCTGTATATGCTGGTGTAAAACCGTAATTTTATAAGAATCTAATTCCGCATCGGACACAATTGGTCTGAATGTATCGGCTTCAGTAATTTGTTTTGTGAATTTTCTGGTTAGTGAATCTCGACTTCCATCAGGAATTTCCTGCAGATCGTTAAAAACAGAGAAGTTGAGATCGGAATATCCCCATTTTTTATTCAAACCAACATGCCCGCTTAAGTCTGTCTCATTAAAAGCCGTACCATAAACCCGGCCGTCGTACCTGTTCTGATAATTCGTGGCTTGTTTATGCGATACTACTCCTGCCCAGTTGAGTCCGTTCTTGTTACCCCCCAGGGCAGCATGAGCTGCAATAAGACCATTATTTGTCTGGTAATTTGTTTCTATGTGACCTTTGATTGTTCCATCAGGAACCGGTGGTGGAGGCAGCATATTAATTACCCCGGCCAAAGCATCAGAGCCATATATCAAACTTGCAGGACCTTTCACTATTTCAATGTGGTCCACTGCATTTTCATCAATTTCAATGCCATGCTCATCTCCCCACTGTTGTCCTTCCTGTCTCACTCCATCATATAGTGTCAACACCCTGTTGTACCCTAATCCGTGAATAAATGGCTTTGATACGTTCGGACCGGTTGTCACGGCGCTGACTCCGGGAAGCTTTGCTATTGCATCTATAACATTCGTATTTAAATTCTGTTGCAATTCTCGACTGCTGACAGTGATCATAGGAACCGGTGCTTTCGTTATTTCGGTGGCTCTTGATGAACCGGTAACAACAACTTCATTCATCTCTGTTATAGCCTGTACCATGGCAAAATCCCTTGATGTGGTAGTTGCCAGATTGATATTTTCAATAATAGATTTATATCCCAGAAAACTGACCTGAACTATTACCCTGGTCTTTGGAAGATTTTCAAGATTATACGTACCGGTTTCATCGGCGATTGTTCCTGTCTTAAGTTCAGGTATGTAAACTGTTGCGCCTGCAACGGCTTCTCCGGTTTTTGCATCAGTAACTTTTCCTGTCAGCTTGTTTTGTGCATTTGAAATCTGATACGTTAATATCAATACACAGATGATTAATATTTTCTTCATTAAGGTGCGCTTTATATTTTCAACATATTTTTAGAAGCATTTCATAAAATGCTGTTTATCAAATTTGTTGATCAGGCGGACCACGTAATGAAAATGAATATTTTGT